>LADV01000259.1 GCA_000961805.1 Peptococcaceae bacterium BRH_c23 | reverse complement strand
ACGGACTGCGTAGCCACCTCCATACGGCATGGCTGTGAGAGCGTCTACCAATTTGAAATCATGCCTGAACCGCCTGCCGAGAGAAGAGAAGAGTCTAATCCTTGGCCGGAATGGCCTAAGAAACTTACTGTGGATTACGGCCAAGAAGAGGCCATAAGCCTCTATGGCAAGGATCCGAGACACTACCTTATATCCACTCAAAAGTTAGTGGGAAATGAGAACGATGAGGTCACTGAAGTTCATACCGTAGAAATCGCTTGGGTCAAGAACTCCTCTGGAAGAATGGTGCCTCAGGAAGTTCCAGGGAGCGAAAAAGTATGGAAAGCTGACCTTGTGCTTCTGGCTATGGGATTTCTTGGTCCGGAAGATACGATTGCCAATGAGCTTAAGCTGGATAGAGACTCCCGCAGCAATGTGAAAGCGGACTATGAGGTTTTTGAGACTAATGTGGATAAGGTATTCACCGCCGGCGATATGAGGAGAGGTCAGAGTCTCATCGTCTGGGCTCTCCAAGAAGGAAAGCTTGCCGCACGGGAAGTTGATAAATACCTCATGGGTAAAAGTGTCATTAAATAGTTAGGAGATGGCCCCAACCCTGAAAAATGGCGTTGCGGGCCATCTTGTTCATTATTACTATTTATCTTTGCCCAAAACGAGCGAAAGGCACTAGGCTTATCGCTCGTTTTCATGGTTTAATAGATGGATGGACACAGCAAATCTAGTTAAGATGAATGAGGGTGCATGAATGTTTATGTATGTTTTTCCGATAGTACTTATTGTAACATCGAATATTGTTTACAACGTATGCCAAAAATCCACACCTCAAAGTGCTAACCCTTTTTCGGCGTTGCTGATTACTTACTTAACTGCTGCAGTTTTAACCTTAGTGGCATTTCCATTTTATAAAACGGATAAAGGTTTTTTTCAATCCTTTAACGACTTAAATTGGACCAGTTTTGCTCTAGGTGCAACAATAGTGGGCCTTGAATTGGGATATCTGCTGGCGTATAGGGCGGGGTGGAATATCAGTGTGGGGTCCTTAGTCGCAAATATTATTCTTTATTACTTTAGGAGCGAGATACAATGACAGCATCGTACGATAGTGCAAAACATATTGCCCAAGATCAGACTATTTCGACCCGATTACTAAGCTGGTATGGAGTAGAAAAAAGAGATTTGCCATGGCGAAGGACGGGAGAGCCCTATGGGATTTGGGTGTCTGAAGTTATGTTACAACAAACTCAAGTTAAGACGGTCATTCCCTATTATGAACGATTTATCCAGCGCTTTCCCGGCGTGGAACAACTGGGGACGGCCAGCCTGGATGATGTCCTGACGATTTGGAGTGGGCTGGGATACTACTCTCGAGCTCGGCGTATGTGGGAAGGGGCTAATTATCTTCTCAAACAATTGGGTGGAAAAATGCCTAGAAATTATAAAAACCTTCTACAGATTCCGGGGATTGGAGACTATACGGCGGGAGCCATTGCCAGTATTGCTTTCGGGGAGAGAGTAGCTGCTATCGATGGAAATGTAAAGCGAGTAGTTTCTCGTCTTTTAGCCTGGTCGGAGCCAGTGGAAACTGTTCGCAGTTATCGTCACTTTAGAGACCAACTCATGCTATGGCAACCGGCTCTTCAAGCGGGGGACTTTAATCAGGCCTTGATGGAACTAGGGGCGATGGTCTGCACCCCAAAGAAACCGGACTGCGTACGTTGTCCGTTAGCTGAAAGCTGCCAGGGGTATTGGCAAGGGGACTTCCTGCGCTACCCTGTCAAGAAACCCAAGGCTCAGCGCCAAGTGGTGACACGCTTGACCTTTGTGCTGCGCAGAGGGAATACGTGTTATTTGCAGAAACGTCCTTCCAATGGGTTATTGGCCGATCTATGGGAGTTTCCAGGTGTGGAACTAAGTCCTGACCATTTCTGTGAGTTGGACGATAAGCTGCCTGCCTCTGCTCTGGGTAAGTGCTTTGCCCTTTTTCAACAATCCGTACCTGAGCGGACATTTGACAGCTTAGTCAGAGACCAATTCGAGCAAGGTTTAAGATTTGATGGTCCGATCTGGTATACCTTTAGCCACCGACAATGGAAAATGATCTGGGCGATCATCGATCTGCCGGATTGTCCCGATTCGCTCAATCTGCCCGAACCGCTTGAGACTGGACCATCGTGTGCGTTCTCAATGAAAGAATTAGATGGAGAATATAGCTTAGATTCTAGAAAAATAAATCCGCTTGGAGAAAGGGGATGCTGGGTTTCCATAAACGATTTAGGTGGGATCCCTCTTCCAGTGGCATTTACGGCCATTGTTGAGAGATTAACCCCTAGACTAAAGGGCTGAGATTAATTCGATTCAAGTTCTGAGCAAGACGCTTTTAGAGATGTCCATTCTAAATTTAATATTGTATACTTGGCCTGAAACAGTTGAATGTAGGGCAGTCTCTATGTTAGTTTAAATGTATAAAACAATAATGAATAGAGCAAAGGTGCTCATAAGAAATTTGTACTTGAGATAAGTATGAGTTTTTTAGGGGCGTCTTTTTCATTTTCTCAAGTCGTTCAGCTTAAGCAGGACATCGAGTCTTCGGGGGATGGATTGCCCAAATTTTAATAAGTAAGAATTAATCCGATCAGTTGAAAGGAGAGACAAAAATGCTTAGAGAAGGTGAAGTCCGGATTCCGTCCGGTTGTGCGATCAGTGGGATTATCAACCGCAGCGGACAAGTTTTTTCCGGAGAAGATATAATTCAGTCGATTGCTTTGATGCATGACCGTTCCAATGGCTTAGGTGGAGGATTTGCCGCCTATGGTATTTATCCTGAGTATGAGGACTATTATGCTTTTCACTTGTACTTTGAAGGATCGGAAGGAAAAAAACAAACAGAGGATTATCTCAATCACTTTTTCCATGTTGCAGAAAGCGGTGAAATTCCGACCAAGAAAACCCGGGCGATTAAAAACCCTCCCCTAGCTTGGCGTTACTTTGTCCGACCTAAACCAGGTTTTTTGCTGGAAGAGGAAAATGAAGATGAGTTTGTAGTACGCAGTGTGATGCACATCAATTCCGAATGCAAGGGAGCCTTCGTTGTCTCAAGCGGCAAAAATATGGGAGCCTTTAAAGGGGTGGGTTTCCCTGAGGATATCGGAGAGTATTTTTGCTTAGACAAGTATTACGGGTACAGCTGGACAGCGCACGGACGGTTCCCGACCAATACCCCTGGTTGGTGGGGTGGAGCCCACCCCTTCACCCTGCTCGATTGGTCCATCGTGCATAATGGAGAAATTTCATCCTATGGAGCAAATCGACGCTTTTTAGAAATGTACGGCTATAAGTTATCCCTGCAAACCGACACTGAAGCGATTACGTATGCGTTTGACTTTCTAGTTCGAAAACAGAAATTGCCGATGGATGTGGCCATCGCGACCTTAGCGGTGCCGTTTTGGAGAGACATCGAACGGATGATTCCTGAAAAACGAGTTCTTCTTAAAGCTGTGCGTGCTATGTATGGTAATTTATTAATGAATGGTCCTTTCTCCATAATTCTTGGCTCAAGCCAAGGCTTGATCGCACTTAATGATCGACTCAAATTACGATCGATGGTCGCGGCAACCAAAGGGGATTTTCTTTATCTTGCTTCTGAAGAATCTGCCATCCGGGAAGTCTGCCCTCACCCTGAAAAGGTCTGGGCTCCCCGCGGGGGAGAACCAGTGATTGCGACACTCGAGAAGAAGGGAGTACAAGGGTATGGCACTCAGTATGAATACGCCGGAGTTTCTTATTGAACGAACTAAAGATCGCTGCATTAATTGTCAGGTTTGCGTAAGGCAATGTGCGAACGAGGCACATCGTTGGGATGCAGAAGAAGAAAAGGTCGTCTCAGATGACGTCCAGTGTGTGAATTGTCATCGGTGTGTGGTTATGTGTCCCACTCATGCGCTCTTCATTCGGAAATTTCCTCTGGAATTTCGTGAAAATGCGAATTGGACAGCGAACACCATGAAAGCAATCTACAAACAAGCGGAAACCGGTGGGATCTTGCTGACCGGGATGGGGACAGATCGCCCTTATCCGATCTATTGGGACCACTTGCTGCTCAACGCCAGTCAAGTAACGAACCCTTCCATCGATCCACTCCGAGAACCCATGGAATTGAAAACCTTTCTGGGCCGTAAACCCGAGCGGCTTCGAGTGGAAAATGGAAAGCTTGTTGACCCCCTACCTCCTCAGCTAGAGCTCGATTTGCCGATCATGTTCTCGGCCATGTCCTTTGGTTCAGTAAGTCTTAATGTGGCTAAGTCCTTAGCTCAAGCGGCAGAAACCCTAGGGACTTTCTATAACACTGGTGAAGGAGGTCTCCATGAAGACCTCTATAAATTTGGCAAGAATACGATTGTTCAGGTGGCATCCGGTCGTTTTGGGGTTCATTCAGAGTATTTGAATGCGGGTGCAGCCATTGAGATAAAAATTGGGCAGGGAGCTAAACCAGGAATTGGCGGGCATTTACCGGGTGAAAAGGTCGGTGCGGAAGTATCCCGTACTCGGATGATTCCAGAACGCTCGGATGCAATTTCACCGGCACCCCACCATGACATTTACTCTATCGAGGATTTAACTCAACTTATTTACTCCTTAAAGGAAGCAACGAATTATGAGAAGCCAGTTATTGTTAAAATTGCCGCTGTGCATAATGTCTCCGCAATTGCTTCCGGGGTTGCTAGGGCGGGTGCCGATATCATTGCCATTGACGGTTTTCGTGGGGGAACTGGGGCTGCCCCGCTTCGGACTCGGGATTCAGTCGGAATTCCGATTGAACTAGCGTTAGCTGCCGTGGATAGCCGTTTGCGCAATGAAGGGATTCGGAATCAGGTCTCCCTGGTCGTCGGGGGAAGTATCCGGAATAGCGCAGACATTGTTAAGGCCATCGCGCTGGGTGCTGATGCTGTCTATGTAGCCAGTTCGGCTCTTATAGCCCTCGGCTGTCATATGTGCCAGAAATGTTATACTGGAAAATGCAATTGGGGAATTGCTACGCAAAAACCCGAATTAGTCAAACGACTGAATCCTGAGATCGGAGCAGAAAGAGTCACGAATCTTTTAAAAGCTTGGGAACATGAGGTTAAGGAACTCCTCGGTGGCATGGGGATTAATGCTATTGAAAGCTTGCGAGGAAATCGCCTGATGCTTAGGGGAATCGGACTATCAGATCGTGAGTTAAATATTCTGGGGGTCTTAGCAGCTGGTGAATAAAGATATAGTTCGTAAGTACCAGAGGTTGCTAGGCTATTGAGATTATTGAGACAGATAAGATAGCTATGACAATCAAGTAAATTCTAAGCTGGATTTTTTAATAAACTCGTTGAATTGATATTAATAGCGTTGTTTTATTTGAGTAAGTGGGCAGGTAGTTTTGCCTCAGGAGAGAGGAAGTGAGGTTTCGAATGAAACGTGTTTATGCCCGAGAAGAGGTATGTGTGGGCTGTAAACTTTGTGAAGTGTATTGTGCGACGGCCCATTCAGAGTATCCGTCGGACATTGTCAAAGCCTTTTTGAAGCAGAGGACAAAGCCCTTACCGAGAATTCTGGTCGAAGACAATTTAGAAATTTCATTTGCGCTCCAATGTCGACATTGTGATGAAGCACCGTGTACCAAAGCATGTATCAGTGGAGCAATGCAGAAAGATCTGGTTACGGGAATTGTACGCAATGATGAAAGCCGGTGTGTGGGGTGTTGGACCTGTATTCTCGCTTGTCCTTTCGGTGCGATTCGGCGAGATAATCAAGGACACAAAGTAGCTTCAAAATGTGACCTTTGTTCTAACGGTGCAGACGACTCAGATCCAGCGAATGCCTCAAATGTGCCGATTTGCGTTCAGAATTGTCCTAATCGTGCCCTTCAGTTTATGGATAGCGGTATAGAGGGAGGGGAGTAGCATGAATTATGTGATCGTCGGGAACTCGGCCGCAGCAATCGGGGCCGTGGAAGGAATCCGTAGTGTAGACCGAGAAGGAAAAATTTCGCTTTTTTCCAAAGAACCGCATCCGGCCTATTCCCGTCCTCTGATTTCCTATTATCTCTCAGGTAAAGTTACACCGGAGAAGATGTATTATCGAGATCCCGATTTTTATGAACGTCTGCAAGTAGAGGCTCATCTGGGGATCGAGGTTCAAGCCTTAAGGCTTGAAGAAAAGAAGGTCGAACTTCCTACAGGGGAAAAGACGGCGTATGATCGCCTCTTGATTGCAACTGGCGGAAAACCCATTAGCCCCCCTATCCCGGGCAGAGAGTACTCTGGAGTGTCAACCTTTTTGACTTGGGACGATGTGAAGGAGTTGGGAAAAGAACTCTTTCCGGGAATCAAAGTGGTGGTCATTGGGGCGGGCCTCATTGGCCTCAAAGCCACTGAGGCCTTGGTTAAGCGAGAAGCGAATGTGACAGTCGCTGAACTCTCGAATCGCATTTTAAGTGCCATTCTTGATGAAGACTCGGCTCAAATCGTCCAGAATCATCTTGAAGAACAAGGCGTAAAGTTTCAATTAAATAATACGGTGGCCGAGATTTTAGGTCAGAAGGGCAAGGTAACTGGAGTTCGCCTGCAGAATGGAGAAAATATAGAGTGTGATCGGGTAATCCTAGCTATCGGAGTCAGACCAAATCTGGATCTTGTCCGGGATACCGAAATCAAGCTAAATCAAGGTATCCTGATTAATCCGCAGATGGCAACGAGTGTTAGCGATGTCTATGCAGCCGGCGATGTCTCAGAAGGATATGACAAGATCTGTCAGGAGAACCGTGTCTTACCGATTCTGCCGAATGCCTATAAGCAAGGATTTAATGCAGGAGTGAACATGGCTGGAGGAAGCTCCGCATACCTAGGCGGATTCGCCATGAACGCCATCGGATTTTTTGACCTGCCCATGCTCACTGCAGGTATTATTAAACCTAATGCTCCCGATTTTCAAGAATATATCCAACAAGATCAGGCCAAGCAAAGTTATAAAAAAATTGTTTTGCGGGCCGGAAAACTGGTGGGGTATATTGCCTTAAATAGCGTGGATCGGGCAGGAATTCTTACGGGACTCATGGACCAAGAAGTCGATGTGACCCCTTTTCGAGAGCATCTCTTGCAAGAGGATTTTGGCTATATTCATTTTCCCAAAGAACTACGCAGTCAAAGACTTACCCTAAGGAAGTGAAACGGATGATTGTAATCAATGCCAAAGGACTCTATTATCGACAATTGAACAGCAAGATTCGTGAGGAACTTGCTACTGGCTCTGAAGAAATCGTGGTTAAAAACGTGAATGGGCAACGCTATATTGGAGATGGAATCACAGGCCAGGCACGTTTAACGCTTAAAGGAACCCCTGGAAATGATATGGCAGCCTTTATGAATGGCTTAGAGTTATTTGTTGAAGGAAATACTCAAGACAGTATCGGGAATACTATGAATGATGGGAAAATTGTGGTTCATGGAAGTGCAGGTGATACTGTCGGTTATGCCATGCGGGGTGGAGAGATTTATATTCGGGAGAATGGTGGATACCGGGTCGGAATTCATATGAAGGAATACCAAGCAAAGATTCCGGCGATTGTTTTGGGAGGGAAAGTAGGAGATTTCTTAGGGGAATACATGGCCGGTGGGGTTATTGTCGTCCTCGGTCTAGGCCTGGAAGACGATGAAGAAATAGTAGGTTCCTATTGCGGGACGGGGATGCATGGTGGAGTTATGTATATTCGAGGGGAAGTGGAAGACTATAAACTGGGCAAAGAAGTCAAAGTAGTAGAACTTTCTGAGCAAGATCAAGAACAGCTTAAGCGCTATGTTAAAGATTATGTTAAATATTTTGGCGGAAATTATGAGCAGATTATAGCCAAAAGATTTTCCAAGTTGATTCCTTATAATAAAAGACCCTATGGCAATCTTTATTGTGGCTGGTAAGCATTTTTTATGAACTATGGCTACAAACAGCCTTATTTGAGATATAATAAGGCTAATAAAAGAGAATTAGTTCATATTTTTACTTGAGAAAGGAGAGCATCTGAATTGCATTTTTCAAAAGAAGATTGTCTTAAGTTTGTGAAAGAAAATGATGTTCGGTTTATACGCCTACAGTTTACAGATATTTATGGCAGTATGAAGAACATTGCGATTACGGATAAACAATTTGCACACGCTTTCGAAAACGGAGTTATGTTTGATGGCTCAGCCGTGGCAGGATTCTCTGGTATCGAATCATCCGATATGTTTCTTTTTCCAGATCCAGCTACCTTCTCCATCATTCCGTGGAGGCCGCAACAAGGTAAGGTCGCGAGAATCATTTGCGATATCAAGAACCATGACGGTATGCAGTTTGAAGGAGATCCCCGCTATATTCTTAAACGAACCTTGAAGAAAGCGCAAGACTTAGGCTATACATTTCAAGTTGGTCCCGAATGCGAGTTTTTTCTGTTTTACAACGATGACGAAGGGCAGCCAACCACGATTACCCATGACTCGGCCAGTTATTGTGATCTAGCCCCGATCGATCTAGGGGAAAATACTCGTCGTGAAATTTGTATGGTCTTAGAGGAAATGGGGTTCGAAATCGAAACGTCGCATCATGAAACAGCGGCAGGGCAACATGAAATCGATTTTAAGTATACGGATGCTCTCACAGCGGCTGACAACATCATGACCTTTAAAATGGTGGTTAAGATTATTGCTCAGCGCAACGGTCTTCATGCAACCTTTATGCCCAAACCACTTCCTAACGTCAATGGTTCGGGAATGCATATTAATATGTCCTTAACCAAAAACGGAATCAACCTCTTTAATGGGGGTGAAACTAAAAACGATATTTCTGAAACGGCTAAGTATTTTACGGCAGGGTTGTTAAATCATATTAAAGGGATTACGGCCATCGCCAATCCCCTTGTCAATTCCTACAAACGACTACAACCAGGTTATGAAGCTCCAGTGCATATCGCCTGGTCTCACATGAACCGAAGTCCCTTGCTGCGAGTTCCGGCACCTCGGGGAGAAAGGACAAGACTGGAACTTCGAAGTCCTGATCCTACCTGTAATCCTTATTTGACCTTAGCAGTGGTGTTAGAGGCGGGACTGGATGGTTTAAACAATCGCTTGCCACTGGTCGATCCAGTTAAAGTGAATATTTATAACTTGCCCCCTGAACAGGAGAAAGATCTTAAACTCGAACGGTTACCCTCTAACCTCTTGTTCGCCCTTGAAGAGATGAAGAAAGATCCGCTGATTCAGTCGACACTTGGTGCACATACGTTTAACAAATATTTAGCTGCCAAGACTTTGGAATGGGAAGCCTACGATAACTCAGTCCATGCATGGGAGATTGAAAAGTATCTAAAACCTTATTAACGGTCGGTTTACGAAGATAGAAAGTATATGTTTTGGGTGGCATAAGTGCAACTAGGTGGCCGCCTTAGCTAACGCATAGGGCCAACTAAGTTTTCTTTACCCTGCTCAAAGGGGTGATTGTAGTGAGTGCGGGGAGTGTATTAATCGTTTGTGGAAAAGCTGATATGGCGAGCAGTATGCAAGCCATGCTGATAAAAGAAGGTTTTTATCCGGTAAGTTGCGCTCATTCTGCTAATGAAGCGCGCAGAAGTATTATTAACACTGTATTAGATTTAGTAATTATTAGCACTCCACTACCCGATGAACAAGGAACGGATTTGGTCTTCGATGCCCACGATAAAACATCCGCTGGCATAGTGGTGATCGCAAGACCGGATCAGCTGCTCGATATGCAATGTAGTCTCGAAAAGATAGGTGCCCTGATTCTGCCTAAGCCTATTAATCGCTTAACCTTGCTTCAAACTGCTCGGTTTGCACTATCTGTACGAAATTCGATGACTCAATTAATCAATGAGCGAGACAGATTAAAGAAGCGGATCGATGAGAGCAAGATCCTGGAACAAGCCAAATGGATCCTCGTAGAAAAGTTAAATATGAGCGAGCCCCAGGCCTTTCGTCTCATTCAGAAGAGGGCCATGGATTTGCGACTTTCTCAAGCTCTGGTCGCTGAAGAGATAATAAAGAAGTATGAATAAAAAGGGATACCTAGTTCATCAAAACTAGGTATCCCTTTGGCTTTATATAATAGAAATTATTAGGATTTCGCAAGAGGATGTCATCACTCATCAAAAAAGTCTCACTTAAAAAAGCATTGAATCTCTTGTTTTGTGATATCTGAAATCATGACTAAGCTTCGTTTGCCTGGTTCGAGGTCATATACCTTCACAGCGTCTCTAAGATCGAACTTTCCTGTTCCTTTAACAAGAGATTTTTGAGTGAATTTTTCTAGTAAGTCTACCTGATAAATTGCATCTTGCTTTTCGGGAAAAAGGGCCAGATAAAATATCTCGCTTTCGATCATATCCTGAAAGAAATGGGTGCCAAAGGATACATCGGGAAGGAAGCCAGTGTGACGGTAGCCGATCTCTCCCAAGATCGAAATATGATTCAATTCCGCAAAAGCAACGGGGACTCCTAAAGATGGAATTCGCGATCCCCATCTTCCTGGACCGAGAAGAAGGGTTGTGGTGGTCTTTTTGTGGATTTGCTTATTAAGCCTGCCCACGGTTCTAGCAACTTCGTATTTTTCCGACTGGCTGAGTAGGTTATAAGCGTAGGGGTCCACAACAATGACTTTATGAATTGTTGTGCAAATATTACCACCCATGAAGTGTCCCTTGCTTTTAAACAGGATTTGGTTCGCTGGAATTTCTTGAGGGAATTCAACGCGTTCCCTAAACCCTTGGACCTGTAAGGGCCTACATTGTAAGAGGTTAATGAGATACTGGCCATTGTTTCGGAAGTTCAGCGTGAATTCAATATCTATAGGATGGCAATAGGCCGCTTCAAGAGTTTTAAGAAGCTTCGAGAAGGTTGGCGCAAAATCGGTGTCAGCAAATAATGGGTTGAAACTAAAAACCCAAGACTCTTTGCGCTTCAGGCCGAGTTGTTTCATTCTTTGTTCTGTTTCTAGATCACGCTCAGCAATTGTCGTTTGATGTAAGTCGATATCTTGATCCATCAGACTTTGAATAGAAAGGCATTCTTGACGGTTTTGACGGATGTTCAAGACGTCCATCTTTTGTTGGGAATAGGCCTTGAAACTCTGAAGTCTATCATAAGGCATAGATTGGGGTCGATCTAAAGCCGCAATTCTAGCATAATCTCCTTCAAGCCGATTCACGGCTCTTGTCCCCAGGCCAAGCACAAGCCGTATCATACCGGCGTTAGGATTCATCTGAGTATCCCAAACATAGGCGTTGTGAGAAAAACCCACCCCTGCAAGATCAGGAAAAAAATAGTCTTGCTTATTTGATCCAGACACCCTTTGGACAAGCAGGGCCATTTGCTCTTCAGTATTGGTTAGACCATGTTTTTCCCGATAAGCAAGTGCTTCTTCGCTTAAGGTACTGGCAAAGACTTCTCGAACAGCCTCAGTGAAGTGATGGTATCGTTCGTCAAGGGTACCTTGATTGATACAGAAGACACTTTCGTATTTACCAGGAAAGGCATTTCCAAAGCCATCTTCTAGAAGGCTACTGGAACGGACAATAATCGGGGACTGACCGAAATATTCAAGCATTCTAAGAAATTTATTTTTTATCGTATCGTTAAACTGTCCCTGGAGAATTTTATCGCGCAGATAAGAGGCTTTTTCATAATATCGTTCACGTGTTCGTCGTTGTTCCAGCTTGAGTTTCCATAATTGATTATCAACAAGAAAAGAGTAAAACACATCTGAGCCAATATAAAATGAATCATGAGGTTCAAGGAGGCCTTTCCATGTTTTAGAGGCTTGGATTAGAATTTTTCGCGCTAGAAGCATTCCGATGGCTTTACCGCCGATAAAGCCCGAGCCGATCAAGCGTGACTTTGTGGACAAGATATCCTGAAGAGAAAAATGTTCATAGATTAGTTCAAGAATTCTCTCGTCACGGGTTAGAAATATCCTTGCTAGTTGCTGAATGCGCTCTTTCACTTGAGCTGAAGTTGAAGAGGAGGAAGAAAGGAGTTCGGCAGCCTTTAAAAATAAACGATCCCAGTAATCGAGATCACGCTCAGGATTTTCATCATCCTCTCCGAGCTGAGAATAGAGAGCAGCCACATCTCCACTGCTGGTTATGGGTGCAAATTGACTTTCATGGATAGAATGGGGAAGGAATAGGGTTGGAGTATAGCGATTCCAAACTTTTAATGGGTGAATGTAGGTCGTGGCATCGACTTGGAAAACATCGAACAAGACCTGAGTCGTATCACGAATCACAGCCGTGGTATGGAAGGAATTGTGGTTTTTGAAGGTCGCGAAATAAGCGATGGTATTCAACTCATAGAGATAAGGACAGGTTACCTTAAAGAAATTTCCGATCATCGAATCGGTGGCCCAACGATCTAAAAGCTCAGATAAACAGTCGAAAATATAGAAAACATCTCGTCCTTCACGCGTAATTTTTTCATGAATTTGGGCACAAAACTCTTCAAATCCGTTCTCAGCATTGACCGGAAAAATCTCAACTTCATTGGTATTCTTAATAAGTGGATCGTGTCGAGTAAAATTGATATAGATAATCTTTCTGGGTGGATCTGAATTCTTTTCAATAAAAGCATTGACGAATCTCTGATATACTTCAATCTCCCTAACCTGAAAAACGACATTATCTCCCATCCTCAGATGCTGGATCACGTCATCCAATCTAGCAAAGCCAGTGCTCACTATTTGGGGGTTTTCCATAGTCAGATACCTCCTCGTAATTAATGGAAGGACTTCCTAATAGGAGAGATAGAAAACTGGTTAGCGCCTAGCGCTGGCCATGACCAGAAGTATACAACTGTAAAATTATACTTTCTGCTCTGGAAATAGCCCAGTTGAATTCATCAGTTGTGCCGCTTAGCGTTATCGGAGTTTCAAAAAATAAATCAAAAACGGCGCTATAGAAAGACTCGTTCGTTTTCGAGTAATTTCCAAAGCGCCGTTGCTTTCTTATAATCGCTAAAGTGCGAGGTTTATATTGATTATAGTTATAATGTATCGCAAGAATAACCTCCAATGCAATAGATATTCAAAAAAATTAGGCAAACAGAAATTTAATCAGGTAGTCCAAAAAGTCTAAGGCGAGCATTACGACCATAACAACCATTACGATCAGATACCCGCTTGCTATATCAAGGTCTTAGATCAGGAGATCAAACAATTCCTGGTTCTCGTTGATAACCGTATATTGAATTCCCTTTTTGTCCATAAGGTCTTATGAAGCTTCTTTTCTATGACAAGAACTCTTACGTTTTCGGTTATAACGGAGATGTTTTTAAAAAATTAGTTGAGTATTGGATATCTCTGGTTACTGACTTTGACGGAGACCTAATAAAAAAACCCTATAGGGTTGACTTTTATTATTTGTCTACTCTATAGGGTAAATATTAAATTTAATAGAGTTTTTTACTTAAAATCGTGCAGTTCCTTAACTAGTAAACCATTACTTATCCGCCACGGTCTGACTCATAGGGTAATGTTATGGTATTCAGAGTTTGAGAAGGTTCAGTAACCTGACCTGTAGGCTCCAAGATCACTTTATACACGTACTCTGATGTCATCGCGGCCAGACAGCCTCCATATGAAACATTAAACTCAATTTTATCGCCTACTGAATAATTACTTTTAGCTTCAGTAACATCTAATATCAGATGGTCACTACTGGCACCTAAAATCACGATAGATTTATCATAAGGTATAATGTTTTTTGGATCTATGTCTTGCTTACCTATGGCACAAATAGCTCTTTTTCTAATACCATTATCTTCAAAAACGAGCTTATTTCCGAATGAATCTAATCCAATTTCACCAATCGGTAAAGAAGGCTTATTCTTTATTTCAATTACCTCAACTATTAATTTGAACGAATCATAATAGAGGCCGTCAATAGGGTCATCATTTAAGCCGATTCCTAGTGAGATCGAAGCACCAAGTCTAAGTTGATTAACTTCCAAAGGCAGAAGATCATCTTTAAACAAGCTCTACTAGCGCCTTAGCTATTTTTTCATTGCCACAAAACACCTTAGTTACTCCAGTCGCAGTTATTCCCTTTTTTTTACATTCGTCAACCAGTTTAGAAGCATTCAATCTAATCTTATTAACATCTACTTCTATTCTTGGATATGTCATTTACTGATAATCGTTTTGGCAACTGTTATTGGCTCATTTTCTGGCTTAAGCTTTTCCATGGTGAAACCAGTGTAACCATAGATGACTGATATAACAGGTGATAATAAATTCAAGAAGGCATAAGGAATATAGGCAAACGGACTAACGCCTAAAGTGGCGAACATGAACGCACCACATGAATTCCAGGGAATTAAAGGTGATGTCATTGTTCCAGCGTCCTCTATTATCCGAGAGAGGTTTTTAGGATGTAGGTTTTTCGCCTTAAACGCAGGAGAATACATCTTACCTGTAAGAACAATAGACAAGTACTGGTCAGCTGCCAGCAAGTTTACAGCAATAGCAGTTAAGACGGTGCTTAGTACCAGCGAACCGGTTGACTTAGCAAATGTCAATATTTTTTCAACAATAGCTTCCAGCATTCCCGTTTTTTCCATGATCCCGCCCAAGGTTAAGGCAATCATGACTAAAGAAATTGTCCACAGCATTGAGTCGAGACCGCCTCTGGAAAGTAACTCGTCTACAAACTCTACGCCTGTTTCAGCAGCAAAACCATAATGTAAAGTTTCAACTATACTTGCCAAGCTTGCCCCTTGGAATATAACTGCAAAAATACAACCAAATACTATTCCGCCAATTAGCCCAGGAATTGCAGGAATTTTGAAATAAACCATTAAAATTACTAATAGAGCAGGAAGTAATAGAATAGGGTGAATATAAAAGGAGTCATTTAAGGTAGCAAGAACCGTGCTAATGTTGTCAGTAGCTGCTGTGCCTGAAGCGTACTTGACTCCTAAAATTGCATATAAGATTAAGGCAATTATCCACCCAGGCAAAGTAGTATAGACCATATGACGAATATGGTCGAATAAGTCAGTACCGGTAACAGCGGGAGCCATGTTAGTAGTATCTGATAGAGGTGACATCTTATCGCCAAAATAGGCGCCTGATACAACGGCACCAGCTACCATTGGCAGAGGAATCCCCATTGCTTGTCCAATCCCGATTGCAGCCACGCCTATGGTACCAGCTGTAGACCAGGAGCTGCCGATAGCCAAGGAAGTGAGACTGGCTATCATACAGACTGCAACTAAAAATATTGAAGGTTTTAGAATTAAAAGACCGTAATATATCATTGAGGGTACTACCCCGCCAATAATCCATGAACCTATAACCATTCCAATAATCATTAAAATGATCATTGCTTTTAAACCAGAAGTAATTCCCGTAGTTATGCCCTCTTCGATCTCATTCCATTTCTTCCCTGTTCTTAGTCCCATTAGCCCTGCAAAAACGGCAGACAGCACCAGGGGAATCTGTGGATCACCTTCCAGAACCTTAATAGTGTACAGCAATGATGACATTAGAACGATTACTACAAGAATAGCCTCCCAAAAATATGGTTTTCGCCTTTCCTTAGCCAAAACAATTCCCCCAATTATTTTTTATTTATTGCGAAAAGTTTAATTTTTATAATTTTCGCAAAGTTCACTATTGAAAAATCATTACTTATTATATAAAATTACTTGCATTATTAAAAAATAAATCAACTGAGCTGATAATCCCAGATTCAGCCAGGATTTCCATGGCTAGGTTTTCGATGTTGTGGAGAAACGTTCATATGTCATCCTTTCTTTACTTATTGAATGCTTTGAATGAAAGATTAATTTCCTATTCTACATTCTAATTTCTGAATAATGCAAAAGTTATGCCAGAAGCATAAGGCCGTTTAATGATTCTACCAATATTGTATCAATTCATCGTTAAATAGCGTTACTGAATGGGCAAACTCAGCAAGTCCTTGGGTGATTATTAAGTAAAAAGAAAATCGACAAGAAGGAAAACCATTTTCTCTCCCGAATATTCCAGTATGATATGCAAAAAAATTTGCAGATGGAGAAATAATATGAATGAAGTCAGCCTAGCGATAATTTTAGACCAACTAGATGAAGGAGTGCATGTTGTCGACCTTCAGGGAAACACCATATACTATAATAAGGCCATAGGGCGCATGGAAGGTTTAGCGCCAAAGGATGTTTTAGGGCAAAGTTTATTACGGTATTTTCCTTCCTTGTCCAAGGAAACCAGTACACTTTGGCAAGTTTTACAGACCCGTAAACCCTTAGTACAAGTTAGTCAGACGTATCTCAGTCCTCGTGGAGAGAAGATAACGAGTGTAAATAATACATTCCCGTTATATATAGAAGGAGAGTTTGTGGGAGCGTTTGAGGTGTCTAAGGACTTAAGCCGGGTGGTCCGCTTAACGGAGCAAGTGGTTCAGCTCCAGAGTGAACTCCACCCACCCTTACCCAATAAGGCTAGCAAGGGATCACTTTTCTATACTTTTAATGATATTATGACTCAGAGCGAAGCCATGCTCGAATTATTGAAAAAGGCGAAACGAGCGGCGAATACTGGAGTGAGTGTATTAATTACGGGAGAAACAGGGACTGGCAAAGAAATGGTTGCCCAGAGTATTCATACCTATGGTTCACGTGCTCGTGGACCGTTTATTGCTCAGAACTGTGCCGCATTGCCAGAGAGCTTACTAGAAGGGATTTTATTCGGTACGGTACGAGGAAGCTTTACTGGGGCCATGGATCGTCCAGGCCTGTTCGAACAGGCTCAGGGAGGGACCATTTTATTAGATGAGATTGATTCTATGGGGCTAAACCTACAGGCAAAATTACTGCGGGTTTTACAAGAAGGAAGAGTTCGTCGCTTGGGGGACGTGCGGGAAAAAGTAATTGATGTTCGAATTTTGGCAACCACAAATCAGCCCACTGAAGAGAGCATACTTCAAGGTCGAATTCGGCCAGACCTCTATTATCGGATTAATGTTTTGGAAATCGCTCTCCCTCCCTTGAGGGAACGTCAGGAAGATATCGAACTTTTAGCTCATCATTTTCTAAAGCAAATGGCAAATAAACATCAGCGAAGCATTCCAACGATTAATTCTGATGTTCTTCTCACCCTGAAAAAGCATGACTGGCCTGGTAATGTGAGAGAGCTTGCACATATTGTCGAAGGGGGGCTGGTAACATCAGATCAGGTATTTAGTATTAACGAGTTGCCGAATTATTTGCAAACGAAAGCTCCAACTCAAAAGCAGCAGAGAGACTTGGAGGAACTAGCGGCCTTGCCCCTTCAGGAAAGTCTTCATCTATTAGAAGTGAGCTTGATTCGGGCGGCTTTGGGTAAGACCCAAGGGAATTTAACCCAAGCTGCTAAACAATTAGGGATTTCACGCCAATTACTTCAATATAAGTTACGAAATTTGAAACAGTAAGGATGTTTAATAAAAGCAAGATATTTTGCAGGAGGGCAAAATATCTTGCTTTTTTAACATGTTTATCAATGAAAAAGTGGTTGTTCTTGAGATAAGGCACAATAATTATTCATGGATAGCAGGGCTGGTTTATGGCATAACTTTTGCATTAATAAGAACAATGTAAGAAATTTGCAACAACTTTGGCTGATAAAGGTGAGGAGGGTTCAATATGTCTGAAATACGTGTGATTCAATGGGGTTTGGGTGCCATGGGGAGTGGAATGGCTCGCTTAATGGAGTCTAAAACTGGGCTCAAGATCGTCGGTGCCTATGATCAAGATCCACAGAAGATTGGGCGGGATTTGGGAGATTTTTTAGGGGGAGCAGAGAATGGCGTTAGGATTCAACAGCCACCCAATGTGGGAGAGATGAGTTTAGAAAAAGCAGATCTTGTCGTCCTGGCAACATCCTCCTTTACGAAGGATGTTGCTCCCCAAATTGAGATAGCCCTCAAACATTCCTTAAATGTGATTAGCATTGCGGAGGAAATGGCTTACCCATGGGCCCAAGAACCTGAGCTAGCGAAACATATTGATAGTTTGGCGAAAGAGTATGGGGTAAGCGTCCTAGGAACGGGGATTAATCCGGGATTTGTTCTGGATACTTTAATATTAGCCATGACGGGACCCTGTCTAGAGGTTGATCATATTAAAGCTACTCGAATTAATGATCTTTCTCCATTTGGTCCTACGGTTATGCAGACTCAGGGCGTGGGAGTGAGCGTTGAAGCGTTTGAAGCGGGGTTGCAAAGCGGAGAGATTGTCCAGGGCGTGGGAGTGAGCGTGGAAGCGTTTGAAGCAGGGTTGGAAAGCGGAGAAATTGTTGGACATGTTGGGTTTAAGGAATCAATTCATCTCTTAGCAAAAACACTGGGCTGGAAATTGGATAGAATTGAAGAAACTCGATTTCCGATTATTTCAAAGGTGTACAGGGAAACTGAGCATGTGAAAGTTGAACCTGGTCATGTGGCGGGGTGCAAACATTCTGCGATAGGGTATGTTGATGGAGTTCCTAAGATCGAATTAATTCATCCACAGCAGGTTTTGCCTCAGCTGGAAGGGATTGAGACGGGAGATTATATCGACATCAGCGGACAGCCGGATATTCATTTAGTGCTTAAACCGGAAATCCCGGGCGGTCTTGGAACCATGGCGATGGCAGTGAACATGATTCCCCAAGTTTTAGCGGCTCGCCCAGGACTTTTAAGCATGGCGGAATTACCAGTTCCAGCCGCTCTGATGGGAGACGTTAGGGCGCTTCTGACCTGGCGAAAGGGGGAGTAAACAAATGAGTTCAGATTATAAAAGCACCCTAGAAGAGCACGGAGTGAGTGGAGACTGGGTCGAAATTTGGAACGTGATTATGGAACCGGGAAAACGGGCTCCTCAAGTTCCAGAGGATACACAAAAGGTTCCCTTAGAGATGCGTTTGCGGGGCTTTCTCGTCAATGAGCAAGCAAAACTTGGCGAGATGGTCTCTGTTCGCACTCGTATTGGGCGAGTGGTGGACGGGAAATTGGTCTCGCTTCATCCCCGGTATAACCATTCGTTCGGAGAACCGCAAAAGGTGCTTTTAGATATTGGGCAAGAACTACGGACCTTTCTGAAGAAAGGGAGGGTTGGAGATGAGTAAACCGTTGGACCAGTCTTATGAGGCAGTTATAGCTCGTAAGGGAGAGATCATGCGAAAGGCCATCGGGATTGATTATGCCGTTTTTGAATATGGCAAGTTAGGTTTTGATTATGAAGGAATGATGGGCTCGGTGGCTTACTCTTTGGAGGAAACAAGCCGCATTCAACGAGCAACAGGGGTAGGGAACACGCCTCTGTTAGAGCTTCGCCAGCTTACAAACTTGGCTCGTCGAGTCGCTCCTCAGGGGAAAGGCGCGAGAATTTTCGTCAAAGATGAAGCTGCTAATCCTTCGGGTAGTTTTAAAGCACGCAGAGCTGCTTTATCAGTTTATGAAGCGAAAAAACGTGGGTATGCTGGTGTGATCGCAGCTACTTCCGGAAACTATGGTGCTGCGGTTGCTTCCCAAGCAGCGATGCTTGGAATTCCTTGTTTAATTGTTCAGGAAGCTTTTGATTCCCGAGGACAGGGACAACCGGAAATCATTGAAAAGAGTCGGGCGTGTGAGGCTTATGGGGCAGAGGTTCTTCAGCTGTCGGTTGGACCGGAGCTTTTTTATATTTTTTTGCAATTGTTAGAAGAAACCGGGTTTTTCAATGCTTCTCTCTATACACCGTTTGGGATTGCGGGCGTGGAAACCTTAGGATATGAAATGGTGGAGCAAACCCGTCAGTTAACTGG
Organism: Peptococcaceae bacterium BRH_c23; assembly: GCA_000961805.1. The sequence goes on along the minus strand of LADV01000259.1, from coordinate 34,814 downwards.
TAAAGATCCAGATGCTGTGGTCATCACCCATGCTGGTGGAGGGAATGTCACGGGTACGGCGCGAGGGTTAAAGAAAGCTGCTTGTTCGGCCCAGATCATCGGGGCGAGTATTGACCTTAAAGGGTTGCATATGGCTAGTGATCAGGATTTTAACCGCAAATCGTTTACGACAGGGCATACTGGGTTTGGCATCCCCTTTGCTGTCTGGCCAGATCGTTCGGATGTTCCCCGCAATGCTGCTCGGCCGTTGCGCTATTTAGATCGCTATATCACTGTGACCCAGGGGGAAGCATTCTATATTACGGAAGCCCTGGCTCAGCTGGAAGGCTTGGAACGTGGCCCAGCTGGAAATACGTCATTAGCGGCTGCTTTTGCATTGGCACAGGAAATGAGAGAGGATCAAGTCATTGTCGTTCAGGAGACTGAGTATACCGGTGCTGGTAAACATCCTCAAGCTCAGTTGACGTTTGCTAAAGAAAATGGAATTGAAGTGCGGCGTGGGGATCCGAGAGAGAGCATTCCTGGGAAAAGTATTATTATACCAACCCATCCAGCCCAAATTCAGATAAAAGATATTGAGCTGGATCATATACGACTTAGCTACTTGAAAAATGTGATGGGCGAAATACCGTATTCTAGCCTACTAGAGAAGGACCGGGAATACTTGGAGGCTGAAACGCGCTGGGGTCAAACACGAATCAGGGAAGCCTTAAATGTTTAAGAAGGAGAGTTAAGCAATGGGTATACAACGAAAGGACGACTACGAAGCACGGCGTGGACATCTCGCGGAACTCAGTGAAATAGAATTAGAAGAACGTTTTTGGCAGTTAGCCAATCAAGTCGTAGATCCTTTGCTGGAATTAGCCCGCACCCATACGACCCCCTCTATTGAGCGCTCTGTGCTCTTGAGGATGGGCTTGAATAGCCTTACGGCTAAGGCGATCGTGGAAAAGGCCTTACTGAACGGAGTGCTTGAACATGGAGCAGGTCATTGTGTCTGGCGTTATGCGGAAATATTTGGCTTAGAGATCCCTCAAGCTGTTGAAAGGTTAGCTCGTGGAGAAGGCTGGAAGGAAATCAAAGTGCTTTTTGGAGAGGGGAAAGATAATGCCTGATTATATTCTTGATCCGCACATTAGAATGAATATTGAGAAAATCATGGAGAATCTGGAAGACTATCGACCGAGACGGAGGGGATGGACTTGGCGTAAATTGATACCTCATCAGGAGTTAGGACCCTTTACGTATTCTCAGACCTCCGAAGGTTTAAAAGCCAGCCAGCCTCTTCCAGCCGCGGGTTTCTTTGGTGGAATTGATCCTCAACCAGAATGCACATTGACTTCGGAGATTGCTTCTGGGCGATTTGAAGATGATTTAAGACGAATGAGGATGGCAGCTTATCATGGTGCCGATCACATTATGGTCATTCGAACCGCTGGGCAAAGCCATTATGATGGCTTGCTTGAAGGAACGCCGGAAGGGATTGGGGGGGTTCCGATTAGCCGGAAACAACTGCGGGCAACACGTAAAGCGTTGGATATGATTGAGGATGAAGTGGGTCGGGAGATTAATTTGCATTCTTATGTTAGTGGTGTGGCTGGGCCAGAGGTCGCCGTTCTTCTAGCGGAAGAAGGGGTCAACGGGGCACACCAAGACCCTCAATATAACGTGCTATATCGCAATATCAATGCTGTTCGCTCCTTTGTCGATGCCGCTGAAGCAAAAAAAGTCATGAATTGGGCTGAAATTGCTCAGATTGACGGAGCTCATAATGCGAATGCCACTGCCCGCGAAGCTTGGAAGGTCATGCCGGAACTCCTAGTTCAACACGCTATAAACAGTGCCTATTCTGTCAAAGTTGGGATGCCCAAAGATCGTATTTGCCTTTCGACTGTACCCCCAACGGCACCTCCAGCTCCGGCACTCCGTTTGGATTTGCCCTATGCCGTGGCTTTGCGAGAATTGTTTGTTGAGTATCGAATGCGGGCACAGATGAATACAAAATACATGGAGTCAGATACACGGGAAGTGACAGTCACTCATACCCTAAATGTTTTGCTTTCTCGCCTCACTTCTGCAGATATCCAAAGTACCATCACTCCAGATGAGGGTCGCAATGTTCCTTGGAACTATAACACGATAAATGGCGTAAACACGGCTAAGCAGGCCTTGGTGGGGTTGGACGGTTTGCAAGAGATGGTCGAGATTAAACGGGAAGGGATCTTGGGAGATCGTGTGCGCGAACTGAAAGAACGGGCCGTTTTGTTTTTAGAAGAAATCCTTGAGACAGGCGGTTATTTCGAAGCGGTTCAACAAGGGTTCTTCGTGGATTCAGGGCTTTATCCAGAACGGAATGGTGACGGTATTTCTAGGGATATCAAAGGTGGAGTGGGGGCAGAGGTTTTGCTCCGAGCCCATGATTATTTTGCTCCAGTTTGTGGACACTTTGGCAATAATCACAGACCAGTTGAGGTGGAGCGTCCATGTTCGAAGATAGGAGGATGCACTCTTTGCGTCCCAGAAAAAATTCAATGGCTTGATGAGCTTGATGAGGAGGATAATGTCAATAAACGTTTAGAGAAAAGTCGTCCTTACCGTGAAGAAAAGTTAACCCCTGAAGTCCAATGGGCAGGGGATGGAGTTGTGAGTATGACCCTGTTCTTGCCGACAAATATTCGAACAGCTCATTTTGCGGCCTTAGAGATTGCTAAACAAATGGGATGGGAGGAAACAGAGGTTATTCATAAACAAGTCATGCATCCCGCAGAGGGAACTGTTTTAGAGGTCAAAGGTAAACTGAAAATCGCGATTGATCCCTCGACCCTTCAAATGCCAGAAGAAGAGGAACGGCTTAGCGTAGAAGTTATTCGAGAGAAAGTCCAGGCGCGACCGATGCTAGGAGTGGCAGCTACCGTCGGGGAAGATGAACATTCCGTGGGGCTGCGAGAAATCCTGGATATTAAACATGGTGGGATAGAAGGGTTCGGAATGAAGTTTCACTACTTAGGAACATCCGTTCCGATTTCAAAGGTTGTGGATGCTGCACTGGAGACGGGTGCAGAGGTTATTTTAATTAGCACGATTATTTCACATGGAGACATGCATCGTCTCAATATGCAGAAGTTACACGATTTGTGTGTTGAACGTGGAGTTCGCGATCGCTTAATTCTTGTGGGTGGAGGAACACAAGTTACCAATGAATTGGCTAGGGAATGGGGCATGGACGCGGGATTTGGTAGGGGAACCAAAGGGATTGATGTGGCCAGCTTTCTGGTCAAGTATCGGGAGGAGAACTTCCCGCCAAAGTGAGGGATTACATGATAAAAAAGGTTTTGGTGGCTGAAATCGGCAGCACGACAACTGTGGTGAATGCTTTCGGTGATTTGGATACGAATAATCCGCGGCTACTTGGGCAAGGCCTCTCTCCTACGACCGTGCTTGATGGGGATGTGGGGATTGGGTTGAGGCGGGCTGTGGCTGATCTTGAGAAAATGATCGGACCCGTGGGTTTACTTAGCGACATTCCTTTTTACGCAACGAGCTCGGCAGCTGGAGGACTGAAAATGACGGTTCATGGTCTCGTTCCAGATATGACGGCTCGTGCTGCACGGGAGGCTGCCTTAGGAGCGGGGGCGGTGGTCCGCTATCAAACTGCAGGAGAACTAGTTGAGGAAGATTGGGAAGAAATTCTTCGCATTCGTCCTAATATCATGCTCTTGGCAGGTGGGGTGGATCATGGAGATCGGCGCGTTGTCCTCGAAAACGCTAAGAAACTAGCGGCCTGGTTTAGTCAAGTCTCATGGCGAATTCCTATCATTTATGCAGGAAATGTCACTGCTACAGCGGGTGTGCAAAAGGCTCTTGCTCAAGCAAATATCGACGTTAGAGCTGTACCCAATGTTTATCCTGAGATTGACCAACTGAACATTGAACCGACTAGGCACGCCATTCAGGAAGTCTTTGAACAACACATCACGGAGGCTCCGGGGATGCAAGGAATTCGGGATATCGTCAATGGCAGGATCATGCCAACGCCTGGTGCAGTGATGCAGGCGGCTCAACTGATTTACGATGAAGTGGGAGACGTTTTGGTGTTTGATGTCGGGGGAGCAACGACGGATGTCCATTCGATAACTTTGGGGGCTGAGGAAAATCAAAAATTAGCACTTGGACCAGAGCCTTTAGCAAAGCGAACGGTTGAAGGAGATCTTGGTGTCTATATCAACGCTAATATCTTAGTGGAACTCATGGGTAAAGAAAAAATATTGAAGCATCATGGTCAGGATTGGTTTAAATATTTGAAACCTGTGCCTGAAACTCCAGAAGAGATGGCCTTAAGTGCGGAGTTGACCACTGAGGCGTTAAGAATCGCTCTGTTGCGGCATAGTGGTCGGTATCGCCACTACTATGGGACGAGCGGTAGGGTTACGCGCGTCGATGGACGTGACCTCACTCGGATCCGCTGGATTGTAGGAACAGGTGGGGCGCTTACACGGCTACCAGATGGTCTGGAAATGATGAGGAGCAGCCTTCAACAGGCTGGAGATGCTTTGCTGCCAAAGCCGGGGGTGGCGTTGATGCTGGACACCGACTATATTATGGCGTCCCTAGGAGTATTAGCGACAACGTTTCACCAAGGTGTTTGGCACCTTTTACGCCAATCACTTGGAGTAGAAAATTAGAGGGAGAGGATAGGCGTGAGTCTGCCCGAAATAGTTATTGACCTTGCTAAAATCACCAAGAATGTGGAAGTCATAAAGCGGATAGCCGCACCCTATCAAGTGGATGTGGTTGGCGTAACCAAGGTTTTTTCGGGTGAACCTAAAATTGCTGCAGCTATGTTGGCTGGAGGAATACGGATGTTAGCAGATTCTCGGCTAGAAAATCTTGCGCGCTTAAAACGGGCCTTTCCGGAGACTCCTTTGATGCTTTTGCGTCCGCCAGGGCTTTCTCAGGTAGATGAGACTGTGGCTTTGGCAGAGGTTAGTTTAAACTCAAATTGGGATGTCTTGCTGGCGCTTTCTCGAACAGCCTTAAAACGCCAAGAATCGCATCGGGTGATTCTGATGGTGGATATGGGGGATTTGCGAGAAGGGATTTGGCCTAAAGAATTACCCCAATTGGTTGCCCAAGTCCTTCCCCTGAAGGGTTTAATACTGGAGGGATTGGGCGTAAATTTAGCCTGCTATGGTGGAGTGATCCCTACGTCCGAGAATTTAGGACACCTTGTTGAGCTGGCTGCAGTGATGGAGAGAGAATTTAGAATTTCTCTACCTGTTATTTCTGGAGGGAATTCTGCGACGTTAGCTCTTCTTCAGAAGGGCGACGTACCGCCGCGAGTTAATCAATTGCGCATCGGCGAAGGAATTGTACTAGGGTGCGAGACGGTTAACCGAAATCGTCTACCAGGTGCATTTTCTGATGCTTTTATTTTAAAAGCTGAGATTTTGGAAAGTTATGATAAGCCAACCATTCCCATAGGCTCAATTGGGCAGGACGCTTTTGGAGAAATACCGAAGTTTCTTGATGAAGGGTGGCGAAAACGGGGAATAATAGCTTTAGGACGACAGGATGTTCCAACTGAGGGCTTAGAATTACGGGATGCACGACTTAAAATATTTGGGGCGAGTTCGGATCATTTAATTGTGGATCTCACAGAAGCTCCGGACCTAACGGTAGGTTCAGTGTTAGAATTTAATTTGAGCTATGGGGGATTGCTGGGGGCTATGACTTCTCCGTTTGTTCATAAGCGTTATATAAATTAAACTGATCAAGAAAATTGAGCAGGGGGAATCTTAGTGAAAAAAGCGGTCATTCGAGTTATTGGAGTACCCATTGACCTTGGAGCAGACCGGCGTGGAGTGGATATGGGACCAAGTGCTATTCGCTATGCTGGGTTAAACGCTAGATTAGAGCGGTTGGGCTGGGATGTTGAGGATGTTGGCAATATAGAGGTTCCGATCCCAGAAACACGCGAGATTAAGAATAAGCGGCTGAAGTATTTAGACGAAATTGTCAAGATTAACGAGCAACTGCATCTCAGGGTAGAGGAGGCCATCAAAGAAGGGGTTGTTCCCTTGCTCCTTGGAGGGGATCATAGTTTATCGATTGGTTCTCTGGCAGGACTGGCTTCAAGTGGGCGGCGTTTTGGCTTGATTTGGTTTGATACGCACGGGGATTATAATTCCCTTGAGACAACGAGCAGTGGCAATATTCACGGAATGCCATTGGCTGTGGCCAACGGAATCGGAGCGAAGGAATTAACTTCGATTGGGGGGGAACAGAAAAAAATAAGAGAAGAAAACACGGTAATTATTGGGGCGCGTGATTTGGACCCCCAAGAGCAGGAAATGCTTCACCGCTCCAAGATTACAGTATTTACGATAAATGATATTGACCAAAGAGGAATGAAGGCTGTTATCAATGAAGGTATTCGTTTGGCCTCTCTGGGAACGGATGGAATTCATGTTAGTTTTGATTTAGATGTCCTTGATCCAGTAGAAGCACCAGGCGTGGGTACGCCAGTTGCTGGAGGAATAACCTATCGCGAAGCACATTTGGCGATGGAGCTTATAGCGGATTCGGGCCTGCTCATGAGTATGGATATGGTAGAAGTAAATCCCATTTTAGATTACCAGAATAAGACGGCGGAGCTCGCAGTAGGGTTGATTTGTTCAGCCTTTGGGAAACGTATTTATTAGCAAGAAATCCTTGTTCCGGGATGAGTTTAACTGGTAAGACATGATGCTATAGTTCATGTCCCTCAACCTTTTGAGGTATAATTAAAGGAAGTACAAGTTGATAAGGAGTTTTTTCCGTGCAGTTAGCAATCAAGGCGGTGGGAGAAGGGGCTAAGGCCTTATCGTTTCTTCTCGCTAAGAATCCCCAAAATCTATATGACAGGGCTGAAAAAGGGTATCGTGTTCGTCTAACCTATACGGTTTTCACAGAAACAGAAGTGGAAGTAATCTTGTTTGTTACTCCTGATCCGATTGAACTGGTAAAAAATAGTCCGGATTCCTTTAAGATTACGCAGTATATCAACGACCGAGAATTTGTCGCTAGCAGTTTGTTCTGCTCCTATGCCCGTTCAGCTTTAGGGACGGCTCTTAATGGACGGACTTTAGAGGAGTACCTCCCCTGGGTTACTCATGCCTTCGAACTTAACATAGGTTTCGGGCCAATTGCTTCTGATTTGCCAGATGCTGTCGTCAGGAGGCTTTTCGAACCTTTGGGTTACCAAGTCAATATTGAGCGTGGACAAGCAAACTACATGTTTAAGCTTAAAGATAAAAGTTCTGCCCGGTTTATCAATCTTCATGGTGCAGTCACCCTTCAGAATGCCTTGAAGCATCTTTATGTCCTCATACCAGTACTGGATAATTATAAGCATTACTTCATGGATGAACGAGAAATTGAGAAACTTCAGCGCCATGGGGAAGGGTGGTTGCTAAATCATCCGCTTAATGAAGTGATTGTCAAACGTTCGTTACGGTTTAGGGAACTCATAGATAAAGTGCCACCTGAATTAACGGCCAAGAAAACTGAGGAGTTTGGCTTAGATAATTTATTCGATGATCCTGTGCAACGTTCTGAGAAATCAGTAGAATCATTACAAGAACAAGAACAAGAACAAGAACAAGAACAAGAACAAGAACAAGAACAAGAAACGCTGGAGTTCCGAATAGAGGAGCCTAAACCGCAAGTTAGTTTAAATGAGCAACGTTACCAAACTATCGTCAAGATTATTGAAAATTTATCGTCAAAAGAGACAATCGTTGATTTCGGCGCAGGAGAAGGAAAACTTTCCGTGCGCTTAGGTTTCATTCCTCAAGTCAAGGAAATCCTTGCCGTGGAACCGACTGAAAAGTTACTACTTAGAGCTATGAAGCGTTTTGCACAGGCAAGTCAACAAGAGGGCTTTATTTCTCCCCTTCCGGTCTGGGGTTCCTTCTTTTATTATGATGAGAGGATGCGTAACAAGGACATCATGATTCTAGGAGAGGTGATAGAGCACATAGATGAGTATCGCTTGCCCCGGGTCATGAACACAATCTTTGCAAGTTACCAACCCAAAACGCTTATTATGACTACTCCGAATGTAGAATATAATCAAGTATACGAAATGAACGAAGAAGTTCGCCATAAAGACCATCGATTTGAATGGACTAGGGCTCAATTTACACAGCAGTGCAATACTTGGGCTAATCAATACTCGTATGGCGTTCAATTTGACGGGATCGGGCAGGAAATTGAGGGATTTGGTCATCCCACGCAGATCGGGATTTTCACAAGACAGGTGGGGATAGAACTATGAGTCAACAGATTGCATTTCCTCATGCAGGGATTGTATTGTTGGTAGGGCCGTCGAACAGTGGAAAGTCATCGTTACTTAATTACCTCGTGGAGCAAAGCATATTACTGGGATCAGAAATTGTGAGTTCGGACCAGTTTAGAGTTTTAGTTTCAGATACAGATTTTATTGATTATGGTAAACCCTCAAAGGATGAGCAGGAAGTTCTCTTTGCAAAGTATCAGCAGATTTCAGAAAAGGCCTTTGAATCGATGTTTGCTCTCATCAATATCCGCTGTGCCCTTGGTAAATTAACAGTAGTTGATGCGACCCATCTTTGGCCTGAGGATCGAAAGAAATCTATAGATATCGCCAATAAAAACCACGTCCCAGTCATGGCGATCGTCTTAGACGTGCCGGAAAAGAAACTTTTAGAGCGGGATGCTCAGCGAGAACTGCCAAGAGGACGAGATCGGATCAAAAAGCAGGTGCGTACCTTTAAAAATAACCTACGTTCCCTAAAAACAGAAGGGTTTGCAGTTCTATATAGCTTAAACGATGTTGAGCTCGAACAGTGTACCTTTGTGCGTTTATTTAACCCCATAGTGAAAGAGGTAGGAGCAGGCCTTGATTTTATTGGGGATATTCATGGCTGCTATTCTGAGTATTTGGAACTGCTCGATAAACTCGGTTATTTACAGAATGAAGAAGGGTTGTATGTTCATCCTGAAGGACGAAAACTTGTGTCAGTAGGTGACATTTTGGGGCGAGGACCGCAGAGTATTGAATGTTTGAAATTTTTTATAAATCACGTGGAGAAGGAACTCGCTTACATGGTAGATAGCAATCATGGCTGGAAGATCGCTCGCTGGCTCTCAGGCCGAAACGTTGAGTTGGCTCACGGGGATGAGATTGTCGCAGCAGAATTTGAAAACTTAGAAAAGGGACAGGGAAAAGAAGCCGCAGAACAATTCAAAGAAAAAGTTAAGAATTTTCTCCTCACTGCTCCATCAAATCTCGTGTTTCTTAAACATCGAGTTGGCGTAATTGTCGCAACCCATGCTGGAATTAGAGATAGCTATATTGGAAAACAATCGAAGAGAATTAGTGATTTTTGCCGATATGGTGATACGGATGGAGCGGACGATGCTGGCAAACCGATTCGAAAAGATTGGTTTGTCCACCATCAGTCGGGGGAAATTATCGTTTGGGGGCATGATCCGAGGCCACTGCCCCAAGTCATTAACAACACGATCAATATTGACCAAGGTGTCGTCTTTGGTGGTAGATTGACGGCGTATCGCTATCCGCAAAAGACGTTTGTCTCTGTGGTAGCACATGAGGATTATGCTAACGACCCAGAGAGTTTTTTGCAGAAATGGAAAAAAGAAAGGTTTAGTCCTCCGAACATCCAGAGTTTTCTCAATGGATTCTCTGTCAGCACAGAGGTCTACGGAGACATAAGGATACAGGAAGAATTTGTTAAGTCGTCGATTGAAGAAGTTTCCCATTATACTGTTCCAATCGAAGAACTAGTGTATATTCCGCCAACCATGAGCCCGACCACAGACCCTTCTCCTCAATTGGATTATCTCGAACATCCCAAAGAAGCCTTTGAGTATTACCGAAAACAAGGCATAACGACAATGGTCGTGGAAAAGAAACATATGGGAAGTCGCGCAATTTTACTCCTGTTTAAAGATGCAGATACTGCAGTGAATTATGTTGGAAATCCAACTCTAGGAACAATCTATACAAGGACGGGCAGAGCATTCTTTGATCGGGCTATGACCCAGACAGTTCTGGGGCAACTCAATAATGACTTGAATAGGGCCCAGTATTTTACCAAGAACAAGACGGATTTCGTTTTGCTTGATGCGGAGATTTTACCCTGGAACTTAAAAGCCAAAGAATTAATTAGTGCTCAGTATGCTCATGTTTCAGAAGTGGCGATCATGGATCGTCAAAGGATGTTAGATAAACTGCAGGAAGCTGAGCGAAACGGCTGGGAGGTTAATCCGTGGCTGGAGGAGTTTAAGAGTAAGTTAGAAAGTGCTGAGGTTTTCCGTGCTGTGTTTCAAAAGTACTGTTGGGATACCCAAGGGATTGAGGGGATAAAAATTGCTGCGTTTCATGTTTTGGCCTATAGTAAACGAACGAATTTTGATCAACCCCATCTTTGGCATATGGAACAGGGCAGGGAACTCGTCCAAATATCTGATTTATTCATAGAAACGGAGTATAAAGTCGTTAAAGATGAAGCGTCTGAGAAGGAGGCCATTCGCTGGTGGCAGGAAATCACGGAAGATGGACATGAGGGGTTTGTGGTTAAGCCAGAGACTTATATTGCTCGGAATAATAAAGGACGTTTAATCCAACCCGCGATTAAAGTCCGGGGGAGAAACTATCTGCATATTATTTATGGCATCGACTACTTGCAGTCTAAGAATTTAGCCCGCTTAAAACAACGCAATGTCAGCCGCAAGCAGCGTCATGCTTTAATGGAATTTGCCTTAGGAATTGAAGGGGTCAAGCGTTTTGTTGACAAGGAGCCGGTAGAAAGAGTTCATGAATGTGTTTTGGCAACCTTGGCTTTAGAGGCTGAACCAGTTGACCCAAGGTTATAGAGCGTCATACTACGATCATATTGACTAAGTTACGGAAACACCTTGTTAAGTGAAGTGTCCCCTCCCCAAATTTATACATAATGTACATAATGTACATAATGTACATAATGGTCATACTATGCACAATGTACATCATATGATATATTGGAGGTGAGGAGGGAATGACAATGTTATCTGAACTACAATTTACTGAGGCAAGGAGCCAATTTTCCACTCTTTATGATTCTGTATTTAATTCTTTTAACCCTGCTATTATTAAAAGAAAACAAACAGAACAAGTTGCTTTGCTCAGAGTGGATCTTCTTAAGATGCTATTAAATGATTACAAACTAAACCCTGAAATCATTCATGAAGAGGATAGTTCAATTACGCTTGCTCTAGATTCTCTGGAAATGTACGCAAATAATTCTACAACAGATTTAGCTGCCAAGGATTTGGTTGAAGACCTTAAAATATATGCTCAAGATTATATGGAACGCTCTCAACTTTTCTTTCATGCACCTAACCGCAAATCCCATTTTCCATATGTTTTGAAAATTTTGCTCTGCGACAATGACGAAGAAATTCGCACTCTTTTAGGACTATAATATATGGCACCGAAATTTGGAGACTTAAAACGTTATTGTGATAAAAACGGTTGGGTGATGATTCGCAACACCGATCATTGGTATTATGAAAGAATGCTTAATAATGGGACTGTTCTACGAACAAAAATAAGTCATGCTATTAGTAAAGAAATCCCTAAGAATTTGTGGGATAGAATATTACATAAGCAACTTCAGATAAGCGAAAGAGATTTCTGGAAAGGACTCTAGTAATGGCCTTGAAAAAAAGCCGTGATGACAAGAAAGCGACCACTTAAGAAGCGGGTAACATTATAGAAACAAAAAATTTTAAATAAGGACTTGACACGACGACATTAATCTATTAGAATCAAAACAATCCAAATTAAATTAACACGATGAAGGGAAGTCCCTAGCTTTTAGAGTTTAGAGAACTGACGGTTGGTGCAAGTCAGTCTACAGAGCTGAAGGATTCCATCCTGGAGTGGCCAATGATGAATTGTGACGGGTTCCGCCCGATAGCGCGGACATAAGTTGGCCGATTTTTGGCAACATGGGTGGCAACGCGGGAATAACCTCTCGTCCCTAATTGGGACGAGGGGTTTTTATAATTTTAAGCGTCTGTTTTCCTGTACCCTTAATCGACTAGAACTTGGGTGGCACCGCGGAATTCCCGCCCCAATGCTGGGGTGGGTTTTGTTTTTCCCTGGAAATCCAGTTTATAACATTTTATTAATAATTTATAAAAGAAGGTGTGTTTTATAGAAAAGTACTACTTTATGGAAACAAAATTGGCTTATAGTGTAGTGGTTAAATATTCCAATATAAATTCAAATGCATAAAATAAAGGAGGATTTTCAATGTCAAGAGTTTACAATTTTGCTGCAGGTCCCGCCGTATTACCGGAAGAGGTACTTAGAGAAGCAGCAGCGGAAATGTTAGATTACAACGGAACAGGCATGTCCGTAATGGAGATGAGTCATCGTTCGAAAGCTTTCGAACATATTATTGGTGATGCTGAAAAAGATTTGAGAGATTTAATGATGATTCCAGATAATTACAAGGTTTTGTTCCTTCAAGGTGGGGCATCCCAACAATTTGCCATGATTCCTATGAACTTAATGAAAAATAGAGTAGCCGATCACATTAACACAGGACAATGGGCAAAAAAAGCGATTTCTGAAGGTAAAATCTATGGAAAGATCAATGTCATAGCTTCTTCTGAAGATAAGACGTTTTCCTATATCCCAGATCTCAAGGACCTTAAGATTTCAGACGATGCTGATTATGTCTATATCTGTCATAACAATACCATCTATGGAACGAAATATAATGAATTGCCTGAAACTGGGGAGAAGATCTTAGTCGCTGACATGTCCTCAGATATACTTTCCGAACCTGTAGATGTAACAAATTATGGTCTTATTTTTGCTGGCGTTCAGAAAAACATTGGTCCTGCAGGAGTTGTTGTAGTCATCATTCGTGAAGATTTAATTAGGGAGGATGTCTTACCGGGGACCCCAACGATGCTAAGATATAAGACCCATGCAGATAACAATTCGCTGTATAATACCCCTCCAGCCTATGGCATCTATATTTGCGGTAAAGTATTTAAGTGGGTTCAGAAGCTAGGCGGGCTCGAGGCAATGAAAAGAAGGAATGTGGAAAAAGCCGCTATTTTATATGATTTCCTTGATTCCAGTAAGTTATATCGAGGGACAGTTGTAAAGAAGGATCGTTCTTTAATGAATATCCCTTTTGTCACGGATTCTGATGAATTGGATGCTAAATTTATAAAGGAAGCTAAGGCTGCTGGATTTGAGAACTTAAAGGGACACAGAAGCGTAGGTGGCATGAGAGCAAGTATCTACAATGCGATGCCAAAAGATGGGGTCAAGGCTTTAGTTGAATTCATGAAGAAATTTGAAGAAGATAATCAATAATTTAAGGGGTGGATGTAACCGTGTTTAAAATTAACTGTTTAAATCCCATAGCCAATGTTGGATTAGACCTATTTTCGGATCATTATGAAATGGTTGATCGTTTTAATGATGCAAATGCCGTGCTCGTAAGAAGTTCTAGTGTTCATGATTTGGAGCTACCCCCTTCGTTAGAGGCTATTGCCAGAGCAGGTGCTGGTGTTAACAATATTCCCTTGGATAAGTGTGCCGAAAGTGGAGTGGTAGTCTTTAATACCCCAGGCGCTAATGCCAATGGCGTAAAAGAAATTGTCATTGCTTCATTAATTATTGCTTCACGTGATATTTTTGGCGGAGTTAACTGGGTAAACTCTTGTCAACATGATCCAGAGGTTGCTAAACTCGTAGAAAAAAATAAATCGAAGTTTGCCGGAACAGAAATAAAAGGCAAAAAACTCGGGGTCATAGGACTAGGCGAGATAGGAGTTTTAGTTGCTAATGCCTTGAATAAGCTGGAGATGGAGGTCTACGGATATGATCCTTTCATTTCAGTGGATGCAGCCTGGAAGCTTTCAAAATTCATTAAACCTACTAAATCGTTAGAAGAGATTTATCGAGAATGTGATTTTATTACGGTTCATGTCCCTCTAACCGATACCACGAAGGGAATGTTTAACAAAGAAACATTTGCTATCATGAAGGATGGAGTGAAAATACTCAACTTTTCAAGAGATTCCTTGGTCATTGATGAGGATATGATTGAAGCCTTGAAGTCCGGAAAAGTCAGTCGATATATTACGGATTTTCCAAATCCTAAAGTGTGCGGTATCGAAGGAGTTATTACCATTCCTCATTTAGGTGCTTCGACAAGTGAATCAGAAGATAACTGTGCAGTTATGGCAGTCAAGCAATTAATGGACTACCTTGAAAATGGAAATATCATAAATTCAGTCAATTATCCAAACTGTGACATGGGGGTATGTATTAAAGCTGGTCGGATTGCCATTAATCATAGAAATATCCCGAACATGCTAAGCCAATTCACATCAACTTTCGCCAAAGAAAACATCAATATTCCGGACATGATCAATAAAAGCAAAGGACAGTATGCCTATACCGTACTTGATATTGAATCCCCTTCGACCCCTGAATTAGAAAAGAAAATCAGAGAAATTGACGGGGTTTTAAAAGTTAGAATCATTAAATAATCAGTACGAAGGTCAAGAGGACCAGCGAAACAAGGGGACAGGCATCGTGTTTCGCTGGTGGAGAAACAAGGTGCCTGGGTGCCTGTCCCCTTGTTTCACACCACCGTTTCAGAAGAGCTTTATGATGTGGAGGAAAGAGCATTGGCTGTTATTAGACCTTTTAATTCGCTAAGACCTAGAGAAGATGTTGTCAGTAAAGTGGCAGCACTCCCCTATGATGTTTATAATCGTCAAGAAGCTTTAGAAGAAGTATTAAAGCAACCCTTATCCTTTTTAAAAATTGATAGAGCAGAGACACAATTTGATAAGGACTTCAATCCTTATGATACTAAGGTCTATGAGAAAGCCAGAGATAGTCTTCAAGATATGATCAATGACGGTCTATTAATTAAGGAAGGTCAGTGCTGCTACTATGTCTATGAACTGACAATGGACGGCCGTTCCCAGACTGGTTTAGTAGGCTGTGCAGCAATAGACGATTATCTCGGTAATGTGATCAAAAAGCATGAGAAAACAAGAGAAGACAAAGAAATTGATAGAATAAACCATGTCGATATTTGTAATGCTCAAACAGGGCCTATATTTTTAGCGTATCGTTCTCAAAAAATTATCAATCAAGTGGTGGATTCGATAAAGAAGGAAACTCAATTATACGATTTTGTAGCTCCTGATGGAGTTAGACATACAGTATGGAAAGTAGATCAGGAAAGCGACATAGAAACTTTATCTACAGAATTTAAAACCATACAAAGCATCTATATAGCGGATGGCCACCATAGAACAGCTTCAGCGGTAAAGGTTGGCTTAAAAAGAAGAGAGGAAAATCCAGGGTATACTGGAGACGAGGAATACAACTTCTTCCTGTCTGTGCTTTTCCCACATGACCAATTGATGATTTTGGATTATAACCGCGTAGTGAAAGATCTAAATCAGCATAGTAAAGATGAATTTTTGGCTGAAGTATCTAAAGCCTTTTTAGTGGAAGAAATGGGGGCAGAACCCTATAAACCTATAGAAAAATCTACCTTTGGGATGTACGTAGAGGGAGTATGGTATAAGTTAACGGCAAAGGATGAAATCCGTTCAACGAATCCTGTTGACGGGCTCGATGTTGCATTGCTTCAAAATCATATCTTAACTCCAGTTCTCAATATCATCGACATAAGAACAGATAAAAGAATAGACTTTGTCGGTGGAATAAGAGGGCTTAAAGAACTTGAAAAAAGAGCCAACTGTGATATGAAGCTTGCCTTTTCAATGTTTCCGACTTCAATTAATGAATTGTTTGAAGTATCCGATGCAGGTCAATTGATGCCCCCCAAATCGACTTGGTTTGAGCCGAAGCTGAGAAGCGGAATATTTATTCATGAGTTAAGTTAGAGGGAAGACTTAGGTAAACTCGTTCAGCTAAAGCCGGACATCGAGGCTTCAGTTAACGATAGTCTGAAGTGACGAAAGCCACCAGTGATGACTATTTGAGGCTAGAAGAGAAAAAAACCAGACCATGTATAATACTTTAGAAACGGGTTATACTATGTTTTGAGATGAAGTTCATGGCAAATTCAGACTGATTGACAAGTTATAAATACTGCCGTTGGCATTGGTTGCAATCGCTACAGCCTTATTGGCTTGGTCCAAATCCTAAGTAGAACGTGAATTAGTCATCCAAACAGAGCCCAGATTGATGGGCTCTGTTTTTATCAATTTATAATAATAGTTGACAAAATTCCTAGTAGTGTTATAATACAATTAATTAAATTTTTTAAAAGCTAAGACGGAGTAAAGTAGTCTATTTATTACCTTTCAGGGAGGAAGAGTCTCGACTGAAAACTCTTCTATGTGTGATGATAGGTGAAGTTCCCTCCCGAGCTGCCCGGCTGAACGTAATCAAGTAGGCCAGGACGGTTCTTCACCGTTAACAGGAAGGGGGTATCGGATATCAATTCCCGTACCTTTGTCGAGTGGCCTTTTTGGCTTAAGTTGGGTGGTAACGCGAGATATAACTTCTCGTCCCTACATGGGATGAGAAGTTTTTTATTTTTGTTATAGCTAGACTGAGATATTCGACAAATGTGAATTGATAGACTGTACCTTTGTTGAGAGGACCAATTTGGTCAAAATGGGTGGTAACGCGGAAGTCCACGGCTTTCGTCCCTATAAGGGGATGTGCCGTGGACTTTTTTAATTTAAAATAAGGGAGGCAATTACTATGAAAGATTTGAAATTAGCAGGACTGAAGGCGGAACGTAGTTCTATTGAGGTTAAAGGGGTAACTATTGGGGGCAAGGAAATTATTCTCATAGGCGGACCCTGTGCGGTAGAATCAAGTATTCAGATGAGTCAATCGGCTGAGACCGTAAAAAAAGCGGGAGGAAAAATTCTGCGGGGTGGGGTTTTCAAGCCACGTACTTCCCCCTATAGTTTCCAAGGTTTGGGCAGGGAGGGGCTTAATTATTTAGTGCAAGCTGCTAAGGAACAGGATTTACTTTGTGTTACAGAAGTCATCGATGCTCCAAGCCTTGAGTTAGTGGTCGACGAGATTGACATTATTCAAATCGGTGCCCGAAATATGCAGAACTTCGAGCTTCTAAAAATGGCTGGTAAAATCAACAAACCGATAATTCTCAAAAGGGGTTTATCGGCAACGATAGAAGAATGGCTGCTGGCGGCTGAATATATTTTATCTGCTGGCAACCCGCAGGTTATCCTTTGTGAACGGGGAATTCGCACCTATGAACCCAGTACTCGTAACACCTTAGATCTTAGTGCAGTCGGAGTCGCTAAAGAGCTTTCACATCTACCTGTGATTGTCGATCCAAGTCATGCAGCGGGCAGAAGAGATTTGATCGCATCCCTATCTAAGGCCGCTATTGC
Source organism: Peptococcaceae bacterium BRH_c23 (assembly GCA_000961805.1). The sequence continues at coordinate 17,330 of LADV01000259.1, read as the reverse complement.
CTGCGGAGCGGATGGGCTATTGATCGAGATGCACCCTAATCCTGCCGAGGCAGTCAGCGATGGAGCCCAGTCTTTGCACCCTGAACAGTTTATCCAACTTGCTGGGGAACTGGGTGTAGTCGCCGAATCGGTCAAGAGAATCTTCGCCTGTGGTGAGACAAAGGATGAGGAGTCACTTGAATCCTTGCGCAATCAAATTGACGATATTGATCAAACAATCATCGAATGTCTAGCTGCTCGGATGCAAATCGTCAAGAAAGTAGCGGATCAAAAGCGTCTGGATCGGGTGAAGGATACCGCTCGGGAAAGAGAAGTTTTACAGCGCCTTATTAATCTTGGCAATGAATTAGAGCTCCCTTCAGAATTGGTAAAGAAGATCTATCCTGTAATTTTCGAGGTGGCAGTTCAATTCCAAATCAAGCGAAAATTAGTGAAAGAAAAAGACCTGGATCTATCGCTTATTTCTCATTTAGGGAGTAAATAAATTTGGATATATAAAAATCTCTTCCTTAATAAGAGAAAGAGATGATTAATCACACCATCGTGGGAAAAGCAAAGGGGCCGTGGCGAAACTGATATGTTCCCCCCATGGTAGACAGGTTAAATAATAAAACCTACTACCAGGGGAGGAGCATATCAACTTAGTTTCAATACGGTCCCTTTTGGGCTAAATTATTTAGTTAATTCGTAGTTGTGAATTGCTATGACGCCATGCCAACATGTTGACTACTCGTCAAAATAAAATTACAATGTAATTACTAAGTCGGTCGGGTGGCTGACTGACCGAGATATGGGGTGAAATAATGAGTAAAGAAGATACAGAAGGACAACTAACCAGTGCACGACAAAGTATCCTTGATGCAGCAAGTAAATTGATTGCCCAGAAGGGCGTCAAAAATACCAGTCTGGCAGATATCTCAAAAGAAGTTGGCATAAGCAAAGGAACATTATATTACTATTATTCGAATAAGAATGATATTATCTATGACATTGCGGATATTCATCTTAAACAAATAACAGAAGAGCTTTTATCCTGGATAGATAATATTGAACAGAATATCGCGCCAGAGGAAATATTAAAGGTGGTATTCGAAAGAATATCCACTGCAGAAACCAGAGGTAAGCTACATCTTTACCTGATTAGTGATGCAGTAACAAGCAATGAACCTCTTAAGCAACGCTTCCGAGAAAAATATAAGGAGTGGAGAATAACACTGGAAGATGGTTTGAGAAAGGTATTAAAAAATAGAACAGCCGATTATAGCGTATTATCCTATATAATACTAGCAGCACTTGACGGATTTACAATTCAGTGGAGACTTGGTGTGGAAAAAATTCCCATTGACGGCATAGCCGATATCTTTTCGAAGGTTGAATAATTTTTTTAGGGCCTATCGGTCGGTCGGACGACAGATAAGTACATATGAAGGGTTAGGGGGTTGTGAAAAAAGTAATCATTACATATAATTGCCATTAACTTTGAATAGAAAGAGGGGGTTTATAATGTATAAATTGTATTGCAGGATTTATCAAAGTGTTTTTAAATTGGTTTCTTACCTGCTGCCTTGGCGTAAGCCCGAGTTAACTCAAGGAGCAAACAGCTTGAAAAAGCTGCCCAAGCTAATAAAAAGCAAAGGTATTAACAGCGTTTTGATAGTAACTGACAAGATTATTGCCTCACTTGGACTGCTCGATGAATTACTTAAAGGCTTAAGTGTTGAGGGTGTGGACTTTGTTGTGTATGACAGGACTGTTCCGAACCCAACCATTGATAATATTGAGGAAGCATTGCAGATCTACAAAGCAAACAATTGCCAAGGTATTGTTGCTTTTGGTGGCGGGTCGCCGATGGATTGCGCAAAAGGTGTGGGTGCGCGCGTAGCAAGACCTAGAAAGACCATTTCTCAGATGAAGGGCGTTTTTAAAGTTTTGAAAAAGATCCCACCGCTATTTGCCATTCCAACAACCTCTGGTACAGGGAGTGAAACCACAATTGCTGCCGTGATAACCGACAGCAAGACCCATGAAAAGTATGCCATTAATGACACTTCACTCATTCCACATTATGCTGTACTTGACCCGGTGCTTACTATTAATCTGCCGCCGCATATTACTTCGACTACGGGAATTGATGCTTTGACACATGCCGTCGAGGCTTACATTGGCAGAAGTAACACAACACAGACAAAGCAGCTGAGCAGAGAGGCAATAAAGTTAATTTTTGCAAACATCTTTGAGGCATATTCCAACGGTACAAACCTTGTCGCCCGCGCTAATATGCAACAGGCTTCCTATTTGGCAGGACTTGCCTTCACACGGGCCTATGTTGGTTATGTGCATGCCATCGCCCATACCCTAGGCGGATTTTACTCGGCTCCTCATGGACTAGCTAATGCTATCATCTTGCCCTATGTCCTAGAGTATTATGGTGAATCAGTGCACCAATCTTTAGCAGAATTAGCTGATTTGGTTGGTATAAGTGCACCGACCGACACCAAGCAACAAAAGGCAATGAAGTTTATTGAGGCCATAAAACAACTCAATCAAAGTATGGGCATTCCCAAAAAGTTCAAAGGTATTGTGGAGATCGATATTCCACTGATGGTAAAACGTGCTCTGGCAGAAAGCAACCCGCTTTATCCTGTGCCAAAGATTATGTTGAAAGAGGATATGATGAAGATTTATCATGTGATTAAGGAGTAGGTGAATATGGTTGGTTATGCTGGGAAAATCGCTAAGATTAATTTGAGCAGTGGTATAGTAGGAGACTATCTTGTATCCGATCAGGATCGAGAACTGTTTATAGGCGGCAAAACGCTGGCTGCAAAAGTCATTTATGATTCTTTCAAGAGTAAGGTGGAAGCTTTTTCTGAGGAAAACATAATTGTGATCACGACTTCCCCTCTTACCAGTTCAACATCACCCTGTTCCTCCAGATTCAATGTGTCCACAATTTCCCCTTTAACAGGTCTGTTGGTTTCCTCAAATTGTGGTGGAAGCTTTGGGTTGCACCTTAAGCGTGCCGGTTACGATGGACTTGTTATTTGCGGAAAAAGCAAAGAAAAGGTCTATATTGATATTACATCTGAAGATATTACAATCAAAAATGCTGAACATTTATGGGGCAAAAATACAGGTGAGGCTCAAGACCTGTTGGGTGGAAAAGGCAGAGGCAAGTTCGTCATAGGAATTGCTGGTGAAAATATGGTCAGGTATGCTGCTGTGATCAGTGAGGAGCGTGCAGCGGGGCGTGGTGGAGTTGGTGCTGTGTTTGGCTTCAAGAATCTTAAAGGGATTGTTGCCAGCGGAAAAGAGAACATAGAAATTTCCGCTCAGGAAGGTTTCAAAAAGCACAACCAGAATTGGATTAAAAAGCTTAAGTCACATCTACTTACAGGTGAACAGCTGCCAAAGCTTGGAACTGCTGGGCTTGTAAGTATGATGAATTTTCGCAATCAACTGGCGACCAAGAATTATTCAAGGGGTAATTATGACGACTTTGAAGCGATTAATGGTGAAACATTAAAGCAAGATTATACAATAAAAAATAAGGGCTGTGTGACTTGCCCAATACAGTGTGGCAGGGTGGTTAAAGCCTATGGAAAAGAAGTTAAAGGGCCTGAGCTAGAAACTTTGGGCTTGCTTGGCAGCAATCTGCTGAACAATGATCTGCAAAGTATCTTAAACCTCAATCATCTCTGTGACGAGTATGGACTTGATACCATTAGCTTTGGCAGTAGTGTTGGTTTTGCAATGGAGCTCAATGAAAAAGGTTTATGGAAGAATGGTTTAACGTTTGGCGATTGCTCACTTCTAGAGGAATTAGTTAAACAAGTAGCGACTCGTGAAGGAATTGGAGATGTATTGGCGGAAGGAACAAAACGCATTTCAGAAAGATATGGCGGTAGTGACTTTGCCATGAATGTTAAGGGTCTGGAAATTGCTGCTTATGAACCACGTGCAGCTCAGGGAATGGGCTTAGGGTATGCAACGTCAAACAGAGGGGGTTGTCACTTAAACGGAGGTTATCTGGTTGTGCTTGAAGGGCTGGGACTGAACGTGAGTGGAAAGATTGCCAGCGGAAAAGCTGCCTATACCATCTTCTTTCAGGATTTGATGGAGGCCGTATCAGCTGGTGGTACCTGTCTATTTACCACTTATTCATTACTACCAGAGGTGTTGGTGAAAAATCCGAATCAGAGTCTTGTAAGGTTTATTAACAAGGCAATCCCTTCTTTTAGTTGGCTAGTGGGCCTTTTGCATAACCATACAAGTTTAATGAACTTTAACCTTAAGAGTATCCTGCCCCATCCATATTCCATTAAAGCAGTGACAGGCTTTAATGCAACGATTGGAAGCTTTATCAAGACTGGTGAAAGGGGCTATAATCTAGAAAGGATTATCAACCTGAGACAAGGTCTGAAGGGTAGTGATGATACTCTGCCCAAGAGACTTACCAGTGAACTGCAAAGGGCAGAGGATGCTGACAGTCAGGTTAAACTGCAAGGAATGCTTAAGGACTACTACAAAATCAGAGGCTGGGATGACCAGGGTGTGCCAACAAAACGTAGACTGAAGAAGTTAGGTTTGGAAGACTATGGTGTATGATTACTGTTAAGTGTTTTGGGTTGATTAGTGTGGACTGCAGTATAAGGCAGTTGCTTGTAAAAGAAGGAACAGTAAGACAGGTCTTAAATGAGATCAGGCAAAGCTGTCCCAACATCTCAGAACAGGACCTAATAGAAGCAATTATGTTTGTCAATAAACAGCAAATCAGTGGAAATAAGCGTTTTTCTGTGGTGCTCAAAGCGGGTGATGAGTTGGCATTACTCAGTCCTGCAAGCGGGGGTTAAGCTGAGTTATGGGGATGTAGACAAGAAATGGTCAAGACTATATTTAATTGGCTAAAATCAGTTAGGAAATGAGCAAACTGTATCATGATTGGATACAGTTTGCTCATATTTTTAGGCATTTGAGCCTTAGTTGAACCAGTTCACTAGCACTCTAATTCTCAAATATCTGCAGACTCATTTTATACTCAACGAGTAACTCATTAAATTGTTCAGGAGGTGCTCCTTGTTGAATCATCATCTGAGCTTTTTGGAAAAGGTGTTTATGAACATCTTCCCTGCTCCCCAAGAAACTAATCATCTTTTTAAGCCCCGGGTCTTTGGTCATTGTAAAGTGCTTATTGTATAGAATCCGGGCCCGAACCTCTGCTTCCACGTCAGCTTGGAGCATCGCGATGGGGTCTAAGCTTTGATCGACATAACTGATATTCCAAGGGATTCCTTGCGAATTAACGTAAGATAATGGTGGCCCTCCTAACTTGTTAATAGCGACGGCGATCATTTCCATGTGACCCATTTCTTCCGCTGCAATGAGCCCCAATAGATCACGAAGATATCGGTTGCGCAGGTTGGAACGATGATTTAGGTATTGAGACGCCGCGGAATATTCACTGTCCTTGCCACCATAATGCTCCATTAATACTTGGCCAAACACCGGGTCACGGAGTTGAACCTGAACCGGATAAAATAATGGCTTGCTATAACTAAACATAGTTAGCCCTCCTAGATGAAATCTTTCTGACTCCATTATATGATTAAGAAGATCGTTTGGTTATGGTGTGATTCTAATATTACGTGATCCATAAGAATTGCCAAGATTCATTGCTCTGTGGGATAACTTGTTTGGTTTTTGGAATATGGTATACCATGTTTTACTTGCCTTTAGGCTAGCAATGGATTTATAATGGCGTTGAAAGTAGAGGTCATTAAAAGTTTCTATAGGGGGGGAAGGAATGTGGCACATCATTTTTCACCTATTAAGTTCGATGACAAAGGTCATATCCGGGATTCGGTGTTTTCAATTCTCAGAAATGCTATTCTAGACAAAAAGTTAGAACCGGGACAGAGACTTGTGGAACGTATTATTGCAGAACAACTGGGGATTAGCAGGACTCCGGTACGCGAAGCAATTCACAAGCTTGTCTTGGAAAGGTTGGTAACTCATATTCCGCGCAAAGGGGTAGTGGTTTCTGGATTCACCAAGGCAGATATTGTAGAGATTCTGGTGATTAGGACATCATTAGAAGCGCTTATTTGCGGGATTGCAGCTTCGAAAATTAGACCTCGGGAATTAGCCCGTTTGGAAGCGTTATCCATGCAGATTTCAGACGAACATAGAAAAGGAAACCTTAAAAAATCCAACCAATTGAACGATAAATTTCATGAGATAATTTATAGAGCAGCTGAAAGCCCAAGAGTCTACGATTTTCTTAATACCTTGCACGAGTATATAACGAAGTTCACTCAAGTGGCCTATTCTAAACCTGGGCGACCTGAAGAAGTATGGGTGGAACACAGTGCGATCATTGAGGCTCTACGTAGACATGACAGCTCAGAAGCTGAGGCCACCGGCAAAAGACACGCGGAAAATTCGAGCAAAGCTTATTTGGAGATGGCTTTTTGAGAGAATACTTAAAGGTGCATACCTTAGCGGATTTATTTTAGGAGAGTAGTACTCAATCAATTAATCAATCGTTAACGAAAATTTGGTATACAAAAATCACTAATATGGTATACCAAATCTATTGAATTTCTGGACTTAAGGCTTTATACTTACGCTAAGAAAACTAACAGAGACAAGTCTGGAATATTTGATCAAGGGAATTTAATCTGGACAGAGGAAGGAGATGAAATACAATGTTATCACAACTTTGGGATTTGCTAATTGCTTTTGCTAGAGCTAGTAACCTGGGCTTCGGCGGTGGGCCAGCAGTTATTCCTCTCATTAAAATTGAAGTGGTAGAGCGGTATCACTGGATGACGAACGCGGAGTTTACAGATGCACTTGCCGTTGGAAATGCTCTGCCAGGTCCAATTGCTACTAAATTGGCGGGATATGTTGGGTATCAAGAGGCCGGCTGGTTAGGAGCCTTAGCAGCCTTAATAGGAGTGATCCTACCTACCGCGCTGGCTGTCATTTTACTGGCACGGTTTTTAATGAAGTACTCGAATTCTCCAGTCTTAAAAGGAATGCTAAAGGGAGTACGCCCCGTTGTTGTAGTCTTAATAGCTCAAACTGCTTTTGACATGAGTATAGGATCTTTCCCAAATCTAATAACTTGGGGCATAGCTTTGGGGACGGTGGTTTCGTTATATTGGTTGAAGCTACATCCTGCTTTAATTATTGTCTTAGCTATGGCATTTGGGTTAGTAGTTTTTCGTTGAACTATAGTATTATTTAATTGGTGTTAAAAGGGGATGGTTTGCTAATGAAACTCTGGGACCTGTTTATAGGCTTTACCCGTGCTTCAAATCTAGGTTTTGGTGGAGGTCCTTCACTGATTCCCCTTGTGAAAGCAGAAGCTGTTGATCGATATAAGTGGATGGATAACGAAGAGTTTGCGGATTCCCTAGCGATCGGTAACGCCTTACCTGGGCCTATTGCGACAAAAATGGCGGCCTATATCGGTTATAAGGTAGCTGGTTGGCTGGGAGCTTTAGCCGCTGTATTAGGAACAGTCGCTCCAACGGTGATCGTTGTGGTTTTTCTAGGCAGTCTGATTATGAAATATTCTAATTCACCAGAACTTAAGGCTATGCTTCAGGCTGTCCGTCCAGTCGTCGTAGTTCTTGTCGCGGAAACTGCTTATGATATGGGCAAAAAAGCGTTTCCGACCAGTAGTACTTGGGGAATCGCGGTTGTAACCATCGCTTTGCTCTATTTAGCCAATATTCATCCGGCCTTTATTATTGTGACCTCGATGTTGTTCGGTTGGGCTGTGTATGGACGAACTAAAAAGTAGAGGATTAGATGCTTGAACTAGCTAATGTTTGTCCATTATGTATAGCAAATAAGATGAAGGAGTGGACAGTGATGAAAGAATGCATTTTTTGCACTCTGCCAGGGACTAAGATCTTCTTAGAAAATGAGCTAGCCTTGGCATTCTTTGACAAGTATCCTGTCAGCGAGGGGCATGTCTTAATTGTAACCAAGAGACACATTAGTAATATCTTTGAGGCGACCGCAGAGGAGATGGCAAGTATAGGGAATCTTCTCCAGAGAGTAAAGGCGGAACTGGACGAAAAGTATCATCCAGACGGATACAATGTAGGGGCTAATACAGGACCCGCTTCAGGACAGACAATTTTCCACTTGCATGTTCATGTCATCCCCCGTTATCAAGGGGATGCTGGGACTGTGCGGTGGCATACCTAATGATCAATCGAGAAAGACTATTGGCCGAGTTTTTTGAGTTAATCAAAATTGATTCGCCTACTAGAAATGAACGAGAAATCGCAGATGTCCTTAAAAATCGTCTTGAAAGTTTAGGCTTAAGTGTAAGGGAAGATAACACAGGTCAATTGATTAGTGGCAACTGCGGCAATGTTATCGCTTACCTAAAAGGGAACCTTCCGAAGGCTCCGACTATTTTACTATCTGCGCATATGGACACAGTAGACCCTTGTCTAAATATTGAGCCTGTACTACATAATGGAGTGATCACTTCCGCTAAATCGACAATTTTAGGCGCAGACGATAAATCAGGAATAGCTCCCATCTTAGAAGCTATCCGAGTTATCCGAGAAAAGCGTCTTGAGCATGGAGATCTTCAGGTGATTTTTAGTGTTGCTGAAGAAGGGGGACTCAACGGCGCAAAGAATCTAGATAAAACTCTCTTGCAAGCGGATGTTGGATTCATTCTGGACTGTGTCGGCGGACCTGGAGAAATTGTTCTTGCTGCCCCTGGGCAAGATCGTCTCAACGTAACCATTAAAGGCAAGGCATCTCATGCAGGTGCGGCTCCTGAAGAGGGAATCAGCGCTATTGTTGTAGCGGCCAAAGCGATCGCTAGCATGCCAACAGGTAGGATAGATGAAGAAACCACCGCCAATATTGGAACAATCCAAGGTGGCAGGGCCACAAATATTGTCGCTGACTGGGTAGAAATCACGTGTGAATCAAGAAGCCGTGATCTAGGGAAACTAGAAAGTCAGACTGATCAAATGTGCGGAGCGTTTCGGCGTTGTGCCGAGGAAATGGGCGCGGTTGCCGAGATTGAGGTAGTTAGGTTATACGATCCATTTACACTTAGGGAGGAAGCTCAAGTAGCAGTCATTGCCAGCCAAGCTGCTAAAAACGCGGGATTAAAGGTAACCTTTGGTCCAACTGGCGGGGGAAGCGATGCTAATTATTATAATCTCTACGGTGTACCGTGTGTTGTATTGGGAACCGGTATGCAAAAGCCCCATACAACGGAGGAAAGTATCGCAGAAGAAGATCTTTACAGGACAGCGACGTTAGTTGTGGAGATAATTAAAGCTGTAGCGAAGGTTGAAAAATGCTAAATAGTTAAGATTTAATCGTATAGAAGGATTATCCAAAGGATAGGCCTTCTATTTTTATGTAGAATTACGAGAGGTTCAGGTAGTAGAGAAAAATTCGAGTAGTAGATAGCTGTGTTTTGATAATTAGGGATTGGTAAAAGGAAATATCAGAGGTTTGTCGAAATAATAAGAAATCATTGGGATTATGGCTGCTTATCAGCATACTTCAGAAGCTTGATTAAGTAACGAGAGCATAAGCGAGAAAGTAATTAAGACTGGATAGCTAAGAAAATGAATGAGATAGATGGAAATTATTAGTCTGACCTACAGAATGGGGGAAAATTTAATTGATAAATATTCTTGTAGTGGATGATGAAAGACTTAATCTTAAGGTCGCTGAAGCTTACTTACAAAGAATGTCAAGTGACTATGAGGTATTTTTATGCCAAAACCCATTGGAAGTGGAGAAACTTGTTGTAGAGCATGATATCGATATTGTTCTTTTGGACATTATCATGCCTATAATGAATGGAACTGAGGTCATAGAACAACTAAGGAAGAATTATAGGTTAAATGATGTTCAAATCATTATCCTTACATCTTTAAGCGATGCAGAAACTTTCAAAATCTGCTTTGATAGGGGAGCAGATGATTATCTTAAAAAACCGATCGATGTGACTGAACTGCAGGCAAGGTTGAAAGCGGCTGTAAATACCCGTAACAATGCTAAGATTCTTCAGAAAATGTACCAACGGTTGAGGGACCAAAATTCTGAATTAAAGCAATTAAATAAAGTTATCAAAGAAGCACAGTTTCAAATGATTCAAAAGGAAAAGCTGGCATCCATAGGAGAGCTTGCTGCTGGAGTAGCCCATGAGATTAATAATCCGTTAGGTTATGTGGGAAGCAATATTGAGACAATGAATAATTTTGCAGGAAAGATAAAGCAAGTTGTCAGTGTTTATAGAAAAAGCTTGGAAGGTCTGGAGCAACTGGGCTTGTATCACAAAGAGGGACAAGTTTACTTCACAAATGTCCGTGAAGCTGAACGTAAATTTAAGTTTGATTTTGTGATGGAGGAGCTTAATTCAATTATGAAGGATTCTGGAGAGGGTATAGATAGGATTTCTAAGATTGTCCAAACGCTTAAAAGTTTTGCTCGAACCGGAATAGAGAATGATACTGTTTATAATAATTTGAATTCAATTATAGAGGATGCCTTGCTGATCGTAAAAAACGAGGCAAAATATACGATAGATATTGAAACCCATTTTGAGGAATTACCCGAGCTGGAGTGCAATAGAGGCCAGTTGGGGCAAGTGATACTTAATATCTTGGTAAATGCCATACAGGCTATCAAGGCTCAAGACAGGAGCGACCGCGGACGTATTATAATTCTCACCGAAAGTGTACAAGATGCCGTATTTTTAAAAATCATGGATGATGGTCCGGGCATACCGGAGCAGGTATTAGGGAAAATATTTGACCCATTTTTCACCACAAAGGATGTAGGAGAGGGAACCGGGCTCGGCTTGAGCATCTCGCATGACATTATAGTCAATAAACATAATGGAATGATTACAGCTGGAAATAGAACTGAAGGTGGAGCTTGGTTTTATATTTCTATACCTTTAAAAAAGAAGGAAGAAATGGACAATGAGATAAACAAAGTATCCATAAATACTCCCTGTATATTGTGCCAACGACATGATGGAGCTTAGTGTAAAGTGAGCTATTTTATTACCGTTGGTCACTAAGAGAGCATCGGAGGAGGGACCACATGAAAAGAATACTTTTCGTAGATGATGAGGTTCAGATTCTTAAATCTCTGAAAAGACTGTTTATTGACACCGATTATGATGTGCTTACAGTAGAGAGTGGAGAAGATGCTTTAAAGATTTTAGAACGTGAGGAAATTAATCTCATTGTAAGTGATATGCGAATGCCATATATGGATGGATATCAATTGTTGTGCAAGGTAAGGGAAAACTATCCGAAAATATTAAGAGTTGTACTAAGCGGCTATGCGGATGAAAAAATTGTATTTAAGGCTTTGCGGCAAAACATTGCCAAGCTCTATATGTTCAAGCCTTGGAATAATGATGCACTGCTTAAGCTTGTGGAGCAGATTTTTGAAACAGAAGATTTGCTTTCTAACAATGACCTTTTGCTGCTCATAAACAACTTTGAAGGCCTGCCAACGATAAAATCCAGTTTTCAGAGAGTTATTGAGATGATTGATAACGATGAGGGAATTATCGAAATATCGCGAGAAATAGAACGGGACCTTGCCATATCTACAAAAGTATTACATCTTGCCAACTCAGCCTTCTATGGGGTAAAAACGGGTTCCGTAAAGCAAGCGCTTACCTACTTGGGTCTTAAGAACATCCGTAGCTTCATTCTTGCTACGTCCATTATTGATGTTATGAGTGTTTCGGGTGGAAGAATAGACTTTGTAGAAGAACTATGGAAGCATGCTTTTTTATCCAACAAGATTTTACTCTTTATATATGAGAAGTGTTTACACAAAAAGATACCTGAAGTAGCTAATTCTGCTGGGTTGCTACACAATATCGGGGTTGTATTTATGATTAAATCCTTCTCGAAAAATTATATAGATTTTAGAAAAAAGCCGTAGTAAAAGAGGGATTTGATTTTATTGAGCTTGAAAGAGCAGAATTCAACGCTACTCACCAAGAAACTGGAGGGTATCTTCTTAGATGGTGGGACCTACCTTTTCCTATAGTGGAAGCAGCCCTTTACCATCACAACCCATTTGATGAAAGGATCGTGAATTCTGAATTGGTAATAGGGGTTCATATTGCTCAGAAATATGCTTGGGACATGCTTAAAGTTCCCCAGTTAACAAGATTTTCCCCGGAAGCTTTTATGAAAATAGGCTTAGTACAATCGGAATTTGAAGAAGAACTAAACATGTTGGAAATAAATTGATGAGTCGAGGAGGTTCATTATGCCCAAACAAGCAACTGTTCTTTTTGTAGATGACGAAGAAAACATATTAAATTCCCTGAGAAGAGGGTTAATCGATGAGGAATACAATTGCATATTTGCCTCTAGTGGTCAGCAGGCTCTTGAAGTGCTTGAAAAAGAACCAGTGAGCGTAATTGTGAGTGATATGCGTATGCCGGAAATGGATGGGTTAACGCTTCTTAAAGAAGTTAAAAATAGGTATCCCAAAACAGTAAGGGTTGTCCTTTCCGGGTATGCCCAGCTTCAACAGATTATTCTTACCTTAAACCAAGCAAATATATTTAAATTTATCCTCAAACCATGGAAATTGGAGGAAGAGTTCAAGGGGGTCATTCTGCAGGCATTGGAGTATCATAGGCTGCAAGAGGAGCGGGATGAGTATAAAGAAACCTTAAAAATGCAAAACCAAGCCTATCAAAATATGTTGAAAAGATTCGAAGATGTAATCGCTTATGCGAAAAGAAATGCTGAGGTTCAAGCCCTTATCGGGAGCAGTGCGTTTGACATAATTCTTAACGAAATTAATATAGAGAATAGCCCGAACTTGATTAAAAGAAAGGTCGAGACTGCCTCCATAATTGTAAGAGCAATTCTAGGGATTTCATTTGAAAAAATATCAGAAAAGAGTATGCTGGAATTCTCCAATGAAATGAAAGAAAAGATTACATCAAAAGGGGTCAAGACTCTTGAAATAGGAATTAAAACGGACGAGATAGATACGTTCAAGACCAATACTGAATTGATTTATAACTTATCAAATGCTGTTGTAGATCTGTTGAGTAGTGGAGAAGCCAGGACTAAGAATGTAAAAATCTCTTGTCAAATGGATAAAGGCCAGGGCGAACGAATGTTTAGCATTTACTTGGTTGTGGAGAATCTGTCTGATGTCAAAGCGGCATCGCTTAAAATGGATCTCGAACAACACTTGGACGCCTGTATTATAGTACTAAATCCTCTTCTTAGCCATATTATGAGGGTTCTTAAAGGGAGCTTCCATTGTGCAAGGGTTGACTGCAATGTGGTTGCCAAGTTTAAATTTCTGGTATAATTTAGAATTTCTTCATGATTGCGATTGAGTAGGATCTAATACTTATCATCAAAACTCGTAAGAGGGAGGTGCATGCAGCGCCTCCTTTTATTGTTTTGCATTAATTAAAACTCTTCAATACGGATAAAATAATAAAAATCATATGTAAAGGGGAAGAAAAATTGAACAAAGATTATAGTAAGGATGATTTTGAAGGTAGACAAGCCGAGTGTGAATGGATGGTACAAACACAACTCGTAGGCCGCGACATTACGGATGAGGCGGTTATCAATAGTATGCTTTCAGTTCCACGTCACAGGTATGTAAGTGAAAACAATCAAGCGTTTGCCTATTATGACACTGCCCTAGACATAGAAATGGGGCAAACCATTAGTCAGCCGTATATCGTAGCCCTGATGGCTCAGGCTTTAGAGCTAAAAACGAGTGATAAAGTCTTGGAAATCGGTACGGGTTCTGGTTATTCGGCAGCGATACTATCTAGAATAGCTCAGAGCATCTATACAATTGAACGTCATGAAATGCTAGCCCGGCTCGCCAAGGAACGATTTAGCAAGCAGAGTTATAAGAATATTGAGGTGCGCGTAGGAGACGGAACGTTGGGATGGTCAGAAAAAGCACCCTATGATGCAATACTGGTAACGGCCGGAGGTCCGGTGATACCGGATTCTTTAATAGATCAATTAGCCCTGGGCGGTCGCTTGGTTATTCCCGTTGGAGATACAGGGAATCAACATCTACTGCGTGTTAAGAAAACATGGACCCGTGAATTGTTAGAAGAAAATTTAGGTTTAGTGCGTTTTGTTCCACTAATTGGTACAAAAGGTTGGACAGAGGCAGAAAAACCTATCGATAAAAACCCTTAAACTGGTCTTTTTTTGTTATAATGAGGACAGCTTAGAAAGTTTTATAACTTAAGGAGTTGTTCTATTATGATGGAAAAGGCCTTGGAGGTACTGCAAAGGTATTTCGGGTATACTCAATTCCGAGATGGCCAGCAAAAAGTCATCGAAAGTTTACTCCGGGGTAGGGATACATTGGCCATTATGCCGACAGGGGCAGGGAAATCCTTGGCTTACCAAATTCCCACATTGTTATTTAAGGGAACGACTCTTGTCATTTCCCCGTTAATCTCCTTAATGAAAGATCAGGTGGACGCTCTGCAACAATATGGGGTACCCGCCACCTTTATTAATAGTTCATTGTCTCTTCAGGAAGTTCGATCGCGGATTAAACGGGCTGCAGACGGAGAATATAAGTTATTGTATGTTGCGCCTGAACGCTTAGAGTCGGAGAGTTTTCGTGTTCTCTTGGAATCTCTACAGGTCTCCTTCTTGGCAATTGATGAGGCCCATTGCGTCTCGCAGTGGGGCCATGATTTTAGACCGAGTTATCTTCAGCTTGGACCTTTTATTAAATCATTTTCGAATAAACCGCTGATCGGGGCTTTCACAGCGACGGCAACTGAGGAGGTCCAAGCAGATATTGTCCGTCTCTTAGAGTTAAGGCAACCAGGCATCTTTGTCACTGGTTTTGACCGCCCAAACCTGACGTTTTTAACGTTTCGTGGAGAAAACAAGAGGGTTTTCGTTTTGGATTACGTGCAAACACATGCCGATCAATCAGGCATTATTTATGCTGGGACACGTAAAGAAGTGGACAGTCTTCAAGAGTTTCTTGCTAAAAGTGGTGTTAAGGTTGGAAAATACCACGCGGGTATGAATGATGAAGATCGTCAAAAAAGCCAAGAGGATTTTCTCTTCGATGAAAGAACGGTTATGGTGGCTACCAATGCCTTCGGGATGGGAATTGATAAATCGAATGTCCGGTACGTAATCCATTACAATATGCCTAAAAATATGGAAGCCTACTATCAGGAGGCGGGACGTGCTGGCAGAGATGGAGACCCAGGAGAGTGTTTATTGCTGTTTTCCCCTCAGGATGTTGTGTTACAACGATATTTAATTGAACAGAGTATTTTTCAACCCGAGCGTAAAATGAATGAGTTTAAGAAGCTTCAGGGGATGGTCGAATACTGTCACACTCCTCGTTGCTTACGCAAGACGATTTTAGAATACTTTAATGAAGAAAACGTTCAAGAAGAATGCGGTAACTGTAGTAGTTGTAATGACGATCGTGAAATGAACGATATCACGGTGGATGCCCAAAAGATATTTTCCTGCATTTATCGGATGCGAGAACGTTTCGGAATTGGATTGGTGGCGGAGGTATTAAAGGGATCGCGCAAGGCCAAGATTCTTGAACTACGCTTTGACGAGCTTTCGACGCATGGAATAATGAAAGAAATACCACTCCAAGAGATTAAAGATCGGATTAACTATTTAGTGGCGGAGAACTTTTTACAATTATCGACGGGTGAATACCCAGTTGTAAAACTCCTGCCTATAGCACTTGCGGTTTTAAAAGGGGAAGCAACTGTCACGCAGAGATTATCACCTAAGCCATCTAGTGAAAAAGTGGAAGAGGTTAGTCTCTTTGATCATCTTCGTGTGTTGCGCAGAAAAATAGCTCTTCAGGAAAACCTACCCCCGTACATGATTTTTGCAGACACTACCTTACGAGAAATGGCACAAGTATGTCCGAAGGATAAACGCTCCTTAATTCGGATTAGTGGAGTTGGGGAGCGAAAGTTAGAAAAATACGGGGATCAATTTTTAGAGGAAATTCGGAATTTTAAGGGAGAAAACCAGGGTAATGAGATCGCGAAATCGCTATCCTCAGAGTTAATAAATGCCCAAGTAAACAGTGACCCTTCGCAGGAGATTTCAAATTCCGCAAAAAGCACCAACGCTTCAAAGAGTACTAACTCTGCGAAGAGTGCTAAAGATAAAGTGTCAAGTCATCTCCAAACCTTTCAGCTCTACCAAGAAGGATACACCTTAAAGGATATTGCAGCAGTTAGGAAGGTGACTTTACTCACGGTTGAGGATCATCTAGTACGATGTTCTCAGGAAGGATATGCTGTGCCTTGGGATGATTTTATTCCGATTGATCAAGAATCCCATATTCTAGAGGCAGTAAGACAGGTAGGTCGTGAGAGATTACGACCCATTAGAGATCTTCTATCCGACGAGGTAGAATGGTTTACGATCCGAGCAGTTTTAGAGAAGCATAAATAAGCGAGGATTGGGAGGAGCTCCTCAAATGTCCCGCTTGTGGGACGAACACACATTTAGAGTAAAGAAGGTTTCCCTGTGGTTGAGCAAAATGATCTAATCCACAATGACATCAGCATTGGAGAGTTCTCTAAGCTATGTCTTTTGGGGTGTGCTCATTATGGCAGCAGTAAGCCTGATCTTGGTTTTGTTTTTTCCGAACAAGGCTAAGGATTCAACCTAAAAAACAGTTGACATTTATTTACGTCGATGATATTATTACAAACGTTGCTCCACCGAGTGGACCGAGAGCAATGTCGGTTAAAAATAACAGTTGACAGCATATGCTGAAAATGGTATTATAACTGAGTGCCACAAACGCACGATGATCGAAATGTGAGGGGTAAATGCTTCAAGTTGCTTGATCAAAACTGAGTTTAAATTAGTTGTTGACAACGAGAGTTGGAAATGCTAAGATGTAAATCCGGCCGCAAAACGGCCTGAAGAGTCATGGTCTTTGGTCACCTCCCGCCATCCTGCAAGATGGTTAATACGTGCGAAGACAGTGTCTTCGGGCTCCGGTGACACCCAGACCGGTCGAATATGTCATCCTTGACATATTCGACACTAGGCACATCCGTGCCGTCGTCCATTGGTCTTTGAAAACTAAACAACAAGGACAGCCAATGAGAGAAACTCGAAAGAGTTTCAAAATAAATCATGAGCGAATCATCTTCTTCAAGTTAAGAGGTTTGAATAACTTTTTTTGGAGAGTTTGATCCTGGCTCAGGACGAACGCTGGCGGCGTGCCTAACACATGCAAGTCGAACGGAGAATTTC
>LADV01000148.1 GCA_000961805.1 Peptococcaceae bacterium BRH_c23 | reverse complement strand
TTAAACAAAAAACCTCTTCCCTGCCCGCAAGCAAGAAAGAGGTGTCCATGTCAACTCATGGTTCGCCATTCCCTTCTTAGTCTCACGGGACTAATTTAAAGGTGCAAGATTTAACTTTATTGAGCATATCATAATTCGTTCCATTTTGACAAGGGTATAAATAAACTGTGTCATAAAATTGTTGAGTTAAACTTATTATTTATAGGAGAAAGAATGTGATAAAAATGTAATGTGCGCGTGAATTTGGTATAATGTATTGACCAATCTTGACATTAGCGTATTGATGATTCTTCAATAAGGAGGCGTGTGATGTTTCGCTATGCTGAAGTCCTGATTGATGTAGCAAATCGGCGCCTGGATCAAAGTTATCATTATATAATTCCTGAGTATCTTAGTTTAAGGATCGGAATGAGAGTTGTCGTCTTTCTCCAGAACCGCAAAATACAAGGGCTCGTCGTGAATGTCACCAATGATCTGCCAATGGAACTGGAAAATATCACTCTTAAACCAGTGATTGAAATTATTGATGAGGGAAGTCTTGTTCCGCCGGAACTCATTGAACTGGCTCATTGGTTAGCCCAAACGACCATTTGTTCAGTTGCTCAAAGCTTACATACGGTTTGGCCGCTTCTTAAAGGAAAGATGGATGAGTGGATTATTCTCATTGCCTCGCTTGAGGATTCAGATGTACAGGCTTTAAAATGGCTGGATACGGAAGCTTATCGAGCAATTACAGTGCTGAATAGAGCAAGGAGTAAGGCTATTTCCCTAAAAGTCTTTTTAAAGAGAGCAGATATTTCTGGTGAGACACTCGATAAACTCCTCCACCAAGGTTGGGTGAAAAAAGAAACGCGTTTTGTGTCCCCTCATGGAGCAGGTACAACATCGCCAGTAGCTCATAAACAGGATAACGCTTTTCCTGAGGGAAACGAGGTCAAAGATCAGCGTTTTCCTAAGGGTAGAACCTATGAATTAACGTTGGAGCAAGCTGCAGCCGTGAGGAATGTGCTTACAGCTCTGGCAGAAGAGTCGTCTCAAACTATCTTGTTGCATGGTGTGACGGGCAGTGGAAAGACCGATGTTTACCTTGAGTTAATTTCTCAAGTATTAGCTCAAGGTGGAGATGCCATTCTTTTGGTACCCGAAATTTCCCTGACCTCTCAAGTAGCCCGATATTTCGAAACCCAATTTGGGGAGCAAGTTATTATCTTGCACTCGGGTTTACAACCGAGAGAAAAAATGAAAGCCTGGCAGGATATTTTGTCAGGGCGGAAACGAATTGTTATTGGGGCACGTTCTGCAGTGTTTGCACCTTTGCCACACTTGCGTCTGATTATTTTAGATGAAGAACATGATAGCGCTTATAAACAAGATGAGAATCCAAAATATCTCGCACGAGATGTTGCCCGTAAGCGGATGGAACAGAGAAAGGGTGTTGTCTTGCTGGGGAGTGCTACCCCTTCTCTTGAAGCCTATGCTGCAGCCCAATCAGGTAAAATCCGCATGCTGACCATGTCCTCACGGATCGGAGCCAGTGTTTTGCCAACCGTCGAAATCGTCGATATGCGTATGGAACTGCAAACGGGAAATCGGAGTATGTTTTCCCTGTCATTACAGCAGAAACTGCAGGAAAGACTGGCTCGGGGTGAGCAAACGATGCTTTTCCTGAATCGCCGAGGGTATTCAACCTTTGTGATTTGCCGAGAATGTGGGTATGTGGTCAGTTGCCCTAATTGTGATATTGCTTTGACCTATCATACTCAAGGGCAGGCCATGCGCTGTCATTATTGTAATCATCATGAGCTGCCCCCTCATACATGTCCGAATTGCGGCAGCCGCTATATCCGTTTTTTTGGGCAGGGGACTCAGCGAGTCGAAGAGGAACTACAGGTTTTATTACCAGAGGTTGCTATTTTGCGTTTGGATTTTGATACGACACGATCTAGAGAAGCCCATAGAGAGATATTAGAAAGCTTTCGTCGACAAGAAGCCGCGGTTTTAGTAGGGACTCAGATGATGGCCAAAGGCTTAGATTTTCCGAATGTCACATTAGTAGGGGTCATAGCGGCAGATCAAACCCTCAATATGCCGGATTTTCGGGCTAGGGAACGAACGTTTCAACTATTAACTCAGGTTGCCGGTCGAGCGGGTCGAAGCATCAAACCAGGTGAGGTTGTGGTTCAAACCTATTCTCCAATGGATGGTGCAGTCGTGATGGCAGCTCAGCATGATTACAAGGGGTTCTTTTGGGAGGAGATTCGCTATCGCAAAGAGCGCAAGTACCCACCTTACACCCATATCATTCGGGTTTTGCTGCTTCATGACAAGGAAGATCGAGTTATTAAAGGGGCAAATGATTTGGGAGCTTGCTTGCTGCAAGGACTGCAAGATCCTAAATTTGAAAACACTGGCTTAGATATTTTAGGACCTTCTCCTGCTGTATTGTCCAGGCTTAAAAATCAATGGAGATGGCAGATATCCGTCAAAGGAGCTCGGCAAGACGTGCTAAGAGCGTTCTTGCATCAAGGAGTTCAACAATTTTTTAAAACTCCTGCTAGCAATGGAATAGTTTTGAACATCGAAGTCAATCCTTTATCTATGTAAGTAAGTCAATTGCAGTGAATTAATGGGTTTCAGCGGACATAGATGTGAAAGTCCAAGAATCTGAGGCGAGTGTCCAACGGGGCTAAGTGATATATGACTAAAATACAATAGGATCAACGAAAGGGGTTAGTGGAAATGGCTGTGTATCAGATTGTAGAAATAGGTGCGGATGTACTGCGTGAAAAGGCAAAAGAGGTAAAAGAAATTAATGCGTCGATCATAAAACTTCTCGATAATATGATGGATACGATGGAGGATGCCGAAGGAGTGGGGATAGCTGCTCCTCAAATTGGAGTCTCCAAGCGAGTGATTATTGTTAAAGTGGAGGATGTGGTAGTGGAACTCGTTAATCCAGTCATTTTGGAAAAAGAGGGAGAGGCCGTCGCAGAAGAAGGATGCCTTAGCATACCGAAGATGACAGGAGATGTTGTGAGGGCTGCAAAAGTTCGCGTCCAGGGTTTAAATCGTCAAGGTGAAATGTGTGATATTTATGCAGACCGTTTATTAGCTCGCGCTTTACAACATGAGATTGATCATCTTGAAGGAATATTATTTGTCGATGTTGCTAAGAAAACGTATCGAAGCTAGCGGCGAGGAGCGTTTTTTTGCTGTGTTAACCCGTGCGAAGACAGTGTCTTATTCTGCCGTGATAACCCGTGCGAAGACGGTGTC
Organism: Peptococcaceae bacterium BRH_c23; assembly: GCA_000961805.1. Next base: position 57,883 of record LADV01000148.1, on the reverse strand, counting down.
TTCGTGTTCTGCACGCGTCTGCACGTTACACCGCTGACGAGCTGGACGGTTCACGAGCGCGTCCGAACCTCTGGGCATTCTGGCCGTATGCTATGCCATCCTTGGCGCATACGGCACTAGGAACATCGTGTTCCGTCGCATGTGCGCCGCTCCATGCCATCCTTGGCATCGCGGCATCAGTCCATCCATGGACAAGTCCCTGCGGCGCGCTACGGGGCACGAACCGTCAGAGCTCGTCTGGATCGCGTCTCTACTGAAGCATCCGCTTTGCAGAAAACGCTCCTCTGGGGTAGGGCTACGGAGAACGAATGTAGTCGCGCGGCAGAAAGGCGCTCCTCGGGCTTGGATTTCAGGTGAGGATTTCGAGCATCGATCATCGAATTCAGGACGCATCCGATTAGCCGAAAACGTTCCTTTGGGGTAGGGTTACTAAGAACGGATGTAGTCACTTGGTAGAAAGGCGTTCCTCGGGCCAGGTTGCGGACCTCGGACTACGAACTTCGCCGAAAGGAGAATTAGTATGCGGTTAGTTTTTATGGGTACACCGGATTATTCTGTACCGAGTTTGCGGGCCTTGGTGAGAGAGGGACATGATATTGTCGGTGTCTTTACTCAACCTGATCGACCAGCCGGACGAGGAAAGAACTTAAAACCTAGTTCCGTAAAAGTTGCTGCTCAGGAATTAGGATTGTCAGTTTTTCAACCTTTAAAAATAAAAACACCTGAGGAAATTCAATTGCTAAAGGATCTGGCCCCAGATAGTATTATTGTTGTTGCTTACGGACAGATTCTATCCAAGGATATTTTACAGATCCCTTTAAAAGGGTGTATTAACGTTCATGCTTCTCTACTTCCTGCTTACCGGGGGGCTGCCCCTATTCATTGGGCGCTGATGAAGGGGGAAACCCTAACAGGAGTAACCACGATGTTGATGGACGAAGGCTTAGATACGGGGGACATGTTGCTGAAACGAGAAATTGAAGTTTCTGAAGAGGCAACCACAGGCGAAATTCATGATCAATTAGCGACTTTGGGAGCGGAACTGCTGATAGAAACGTTGCAGGAGTTAGAATTGGGAAGATTAATTCAGAGACCACAAACAGGTGAAACAAATTATGCTCCCCTCCTGAAACGTGAACACGAACGCCTAGACTGGTCACGTAGCGCTGTTGATCTTCATCATCAAATCAGGGGTTTAAATCCTTGGCCGGGAGCCTACACGACCTTCAGAGGGGAGAATCTTAAGATTTGGCGAAGTGCTCCTTTTCTGACCGTCGAAAAGAGTTCGGAACTAACAACTCCGGGACAAATTATCCAACTCAGCGGAGATGGTTTGCTGGTGCAGACAGGGGAAGGAATCTTGCGGATTTTGGAAGTCCAACCAGCAGGAAAACGTAGTATGCCTGCCAAAAGTTTTTTCATGGGTCGACACGGTGAGGCTGGAGAACAATTTGGGAAAATAGATTAGTGGACTCTTCAGTAAAGCTGGTTTTGGAGACAACAGTGGGTATCTACCCCCTCGTTGTAGCAAAGCCTAAAAAACGCCCATATATTAAGGGGCTGCTAGAAAGTAGATAATACGGAGGTGTTATAATGTTTTTTTGGGATGATACTATGGTTCTCTTAATTCCTGCCATCTTACTCTCCCTATTTGCGCAATATCGAATTTCTTCGTCTTTCAAAAAGTATTCGAAAATCCGTTCAGAGGCAGGGCTGACTGGGGCGCAGGCTGCCCGGGAGCTCTTGAACAGTGGTGGATTATACGATGTGCGAGTAGAACCGATCGGAGGTCGTCTTTCCGACCATTACGATCCAAGTACCAGGGTTATTAGGCTTAGTGAGGACGTTTATCATGGCAACTCACTTTCCTCTGTAGCAGTAGCCGCTCATGAAACAGGCCATGCCTTGCAACATGCCTCAGGATATTTTCCGATGCAACTTCGATCAACCTTTGTTCCCGTGGCTAACTTCGGCAGTGGAGCGGGCCCGATCTTGATCATGGTGGGTCTTTTCGTGCCAAGCGTAGACTGGCTTCTACAGCTGGGAATCTTGGCGTTCACCTTTGCGGTAATTTTTCAGTTGATTACACTGCCGGTAGAATATAACGCCAGCAGTAGAGCGATGTCACTTCTTCAAGAGAGAGGTATGCTCGGAGGGAATGAATTGGGCGGTGCCCGTTCGGTGTTAAATGCTGCGGCCCTAACTTACTTGGCGGCTGCTCTGGCTGCGGTTCTTCAGTTAGTAAGATTCATTCTAATTGCGCGGGGGAGAAGCGATGATTAATCTAACAGCCCGAAGCATGGCCGTGCAGATGTTAACTCGAGTTGAGGTCGAAGGGGCTTATGCCAATCTTTTATTACAAAACAATATTGGCAGGCTAACGGATTCTAGAGACCGACAATTTGTGACCTTATTAGTCAATGGCACGCTCAAACATAGACTCACCTTGGATTATGCTTTGCGAAGGTATTTAAGCAAGCCAATGTCAGTACTTCCCCATGAAGTCAGGGCAATTTTGCGGATTGGCGCTTTTCAATTGCTTTATGCCGATAGGGTTCCCCCAGCGGTTGCAGTCAATGAAAGTGTAGAATTAGCCAAAGGTTACCCGAAGTATACAGGGCTGGTAAATGTAGTCTTACGAAAAGTAATGAGTACTGCCTGGGAGTTTCCCTGGCCGGATTCCAAGCGCGAAACTGTGCGCTATCTTTCCGTGCGTTATTCGCATCCTGAATGGATGATTCAGCGTTGGCTAAAACGTTGGGGTCAAGAGGAAACAGAAGCCTTATGTATAGCTAATAATGAACCAGCTCATACTTGGATTCGGACAAACACTTTAAAGATCTCACGTGAGAATTTAAGAGATCGTCTTATCGAGGAAGGAATCACGGTCGAATTAGGAACTCGGATCCCTGAGAGTTTGAAAATTCAAAACTTTAGTGCACTCGATCGACTTGAGAGTTTCAAGGAGGGGTTATTTACCGTTCAGGACGAAAGCTCGCAACTAGTCGCTCATGTCCTTAATCCTCAACCTGGGCAACATGTGTTGGACGCTTGTAGCGCTCCTGGTGGGAAGGCAACTCACTTAGCTCAGCTGATGGAGGATAAAGGGGAAATTCTGGCCTTTGATATCCATTCGCACAAACTTGACCTCATTCAACAATTAACCCAAAGGCTGGGGATCAAAATCATACAACCTCAGCTAGGGGATGCTCGGGACTTGCCCGGTGTAAGACTCGGCTCCCAACAGCGCGTATTGGTGGATGCTCCGTGCTCTGGTTTGGGGGTTTTGCGACGCAGGGCCGACCTGCGTTGGCAAAGGGAGGAAGAGGATCTAAAAGAGTTCCCTACCCTTCAATTAGCCATCTTAGAACGGGCAGCGTCTTGTGTGGACGTTGGAGGAGATTTAGTCTATTCAACCTGTACGACGGAACCGGAAGAAAACTTTGAATTGGTCAAGAGGTTTCGCTCCGGACATCCGGAATTTGAACCAGTCAACTTGGCAGAAAGCTTACCCTTTGAACTTGAGAATCCGCGAGATATTCAACAGGCGAATAAAGGAATGCTTCAGATCTTGCCGAATCGTCATGAGATGGATGGGTTTTTCTTAGCAAAATTTCGCCGTACTAGTTAAAAAGTATTAACTTCTTTACAGGGAAGTTTAATTGGATCGAATTGGGTGAATAATATATATTATGGAAATTATTGAGTTGCGCGGTTGTTTAGAAGATGAGTTGATAGAGATCTGTCGAGAGTTGGGTATAAAACAATTTCGAGGGACTCAGTTATTTCAGTGGGTGCAGCAAAAAGCAGTGCTTACCTGGGATGAGATTAGGAACATTAGCAAGAGTGACCTGCAAACGTTAAGATCCAGAATGCATCTATATTCTTTGAAACATGTGCACGAACAGCGTTCAAAGGATGGCACGCGCAAGTATCTATTCCGTCTTGAAGATGGAGAGATGATTGAGTGTGTTCTCATGGATTATTCGCGCAAATCAGCGCGGGATCGGCATACGGTCTGTGTTTCCACTCAAGTTGGATGTGCGGTCGGATGCACATTTTGTGCGACTGGATTAGAAGGCTTCCGCAGAAACTTGAGTTCGGCTGAGATCGTGGGGCAAGTTCTGGATATTACCCATCTGGTCAGGCAGGAAGATCCGGATTTCCAGGTGACCAACATTGTCTTTATGGGGATGGGGGAACCACTTCTTAATTATGATCATGTCCTAAAAGCAATCAAACTTTTGAATCATGAGCAAGGACAGGCCATTGGCATGCGCCGGATGACGATTTCAACCTGTGGGGTTGTACCCCGAATTATTCAATTGGCAAAGGATAATCCCCAAGTGGGTTTGGCAGTATCCCTTCACGCAGCACAGGATGAAATTAGGAATAATTTAATCCCCATGAATCGTCGTTATCCACTGGCTCTCCTGATGGAAGCCTGTCGTGAGTACTCACGAATCACGCATCGTCGGATTACCTTCGAAGTAGCCTTGACTGCAGATAATACGAGGCGGGAGGAAGCTGCGGCCCTGGCCAGATTACTAAAGGGACAATTAGGACACGTAAATTTAATTCCGGTAAATCCGGTGGAGGGTACTGGGATGGAGCGTCCCAATTCTGAGAAGATAATGGAGTTTACCCAAGTGCTGGAAGATGCCGGGATAGCCGTATCGTCACGTGAAGAGCGGGGGGCTGACATTAATGCAGCTTGTGGACAACTTCGTCGACTGTGGGAGGGTGATTAGTCATGAGCCTATTGGCCCGATTTGAGGGGATGGCCGAATTTCTTTTTACCGAAGCATTTAAAAAAGGTGCAACCCGGCTTCAACCTGTAGAAATTGCTAAAGAACTTGTGAAGGCAATGCTTAAAAATAAGCAAGTCAGTATTTCACAGGTTTATGTTCCGAATATCTACCGGGTCTATCTCCATTCCAGTGATTGGGGGCCAATAGCCAGTTTCGGGGATGCGTTTTTGATTGAACTCTCAAAATATTTATTTGCCGAAGCAGAGCGAAACGGCTATACATTTCTAACTAAACCTGCCGTTGAGTTACATGCGGATGAGACGGTCAATCCTAGACAGATGGTGATTGAAACTGATTTTGATGATTCAATCGTGGTCGACTGGGGAGATGATGAACTCAATGATCAAGGAGTAGAAACGGAAGATGCCCCTTCTAACCGATCGAATTGGAGAGAAAGTACGACTATTTTCCGAGAAAGTGTCAAGACAAACTTCCCTGCCGGGGATAAATCAGGGAGGAATTCCGAATTCTTTCTCGAAATTATTGAAGGTCCAGATATTGGACAGAAGTTCCCGCTCCAGGAGGCGGATCTTTATATTGGTCGTCATGGCCAATGTGATTTGGTACTTCATGATCCAGAAGTCTCACGTCGACATCTGAAGATCGCTTCGGGAGGAGAGAATGGTTGGTGGCTGGATGATTTGGGAAGCACAAACGGTTCCTTTGTGAATGGACAGCGAATTACACATCATACCACAGCTCCAGGGGACCGAATAAAAATCGGACAAAGTGTATTGGTCATACAAAGAGCCCCTTAGGCTCGATTTGGAGGATTGTATGCAATTTGTTTTAGTCATTGGACGACTCATTTTTGTCGCCCTTATCTATCTTTTTATCTTTCGTATTTTTACAGCGTTGTTGGCTGATCTTCAATTAAAGGGGATTTTCCAACGTTCTGTGCATGAGTTCGGGCGTTTAGAAGTCCTTACAGGAGGGGAATCTCTGGCAAGAGGGCGAATTTTTAGGGTAGATGCTAAAGGGCTGCGTTTGGGACGGGGAAAGCATAATGATATCGTTTTAACGGATCATTTTGCATCCATTGATCATGCTGTTTTCCGCTTGCAAAAAGGACAAACGATTGTGGAAGATCTGGGAAGTACGAATGGAACCTGGGTTAATGGAGAACAAATCCATTCTTCAGTGCAACTGGTTGCTGGAGACTATGTGAAAATTGGAAGTATTACCTTCCAATACTCGAGGTGGCAAAATGAGAGTTCTAAGCTTTAGTGAAAATGGGTGTGTCCGTAAAAACAACGAGGATTCTTTTCTGGTGATATCCTCGGCAGGGCTCTATGCAGTAGCCGACGGCATGGGAGGGCATCAGGCGGGAGAAGTAGCATCTTCGACTGCCTTGCATGAATTGGAAAAAATAGTTCCTCAACTTGCCAAGCTTGAAGAGCAGACTTTGGAAAAAGGGTTGACTGAGGCTTTTGCTCAAGCAAATCAAGTAATTTATGAAGCCTCAACCAACCAACCCGAGAATGCCGGAATGGGAACAACCCTGACGGTATTACTGATTTGCAACAGCGAAGTCGTGATTGCTCATGTTGGAGACAGTCGAGCTTATTTATGGCGCGATGAGGTATTAACGCTCTTAACAACCGACCATTCCCTCGTCGGTGAACTGGTGAGGTTAGGTCAGATCTCCCTTGAAGAAGCAAAAAAACACCCTCAACGAAATGTGTTGATGCGGGCAGTAGGCGCAGACCCAAGCGTAGAGGTGGATTGTCAGACTATGGGTTTGCAAACAGGAGATGTTTTCCTGCTGTGCACGGATGGTTTCTCCAATATGATCAGTGACCAAGAACTCACTGAAGAATTTCTAGAACCGGGCGCTTGGGAAGAACGATTGGAGAAATTACGACAGGTTACACTTGAACGAGGTGCCCCAGATAATTTCACAGCTTTATGCTGTATTATGGAGTGAGCCAATGATTCTGAGTTTGACCTCGCGTGTTTTAGTTTTAGGAATGATGTGGCTGGGACTTAGCCTATTGAAGTGGGACGGCGCTATGAGCCCCCTCTTTTGGCAAGCGCTGATCTTTACGGCTATTGTCCTTGTGGGGAGCTTAATGGAACAACTCTTCCATTATCAAGGGGACCCCTATATATTGCCTGTCGTCCAAGCCATCATGGCCTTGGGTCTTGTATTTGTTGTACGAGTTAATCCGGGGGTTGCCTTGCACCAATTCTGGTGGGCGAATATCGGCTTGTTGATGTTTTACACAGTTCTATGGGCAATCCGTGATTATCGATCCTTCGGAAGGTTTAGATACATTTGGGGGCTTTTAGCGGTTGGGCTGTTGCTGGTGACTCTTGTGTTTGGGTCTGAGGAAGGTGGAGCGACGAGCTCGCTGAAGTTCTGGGGATTCGGGTTTCAGCCCGAAGAATTTGTTAAGCTGGCTCTGCTCTTATTCATGGCAACCTACTTAGTAGAAAATGAGGAATTGTTGCGCATAGGGACGGTGCAATGGGGACGTTTCTCTTTGCCTGATTGGCGAACTTTAGGCCCTTTCATGATCATGGTGGCCTTCGTTCTTGGGCTTTTGGCCGCTCAAAAAAGTTTGGGGACTGCCTTGGTATTTTACTTGCTTTTTGTGCTCATGCTCTATGTGGTGACAGAGCGGGCTTTATATTTAGGAATATCTATACCGATTTTTCTCCTGACTGGAACTGTAGGTTATATGCTCTTTAGGCATGTGCGCGTTAGAGTTTCAGTGTGGCTGGACCCTTGGCAGGACCCGACGGGTATGGGGTATCAAATTGCCCAATCTCTGTTCGCTATTGGTGGCGGAAATATCCTGGGAACGGGATTAGGGAACGGGATTGGGGCCTCCACAGTACCCGTTGCAATTAGTGATTTTATATTTTCAGTCATTGCAGAAGAACTAGGATTTGCTGGGGCCATGGCTGTGCTTGTGCTCTTTCTGATTGTGGTTATGAGGGCTTTTGTCGTAAGTATCAGGGCCAAAGATCGATTTGGGCAAATTTTAGCCGCGGGGATTGGGATTCTACTTGGAACAGAGACTTTAATCATTCTGGCTGGGGTTACAAAGCTTTTTCCTTTGACAGGCTTACCACTTCCGTGGGTGAGTTATGGTGGAAGTTCACTCATTGTTCATTTTATCTTACTAGGGGTACTGCTCAATATTTCCAACGCCACAGCAACAAGTTCCCACAGCACGAAGAATAAGGGAAGGGAGTATGCAACATAATGCGAGGGATACGTCAAGTAGCATTGGGCATAGCCTTTAGTTTTTTTGTTCTGAGTCTGGGTTTGGTCTATTGGCAAGTTGTTAAGGCAGATACCTTGTTGAAACACCCCGCCAATCGTCGCATGATCCTGATGGAAAACCGTGTGACTAGGGGAGGAATTTTTGATCGTAACGGCGAAGTGATTGCAAAAACCCAGCTTATTAATGGGAAAAAGGTTAGAGTTTATACAAAAGGAGAAATGTACGAGCCTGCTCTCGGTTATTCGACGGTGAAATTGGGAGCATCCGGTCTCGAAGGAAGCTTAGCGGATTGGTTGTTAGGGCTCAAAAGGCCTACTCCCACTCAATCAGTTCAACAACTTTTTGCGCTTCCCCGGGAAGGGGATGATGTGGTACTTACTCTTGATTCGCGCTTACAGAGCCTGGCTTTTAATGCACTCAAGGGGAAAATGGGAGCAGTGGTGGCTATCGATCCACGCAATGGAGAAGTGTTAGCCTTAGCAAGCCAACCGAGTTTTGAGCCCAATAACCTTGACCAGAACTGGAATGAGATCAGAAGCCGCGAAAAGGATAGGCCACTTGAACCTCGTTACTCTTCCCTATATCCTCCTGGATCGACTATGAAGGTCGTTACATCTGCGGCATTATTGCGGAGTGGAGTTAATACCACAGATTTATACGAGTGTCAAGGATCCACGATTATTAATGGACAAGTTATTCGAGAACAAAACGATAAGGCCCATGGCTGGGTTAATTATAATATGGCTTTAGCCGAATCCTGCAACACGTACTTTGCAACATTTGGGGTACAGGCTGGGAATGAAAAATTCTTAGCCGCGGTCAAGGGTTTTGGGTTTGGGCAAATGGTTCCCTTTGAACTGAATGTTCCAAGAAGCTCTATTACAAAAGCAGAGAAAATTCCCACGACCTTGAACACAAACCTGCTGGCTGCCAGTACCTTCGGACAGGGGGAAGTTCTAGTCACTCCATTTCAAATGGCCTTAATAACAGCGGGTATCGCCAACCAAGGAGTTATTATGACACCCCATCTTGTGGAGCGGGTCCTTGACCCTTCTCAAAATGTAATCTTTAAACAAAAGCCCCAGCCTTGGTTGACTGCTCTTTCCAAAGCAGAAGCGGATAAAATCACCAGCGCCATGGTTACCGCTGTGACGGATGGAACGGCTGCACCGGGTGCTTTACCCAATGTTCAAGTTGCGGGTAAAACGGGCTCCGCCGAACCAGGAGGAGATGTCCCGACGCATGCCTGGTATATCGCCTTTGCGCCTGCGGAGAATCCACGGATTGCAATTGCCGTGATGGTGGAAAATGGGGGAACTGGTGGAGGGGCGGCTGCTCCGATTGCACGACAAATCATTCAAGAAGCACTAACCAGAAAGTAGGTGAGAGATAATGAGTAAAATTTTCGGGGGACGATATGAAGTCCTTGAGCGAATTGGTGCTGGAGGTATGGCAATCGTTTATAAGGCGAAGGATGTTTTGCTTAATCGCGTTGTAACCATAAAGGTGCTCCGGGAGCAGTTTGTCACTGATGAAGACTTTATCCGACGTTTTCGAAGGGAAGCCCAATCTGCAGCGAGTTTATCTCATCCGAACATTGTCTCGATCTATGATGTGGGTAAAGATGGAGATACCGAATATATCGTTATGGAATACGTAGAAGGTCGTAACCTTAAAGAAATTATTCGAGAGTATGCCCCTTTGTCCACAGACCAGTCCATTAATCTGGCGCGCCAAATCACTGGCGCTATCCAAAATGCCCATGAACACCATATTATTCATAGGGATATCAAGCCGCATAACATATTGGTGACCGCGGACGGACACACTAAGGTCACAGACTTCGGTATCGCTAGGGCAGTCTCTTCGGCTACGGTTACCCATACGGGTGATATTGTGGGCTCTGTCCATTACTTATCGCCGGAACAAGCCAAAGGAATTCAAAGTAATGAGCAATCGGACATTTACTCTTTGGGAATTGTTCTTTATGAATTGCTGACGGGTAAAGTGCCGTATGATGGAGAGACTCCTATCGCCATTGCTCTAAAACACCTACAGCAACTGCCTGTTCCGCCAAGCAAGCTTAACCCACGGATCGGCAGGGAATTTGAAGCGGTGATCATGCGGGCGATCTCTAAGTCGCCTGAACAACGATACTTAGCGGCTAAAGATCTCCTGGAGGACCTGAACCACATTCAGAACCGTCGACCGATTACGCGACTTGAGGCCTTTCAAGGGGATGATTCTGAAGCCACTCAGACTCACAAAGGGATGGTTCAAGTTCTGGCACCGATCGGAGTAAAGGACTCTATTCCAGCCAAGTCTAAAAATAAGCAGCGTAGGCTATGGATTATTGGGGGTCTCGTCCTTCTTTTCTCCTTGCTAAGTGGAGTGCTGTGGTTAAAGAGTATTTTTGCGGTACCACCAACCACGGTTCCCGATTTAGTTGGGAAAACTGTGCCTGTTGCAGAAGACTATATAAATAAGGCTAAACTAAGTCTAAGCCCTGAGCCCACCTTCCAGTTCAGTGATCAAGTCGAGAAAGATCGCATTATTGACCAGGATCCGAAGGCAGGGTTATCAGTTAAAGAAGGTCGGGCTGTTAAAATTGTAGTCAGCAAAGGCGTCGATATCGCGGAATTCCCAGATGTCAAGATAGGACAAATGTCAAAGGATAATGCCGTATTCCTTATTAAAAATGCTGGCTTTACCGGAAAGATAACCTTTGAATCCAAGCCGGATGCTAATGTGCCTAAAGATGCTGTTATTGATCAGAATCCTGCGCCAAAAGCCTCTTGGCCTAAAAACGGGGAGATTCATTTAACCATCAGTACTGGACCACAATTAGTTTCAATTAATATGCCCAGTGTGATCGGGAAAACATCTGCAGAAGCGCAGACGATACTCGTTGAACAGAATAGGCTGATTTTAAAGATTGAAACCGAGGACTCTACGACTTTCCCAATCGATGTGGTGATGAGAACCCTTCCTAACCCTGGAGAGGCAGTTCAGCAGGGGACTGAAGTAACGATTGTTGTTTCGCGTGGACCTGGACCGCTTGCCCAAGGAATAGGTGCCCTGGCAAGCAAGAATCCAGTATCGATTGCCCAGGTCTCTGGTATTCATTCGAAAGAATGGTAAACTTAAGAACTATTAATTTAGATCGAGCTTCGTACACGATAATTATAGTGAGGTATTTATGATCAAAGGAGTCTTACTCAAAGGATATGGCGGATTTTATTATGTTTATGCGGAAGACCGAGTATGGGAATGTTCCTTACGCGGTCGCTTTCGTATTAAAGATCAGGAGTTTATACCTGGCGATCAGGTGGTCATTCTTCCCGAAGGGGAAGACAAGGCGACGATTGAAGCAGTAGAACCCAGGCGTAACAGTTTAAGTCGCCCGGCGATAGCCAATGTAGATCAGGCTATTTTGGTCTTTGCTCTGACTTCTCCTAAGCCAGATCGGAATCTTTTAGATCGTTTATTGATTCAGGTCACTGAAGCAGAAATCGAACCTATTATAGTCTTTACTAAATTAGATAAAATAGAAGAGGATGCTTTAAGCAACGACACAGAAGTCCCTTCAATAAGTGATGTCTACCGCAATATAGGATACACAGTGTTCGAAGTCTCCAATAAAACGGGTCAAGGAGTTGAAGAATTTGGGTCTCGGTTGAGCAAGAAAATTAGCGTTCTTGCAGGACCTTCCGGAGTAGGAAAATCGAGTCTTTTCAATGCCTTATCACCAGGTAAGAACCTGAAAATTGGAGATATAAGCGTTAAGTCTAAGCGCGGCCGCCACACCACACGCCATGTGGAATTGATGGTTTGTGCTGGGGGGCTTGTAGCGGATACCCCGGGTTTTTCTGCCCTGGCTATGCCAGTTATGAAACGCGCAGATTTATCAGACTTTTTTCTTGAATTTGCCTCACGTCGTGGCCAGTGCCGCTTCAGCAGCTGTCTGCATGACAAAGAACCTAATTGTGCCATCAAAGCTGCGCTTGAAAAGGGAGAGATTTCTCCTTCTCGATATGAGCACTACCTAATATTTTTGCAAGAAGTAATGGAAGCAGAGAGGAAGTATTAATGTGATTCAGATTGCCCCTTCAATTTTATCCGCCGATTTTTCCCGTCTCGGTGACCAAGTCCAGTTGGTAGAGGAGGCAGGTGCTGAAGTATTACATATCGATATTATGGACGGGCACTTTGTCCCGAATCTTACCTTTGGACCTGCTTTAGTAAAATCCCTCAGGGGTCATTCCAAAATGCGCTTTGACGTTCATCTGATGGTTGAAGAGCCAGAGAAATTCATTGTGGATTTTGCGGACGCTGGTGCGAATCATATTACATTTCATTTAGAAACGTCCCGCCACGCCCATCGTGTGATCCAGCAAATCAAAGAGCATGGGATGACAGCGGGAATCGCCCTTAATCCAGCAACTCCGCTGGACGGTATCAAGTATATTCTACAAGATTTGGATATGGTTTTATTAATGACGGTGAACCCTGGGTTTGGTGGACAAAAGTTTATTCCGAATGTTCTTCCTAAGATTCAGGTACTCCATCGCCATTTAGAACAAACCCACTCGTCTTGCTTGATTGAAGTTGATGGGGGAATTAACCTCGAAACAGCAGCAGCGGTTGCCAAAGCGGGTGCCCATATTCTGGTGGCGGGTGCCGCTGTATTCGCTCAAGCTGATCCGAAACTAGCCGTGGCTAAAATTCGGCATGCAGCGGTTTTGATCAAGGGTGAATAAATTCAAAATTGCAGTCTTGGCAAATGGTGTTTGGGATTCTAAATGGGGAAAACATGTTCTGAATGAGGTCGATTTCTTAATATGTGCGGATGGGGGGGCAAATTATGCCGCCCTTTCTGAGTGTATGCCGGATCTTGTGATAGGGGACTTAGATTCGATTTCTCCTGAGAACCTAAGTCAATGTGAAACTTCGGGATGCATAATTGAGCGGTATCCGAGTGAAAAGGATGAGACGGATCTTGAATTGGCGTTTTTAAGGGCCGTGGAAATGGCTGATCTCGTCGGGGAACGAGATATTTGGTTGTATGGGGCAACTGGAAATCGAATCGATCATTTTTTGGGTAATATCGCCCTAATGCTGGCCTACGCGCGAAAAGGGTATCGGATTCGGTTGGTTGATCCTGAACACGAAATGTGGGTCCTGCAAGGTCGGGAAGAGATTAGCGCATCACGGGGGCAGGAACTCTCTTTGATCTCTTTATCAGAGCAGGCGGTCGTCACGACTGAGGGGTTGTATTATCCGCTTGATCGGGGTGTGCTTTATCAAGATTCCCCGCGGGGGATTAGTAATGTCTTTCTTGGTGGGGAGGCCGTGATTGAGGTGCATCAGGGGTGGGTGATGGTGGTTATTCCCAACGGGGGTGGGAACGACGGGAGGGCGTGATGTTGCTCCACTCACCCACGGCACCGTCCGAACCAGTTGAAGGAGGGAACTTTCCGTATGCTGAAAAAGCTTGAAGGCAATAACGCAGCATTATTTAAAACGTGGTTCCACAATAATAAAGATACAATTGTAGATATCGAAGGCAAGCATTTTTTAATCAAGCCGCTGGAAAACATGGTACAAGAGGAAATTGAAAGCGACATGGAACTTAAAACCTTGATTATGCAAGCGAAAGAAGATATTTCCAATGGAGTGGTTTACTCAACCGATGACATTATAGAGGCTATAGAAAAAGGACTGTTATAATGCAAATTAAATGGACTCCTTCGGCGAGACAAAGTCTGGGGCAAATCCGAAGTATTCATTTTACACAGCAAGAAACAAAGCGCTACAAGGTTGAATTGGTTCGGGGCTAAAGAACCGTCAAAAACATGAGTATAGCAAATCGGCACATCTGGCCGCATTTCCATACCGGGGAGTGTGGCCATTTTGAGTTTCCTTAGTTCGATGGCAGGCAAAGGATAATAAAGAGATTTGGAAGCCATAATTTACTATATATTTCATATAATATTTGCTATCAATATACGGGAATGTAACTAATATTATAATTATGCGTGCCTGATACTTTTTTGATATGTTTAGAAAATGAAAATACACTAAGGAGCCCTTATATGATCTGGTTATACCAAATGAAAACATTATTCAGATCTAAGAAGAGCAAGTGTAGGATCTGCTTTTATTGATATCCTGTTGATAACTGTGCCAAAACTAGCATATAATAAGAGCATAATTAAGTCGGAATTTTGCCTAGGAGTGATGAACAATGATTATTAAACCCACATCTGCCCTGAGGACAGAGCTTGGTGAAATAACAAGAATATGTAAAGAAAGGTCTGAACCTGTTTATCTGACCAAAAATGGTGAGGGCGAGTTGGTTGTAATGAGCATTGTTGCGTTTGAACGTAGGGAAGCAATGCTTAACCTAAGAGCCAAACTGTTAGAGGCCGAACAACAACGTCTTAGCGGCGCACCAACCTACACTACAGATGAGGTGAGAGAATATATCAAAGGTCTGCACAATGAGCAAGTATAGGATTGCGATATTACAGATTGCTCGTGAGGACATTGTGGAAATATTCTTTTACTTTGCAGAAGACAGTCTGACATCAGCGCTTGCAATGACCGACAAGATTACTGGCAAAATTGATACGCTTGCAGAGCATCCGTACATCGGTAAAATCGTACCGGATAGTGAGTTGGCAAAACAGGAATACCGTATGCTGATTATAGACAGCTACATCGCTTTTTATAAGGTAATTAATGACGAGGTCGTAGTATACAGAGTACTTCATGGAATGCGGGATTATCCCGACTTATTGAAATGATCGTGGGTTCCTTGGTCCACCTGTAAATGTCGTAAACTCTACGTGTAATTAATTAGAACTGACAAAAAAGTGAAAAATACTTCCTAGAATAGTAACAGTTAATGATTGTGTTTTAGGGAATACTATAGATGATATTTATCGGGTGATGGAATGAAGGTTAGGGATGCAAGTTAAGAACCGTCCCTGACTTGCACTTGAAATTTTAATAAAGGAAGTCGATTATGAAGCAGGATGAACTTTTGATTGGGACTATGCTTGACGGGAAGGTCCGTTGGGTTTTGGCGAGGACGACGGATACGGTGGAAGAAGCTCGTAGGCGTCATGGGATGTCGACCGTTGCTACGGCGGCGCTGGGCAGGTTGATGACAGGGACTCTTATTCTTGCTAGTTCTCTTAAAGGGACAGAGAGTATCACTTTGCGCTTATTGGGAGACGGCCCTTTAGAAGGGGTTGTGGCCGTAGGAAATGCGCGGGGAGAGGTTCGGGGTTATGTTAGGGAACCTTTGGTGGATTTGCCGCTTAAAGCTTCAGGGAAACTTGACGTGGGGGCTGCGGTTGGTCTTGGGGAGTTGTCTGTAAGCCGAAGCTTGCAAAATGGCGAGGTTTTTACTGGGACGGTTCCGATGGTGAGTGGTGAGGTCGCAGAAGATCTCGTTCATTATTTATTGACCTCTGAGCAGATTCCTTCTGCTATGCTGCTAGGTGTATTGGTTGAAAAAGACTATCATGTAGCAGGCGCAGGGGGGCTTTTAATTCAACCCTTGCCTGGAGCGACAGAAGAGGATATCCAGGCTATTGAAAATCTACTTGGACACTTGAAGATTGGGATTAGTGAACTAATTGCTCAGAACCAAATTCTAGAGGAATTACTAGGTCTTTTGATGGGGCAACTTTCTTATCGCGTTTTAGAACGCCGTAAGGTGACGTTTTGTTGTACATGTTCCAAGGAACGGTTAGGTGATACTTTGGTTTCGATCGGAAAAAAAGAAATAGCAGACCTAATCTCGGACGGAAATGCCGAAATGATTTGCCATTTTTGCAATGAACATTATCAATTTAATGCGGAAGAACTTCAACAAATTTTGGAGAGGGCGTGATGGGGAGGATGGGGCGGATGTTAAGGCGAGGATGTGAAGTTACTTCGCTCACCCACGGCGCCGTCGCTACCATGCTTGATTACTCGGCGAGAACGGCAAACCTCTGGGCTTTCTGAATGTGAGTCGCTCCTTGCCATCCTTGGCACCGCGACATCAGTCCATCCATGGACAAGCCCTATGCCGTTCTGGCCCCGAGTAATCTAAGCATGGTTGATCGCGACTATGCCTAACGGGTTCGCTCCGTAAAATCACATCCTCTGAGCTGGGGTCGACGTAGAATGGGAACGAAGGTGGATTGGAACGACTAGGGCGTGAAACAGTTGAATTGCTTCGCTCTCAACAGCGCTGTTGGCGCTTGGGTTTCGAACTAATATGGAGGGTGTGTAAGTTAAGTACAAGTCGAGAACCGTCCCCGACTTGCAGGGGGATGGAATTGTGGGTATGAAAAAAGCCCGACATAATGTCGAGCTTTTGATTCATTAGCTAGCGCGTTGAACTTTTCCGGAACGTAAACATCTAGTACAAACCTTGATCCGGGCAGGAGTGCCGTTCACAATAGCACGAACGCTTTGTAAGTTTGGTTTCCATGTTCGCTTTGTCCGTATATGAGAGTGACTCACTTGAAATCCGGTGACTACTCCTTTGGCGCATATTGCACATACTCTAGCCATGTGCTAAACCTCCTTTGCAACCGAAATGACACTAATACATTCTATCAAAAGTCTTACTGGTTGGCAAGGTTTACTAATGAATTTTCTTAGTGGATCGTGAAAGTATCTTTTGGAAGTTGCCTTTAGACGGATAAATAGTTTTTGTTAAGAAATATTGAGTTTTTCTTTGAACATTTCTCATTTCCTTGGTAGAATAGGGTCAACGTGGACGATACCGGAAGGGGAGGGTCCTTAAATGGCAAAAGAAATTATTAATCATTTAGGTAAAATTGAAATCTCTGAAGAAGTCATATCCACGATTGCAGGTGCTACCGCGATTGAGTGTTACGGCTTAGTAGGTATGGCATCACGCAAAATTACGGACGGAGTTGCAGATTTATTAGGACGGGAAAATTTGGCCCGTGGAGTAGTGGTTACCAATAAAGATAATGAACTTGTGATTGATCTCTATATCGTTGTCGGGTATGGTGTTAAGATTTCTGAAGTTGCATCAAGTGTAATGGAGCGCGTCCGTTATACTACAGAAAAGCTTACGGGATTAAACGTGTCCCAAGTGAATGTGAACGTCAAAGGTGTTCGCATCTTAGAGTAGAGCATAAGAGTAGGGGGATGCGGTTTTGAGACCAGCAGCTACACATAATATGAAAGTCCTGGACGGACAACTATGGAAACTGATGATGACGGCAGGGGCGAAGTCCTTAGAAGCAAAAAAACACGATGTAGATGCTTTAAATGTTTTTCCTGTACCAGATGGAGATACAGGCACAAACATGTTTTTAACCATTCAATCAGCCGCCAGGGATTGCGAAAAAGTATCCGGCTTAGCTATCAGTGAGGTGGCAGCAGCAGCTTCTATGGGATCCTTAATGGGAGCTCGCGGTAACTCGGGAGTAATTCTGTCTCAGCTCTTACGTGGCATTGCCAAGGGACTTGATGGATTACAATCAGCAAATGCTCTTCAAGTGGCACAAGCGATGCAATCGGGAGTAGATACGGCGTATAAAGCGGTTATGAAGCCGGTTGAGGGTACGATACTGACGGTTTCCAAGGAAGCGGCACGAGCTGCCTTAGCCACGGCTAAGGGGGGAGGCTCACTGCTTGAAACACTTCAAGAAGCACATCAAAAGGGAATGAAGTGCTTAGCAAAAACCCCGGATATGCTGCCAGTATTAAAACAAGCGGGGGTTGTTGATGCGGGAGGACAAGGATTCCTGATTATTTTGGGCGGATGGATCGCAGTCTTAACTGGCGAAACGCACATTCCTGATACACTATCCGTACCAGTGACCACGCCGACTGAACGTGAAGATCATGATTCAAAACGAGAGTTTATGCAGATTGAAAGCCTGGACTATCCATACTGTACAGAGTTTTTGGTCAAGGGTTCTGATTTACGGATAGACCAAATGAGACAGGATTTGAGCGATCGTGGAGACAGCCTCCTGGTCGTTGGAACAGCTGAAGTGGTAAAGATTCATGTGCATGTTAAAAATCCGGGAAAAATCCTGGATTATGCTATACAGTGGGGTACGCTTCACCAAGTTCAAATTCACAACATGTTAGAGCAAAACGAGAACATGGCTCATGCGACAAAAGCTGAATCGACAGATTCCGTTGATGCCCTGACAGAGACTCAGAATGAGGTTCAACCTCTGAAGGAATTTGGAGTCGTTGCTGTAGCCATGGGGCAAGGGATTTCCGATGTATTTATAAGCTTAGGTGCTGATGAAGTTGTCTTCGGCGGACAAACCATGAATCCGAGTACTGAAGATCTGGCTGAAGCGGTTCGGAAGGTTCCGGCACGTCAAGTTTTCATCCTGCCCAATAATGGGAATATTGTCATGGCCGCTCGTCAAGTTAAAGATGTCGTACAGGACCGAGTCGTTCATGTCATTTCCAGTAAATCAATCCCCCAAGGAATTGCTGCACTTCTAAACCTGAATACAGACGGAGATGCAGAGACTAACCTGAAAAGTATGGAACGAGGACTGGGAAATGTTCGCTCTGGTGAAGTGACTTATGCTGTTCGTGATTCACAGTATGGAGATTTAAGCATTTCAGATGGAGATATTTTAGGTCTAGTAGATGATGTGATAGTTACTACAGGAGAATCCTTATTTAAGGTAGCACAGTCGACCTTGGAAAAGATGGAATGGAAAACCCATGATTTGGTCACAATATTTTATGGAGAAGAAACAAAACAAGAAGAAGTTGAATTACTCCAGAAGTGGCTGCAGGAAGAGAATCCGAGGGTTGAAGTTGAGGTTCATCCCGGTCGGCAACCGCTCTACTATTATATTTTGGGTGTGGAATAGGTTATCCTCCGGAATTTTTCCGGAGGTTTTTTATAGACCCCCATGCCGTTGTGCAATATCACTGATTCATAGGAGGTAATAACAGTTGTGAGTAAGAGTAATGTTTTTGATCTTTTAGGTCCGATCATGGTGGGTCCGTCAAGCTCTCATACGGCGGGTGCAGTCCGTTTGGGTGTGATGGCCAGAAAGATTTTAGGAGAAGAACCAGTAGAAGGGACGATCATTCTACATGGTTCATTTGCTAAGACGGGGAAAGGGCATGGCACAAATTTGGCCTTGGTTGCGGGGCTGTTAGGCATGAATCCCGATGACGAACGGATACCGGATTCTCTCAAAATCGCTCAAGAGCGCGGACTGAATTTTAGTTTTAAAACGGGGGACCTGGGAGATGTCCATCCAAACAGCGTGAAGTTTGACTTGATATCTAAGACCAAAGGCCAGGTTCAGGTTACAGGGTCCTCTGTTGGAGGAGGGACAATTGTCATTCAGGAGATCAATGGTTTTCAAGTAGAAATAAAAGGAGACTACCCCACCTTAGTCATCCTGCACCAAGATATTCCAGGAGTTGTTGCGCAAGTGACGCTTCTTCTGACGACGGCCCAGATCAACATTGCGCGAATGTTGGTTTCCCGTGAAAAGAGGGGAGCTCAAGCGCTCATGGTCTTAGAGACAGATCAACAAATTGACGAGGCTGTCCTTGGTTTATTAAGAAAACTACCTAAAATTAATCAGGCATTGGCTATTGAGCCCTTGTGAATTTATAGGAGGCAACGAATTATGCGCGCCTACGAAGATTGGGTTATCGAGGCAGAAACAAAAGGGCTGAAAATTAGTGGAGTTATTCTCCAAGACCAAATAGAGGAATTAGAGCAATCGGAAGAAGCGTTAATGCAACGAATGAGCACAAACTTGAAGGTTATGAGAGAATCCGTCGCAGCCGGTCTAATCGGGGAACGTCGTTCTTTATCGGGTTTGGTAGGAGGGGACGCAGTAAAGGTTGAGAGTTACCGAAAAAACGGCGCAAGCTTAGTGGGTGAAGTCATGAGTGGGGCAATTTCTAAAGCACGAGCTTAGTGGGGGAAGTCATGAGTGGGGCAATCTCTAAAGCCCTTGCTGTAGCGGAAATTAACGCTTGCATGGGTAAAATAGTTGCTGCACCAACTGCGGGTTCCTGCGGGGTACTGCCAGCAGTTTTGTTAGCGGTTGAGGAGTCCCGTCAAGTCTCGGAGAAGGAACTCTTACTGGCCCTTTTTACTGCGGCGGGATTAGGAATGATTCTTGCGGAGCGGGCTAGTGTCTCGGGAGCTGAGGGTGGATGTCAGGCTGAAATCGGGTCTGCTGCAGCGATGGCAGCAGCGGCAGCTGTGGAATTGGCGGGTGGATCGCCGAGGCAGACGGCCGATGCTGCAGCGATCGCCATGAAATCGATGCTGGGTTTAGTTTGCGATCCTGTCGGTGGACTGGTTGAGGTTCCTTGTGTCAAACGAAATGCAACGGGAGCAACGATTGCTTTGGCAGCAGCTGAAATGGCGCTGGCGGGTGTCAAGAGTGCGATCCCTATTGATGAAGTTATTGATACCATGGGCGAGATAGGAAAACAAATGCCTTGCTCGTTGAAGGAAACAGCGCAAGGTGGGCTTGCGGTAACACCCACAGGACGGCGAATTCGGGCTGATTTTCTATGAACTTAACTCAGATTCAGCTCGTGCTTAATAACTTTCAACGGGCGCTTTCCGCAGAAGAAAAACAAGGGTTCACGAATACCGGGGTGTTGGGAGGATTTAATGTATTTTTGCGGGGAATCCTCCCTCGTCTGGAACAGCTCTTTCCTGGAAAGGACATGGAGTTGTTGGGAAAGTTAGCTCAGAACTATCCAACCTGGAGCCCGCTTCGGCGTAGAGAAGCTTTTTCTGAACTCCGCCGCTTCATACAAGAAGTTCTGCTTGAGGCAGAGGATATTATCCCTCAAAGTGTACCAACAAAAGAGGATATTGGATCACAGAAGAAACAGGTTGAAGAACCCGAGAAAAAGGGACAACCTGAGAATGAGAATAAGCTTGAAAAACTCGATCAGGTACAATATCAGGAACTAACGGAAAAGCAGAGGTCAGAAGAGCAAAAAACACCCCAAAAGCAGGAGATCTCGATTAAGAGCGGAGAAGATGAAAACCACAGTGTCCAAGTCCAGGAAATACATAAAAAACGTAGCAGTACTTCCTTGCGAACAAGGCCCCTCCAATACTTAAAAGGGGTTGGTCCGGAAAGAGCGAAGCAACTTGAGCAATTAGGGATACAGAATGTCCATGACTTGCTGCTTTATTATCCACGGCGGTATGAAGATCGTCGCAAGCGGATGATTGCAGAGTTGAATGACGGAGAAGTGGCGACCATTGAGGGTAAAGTAGTTGCAGGGCATGTGACAAGCGGCAAGCTGAAAGTCGTTAAGTTAAGTATCGAGCAACAAGGGCGTTTGTTCCACGCGACCTGGTTTAATCAAACGTTTATTTTGAAACAATACCCTGTGGGAACTCAAGTGATTGTGACGGGGAAGGTGCGCTGGCAGCAACAGGTACCGGAAATATTAGCGACAGATATTGAAAAGGTTGGTGCAAGTAGTCTCGAGAATGTGCATAAACAAGACTCAGAAACTATTTTACCGATTTATTCAGAAACAGCGCGTTTATCCTCAAAAGTAATACGCAGTATCATGCAAAGTATTTTGCATCAAGTGGAAGAAGGGTTTCCTGAGATCCTCCCCCAAGAAGAATTGCGAGAATGGATGGGGCGTTCTCAAGCCCATCGAGAAATTCATTTTCCTAAGAATTATGCCAATCTGTCTCGAGCTAGAAACCGACTGGTATGGGAAGAGGTTCTCTTTCTGCAACTAGCAGTTGCTGGATTGCGTCAAGGCCTGGCCCGGGAGGGAAGCCCTCCGCTTATCGGGGGAGAGGGTTTGCTCCAGAGTTTTTACAAGGGCTTGCCCTTTCAACTGACGTCAGCCCAACAACGAGTTATCCATGAAATATCCCAAGATTTGAAAAAATCACAAGGAATGGCACGCTTGGTTCAGGGGGACGTAGGATCAGGCAAAACGGCGGTTGCCATGGCCGCCTTGTTACGCTCGGTGGGATCAGGGTACCAGGGAGCAATGATGGCCCCCACTGAAATCTTAGCCTTACAGCATTTGAAGTCCCTTGAGAAAGTGTTCACCCCTCTGGGTATTTCAGTGGTTTGTTTGCTAGGGAGTCAAAGTAAAGGTCTCCGGGAAGGGATTTTGGCAGAGATTGCAGATGGAACGGCGCAAGTCGTCGTGGGCACCCATGCCCTTATTCAAGAGACCGTGGTATTTAAAGCCCTGGGTCTGGCCATTACGGATGAGCAACATCGTTTTGGGGTACGGCAGCGTACTCTACTTCAGAGTAAAGGTGAAAGTCCTCATGTTTTAGTGCTCACAGCGACGCCGATTCCACGGACCTTAGCTTTGACACTCTACGGGGATTTGCAGCTCTCGGTACTTGACGAAATGCCAGTCGGACGAAAGACCATTATTACTCGAAAATTGACGGAACGACAACGTCCAAAGATGGAAAAATTCCTGGATGAACAAATCAACCTAGGGTTGCAGATTTATGTGGTCTGCCCACTGGTGGAGGAATCCGAGACCCTCGATCTAATTTCTGCCACGCAACGTGCGGCAGATCTTCAGGTTCGGTTTCCAGAGCGTCGTGTCGCCCTTCTGCATGGAAGAATGAAGGGGGCGGAAAAAGAATCGATCATGACTGCTTTTCACGCCGGGGAGATTGATATTCTGGTTGCAACGACTGTGATTGAAGTTGGGGTTAATGTTCCTAAAGCCTCTGTGATGGTGATCGAGTCGGCAGAACGGTTCGGGCTCGCCCAGTTACATCAGCTTAGAGGACGAGTAGGACGAGGGAGTGAACAGTCTTATTGCTTTTTGATGGCTGGAAATAACAGTCGTCGTTTAGATGTTCTCTGCGAAACCGAAGATGGTTTTAAAATTGCCGAAGAAGATATGCGCTTGCGTGGAACGGGGGAACTATTAGGGACGAGGCAACACGGTTTGGCCGAATTACGTCTGGCTGATCTCTCGCGAGATGGGCTCCTTGTCGAGAAGGCCTATCAGATGGCACAGAGAGCGTTAGAGAACCCAGAGAAGTATGAATTGCTTTTTCAAGAAGTGCAGAGGTGTTTTCCGCCGGATAAGATTGGGGTGCATTAGGGGAGATGGAATCAAGAAGATCGGACCAGTACATAAGATCTGTTAGATTAAATCGAGCAGAGGTTCCCACATTCACCGAATATCCTTTCGATTTAGCCGCAATTAGGAATTTGGAAACTCTATCATTTCATCCTCAAGTAACCTTTATTGTTGGAGAAAATGGTTCGGGGAAGTCAACTATCTTGGAATCAATAGCAGTCGCCTATGGCTTTAATGCTGAAGGGGGCACTAAGAATTTTAATTTTTCTTCGAAAGCAACTCATTCCAACTTGAATCAATACATTAGATTAGTCAAAGGCTTGAAAAGCCCGGAAGATGGCTTTTTTTTACGAGCTGAAAGTTTTTATAATTTGGCGACGAATATCGATAAATTAGATTCAGAACCTTCCTTTGGACCGCCATTAATCAATTTCTATGGAGGCCGGTCTCTCCATGAACAATCTCACGGAGAATCATTCTTTGCAGTTTTTCAAAATAAATTTCGAGGGAAAGGGATATATATTCTAGATGAACCTGAAGCCGCTTTATCACCTTCGCGGCAAATGTCAATGATAACGAGATTACATGAATTGGTTCATCAAGGGTCGCAGTTTATCATTGCCACTCATTCTCCCATCATAATGGCTTATCCCCAGGCGCGAATATATCAGATTCAAGATGGATTTAAAATTGTTAAGTATGAAGAAATAGAACATTATCAAATTATGCGAGCTTTTATGAATAATACACAGAAGATGTTGGATATTCTCATGGAATTAGCCTGAGTTCTGGCAGGATTTGCCGAGTATTTTTTTAATGAAATGGTCAAATAATATCATCAAGAAGCGGATGCAAATTAACTAGACAGCAGCGAAGAAGGTCTGCTGTCTGATTCGTTCAATCGTTGATATAGAAAATCTAAGGAGGTGTAAGCATTGGCTAATCAAAGCAAAACCATCGCCCAACTCACACCAGAATTAGAGAAATTCAAGTATGAAGTCGCACAGGAGATTGGGATTGCAAATCGTAAACACAAAAGTTTTCCCAATTCCCAAAAACAATAAACTCATAATGGAAAGGGTCAGGTTTAAGTAACCTGGCCCTTTCCCTACTTTACGTAACAGATGTATTAACCTACCAAATCGCAATTGTATTTCTACTTAGTCAAATCTGGAGGAAAATGGAATAAACTATTACTGTAAGTAACGCTCGTAATCTTCACGATCAATACCTGGATGTAGGCTGATTGCTAAAGCACCTGCAATAATTTTAGCTACGGTTTGAATTAGGGAATCGATTTCTTTAGGTGTTACCATGAGGTTTCCTTGGAAAGGGGAAAGAACATCATCGATGATTTGACTGAATGTTTCTGGTTTTATACCCTTGTATAGTTGATATAACTTAGGACTGGTAACAAATTGTTGAAAAACCCCTTCAACCACATCATGAGCGATCACGCCAGCATTGACAACTGTTGGTAGACCGATGGCAATCACTTTGCAGCCTAACGTTTCTTCGGTAATGCCTGCTCGCCGGTTTCCTACACCTGAACCAGGGTGGATTCCAGTATCGGCGAGCTGAATGCTTGTCCCAATCCGTTCTAGGGAACCAGCTGCAAGGGCATCAATGGCAATGACTAAATCGGGCTTGACATGTTCTACGATACCCCGAATGATTTCAGCGGTTTCAATTCCAGTAATTCCCAATACTCCAGGAGCGATGGCGCTGATTTTTCTCATTTGGCCTTTCAATTCATCCGGAGAAAGTTGGAAAAGATGACGGGTAACCATAGTTTTGTTAATAACTTGAGGACCTAGAGCATCGGGTGTAGCATTCCAATTACCTAACCCCACGATTAAAATGCTAGCATCTTCTTTGAGACCCATTAGTTCAATTAATTGATCTGCAAGAACATGGGTGATGTTTTCGTGGATGACATAATTATTAGTACGGATTTCAGGTGCATCAATGGTTATGTAATGTCCTTTTGGCTTACCAATTGCATTAACTCCTTCATCAGTTTCGACGGTAATGATGGTAACTTTAGCGTGTTCGAGTTGCTCTTCATTCATGCGAACGCCTGGTATTTCTTCCCCGCTTTCCCCCCGGAAGAGCTGGTGGGCCTCCACGGCTAAGTCAAGCTGAACATTGAGGTGTCGATAGAGATCAGATTTGTTCATTTTAAGTTTCATTCCTTTCGCTGTGCTCAAGGCACAAAAAATTATGTTCTTTCAAACTAATAACTCCTTTAAATTGCAATTATACATAACTTGGCTGGCGCTTATACTAAGCTTAAAAAAGTCACTGGGGCGATTAAGCTCCAGTGAACAGAGAGGAAAAACGAAAGGAAGAGTTGGATGGGGGAAGGGCAATCAATGATTAGTAATGTTCATCGTTGCCATCTTTAGTATTAACAAAAACAGCAAGGATATACAGGAAATTTAGCTATTCACTGTGGTATACTATTACATAAAAGAGATGGAGGAATCGTAACTGGAAAATCCATTTTTTGATGCTTCGGCATCTGAGTATGATAAATGGTATCAAACTCAACGAAGCAATGAAACAGGAAGAAAGTCAGCAAGGGAACCCTGGATTTCTCGTAGCAAAATGGGTAAAAGCATGAGATAAGTGAACTGATTGGCAGTTGTAGTGTAAAGCTTAATAGGCTCTGCTATAATACAGTATGGAGGATGTATGAGGATTATTGCCGGTGAAATGCGTGGCCGACAGGTTAAGGCTGTCGAGGGAATGCAGACACGCCCGACTTCGGACAAAGTAAAGGGTGCGATTTTTAGTGTTCTAGGGGACAAAGTTTTAGATGCGCGGGTTTTAGACCTTTTTGCTGGAACCGGTAACTTGGCGATTGAAGCGCTCTCCCGAGGTTCTTGTGAAGCGGTGCTAGTCGAAAAGAGTTTTGAAGCGCATCAGGTCATACTGAAAAATCTTGATCAAATTGGGGTAAGCCAAAAGACCAACCTCTTTTTGATGGATGCCTTTAAATACATAGATAGATACCCTAATGAAGTTTTCGACCTTATTTTTCTGGACCCCCCTTATCGTAAGGAGCTTGTGCTTAAGGTTCTATTGACCTTAAAGAAATACTCTTATTTGACACCAGACGGAGTGATTGTTGCTGAAACAGCCAATGATGAAGAATTGAGTAATGATACTATTTATCCGTTTGAAGTCCGTAAATCACGGGAATACGGAGACACAAAAGTATGGTATCT
Source organism: Peptococcaceae bacterium BRH_c23 (assembly GCA_000961805.1). The sequence goes on along the minus strand of LADV01000148.1, from coordinate 31,492 downwards.
ACAGAGAATTGATGATGAAGAGGGAGAGATATAAGTGGAAAATGATATTCTGAGCTTGCTCAATGAAGTTGAAGAGATCATAGATCATGGGACGAAGATCCCCATGACAGGAAAAGTATTAGTCGATGATTCTGTAGTCTTCGAGTTGCTTGATCGAGTGAGAGCAGCCTTACCGGAAGAGCTAACAAATGCTAAGTGGGTTTTAAAAGAACGGCAACGTATTCTAGATGAAGCTGAAGCGGAAGCGCAAAAATTAATCGAGCGTGGAAAAACCTACGTTGATAAGATGGCGATAGAAAATGAAGTGGTTAAACAAGCTCAGAGCTATGGCGAGGATATCGTTAAGCAGGCGCAAACATTTGCTCGTGATGTCAAGACTGGTGCTGTACAATACGCTGATGAAATGCTTCAACATGTTGAACAAAGTCTATACCAGACGCTTCAGGCTCTGCGTAAAAACAGGGAGGAATTAAAGGGGTTAGCTAAGGAAGACCGGGACCGGAAAACTGTCATCACTGAAAATGAGTAGGGTGAGTAATCTCACCCTACTTAATGTCAGAGAACCCGATGCCGCTGGTCGAACTACGATCTGCGGACTCGGATCAAGGCGAGAACTATTAGAGTGCTCATCATCCCAATAAATACGAGAGAACTTAAATGCCAAGTATTCCAGACCAGGGCGGTAGTGTCTGGAACTTGAATGGGAAGCGTCGCGGTGGGTACCTTAGCAACTATGAGGAAAAGCTGGCTCAGACCCATTGCCAGAATTGCCTGGAGTGCGCGGGCGATTACAAAGGACGAGAAGCGCAAATCCGTGCCGCTGATTAATCCAGCAACTTGCGCAAACACAGAGAGTCCACCCCAGCCCATAATTAAGGTCAGAAGTGCTACTTGTTGATGGAGGGAGGAAAGCGCTCGGATTGCTTCCTGACAACCCAACGTCATTTCAAAAAGACCATTGAAAAAGGCCTGAAAAACGGGAATAGGAATGCCTTGGACAACCATATGACTTAGGGACGCCAGAAACAAGGTGATGTGCCAGAGGTTTAAGAGTCTTAGAATCACCGAGAAAAAAGCCATGTAACCAGCTACCATCAGAACGGTGTTAGTACTTTGCTTGACTGCATCCCCAAGGACCTGTCCGAAGGGACGGTTGTCTCTACTTTGGGCATTTTTCATTTCGTTCCAAGCCCGTTTGAAAGAGGGAAGCTGCAGGCGTTGCGGGGAACTAGAAGCTACTCGATAAAAACGGTAAAAGAAGCCAACGATCAAATTTGCCAAATAAACTGAGCTGGCTAACAGGATTCCGAGTGCCGGTTTACCTAACATACCTGAGGCAACGGCACCAAACATAAAGCCTGGGCTGGGATTATTAGTAAAAGCTAAGAGACGTTCCCCCTCCTCCCGGGAAATTTCTCCGTCTTTACGAAGCCGAGCGGTGAGTACTGCCCCCATCGGAAAGCCTGACGTATAGCCCATAGCTACGACAAAAGCTGCTTTGCCAGGAAGACGGAAGATCGGACGCATAAAAGATTCCAGCAGAACACCAAGAAAATGAACAAATCCTGAAGCCATCAGCAGTTCGGAGAGAACAAAAAAGGGGAGTAATGCAGGGAGGACAAAACGCCACCATAAGGTCAAGCCACCACCGGCAGAACTAAGCACTTCCTGTGGATACATAAACATGCCGAGGGCAAGGAGGCTCAAGGCCAAGACCCGGGTAACGTTAGACATAGAAATATCACCTTCCTTCACCTTCCTACATAATTTATATGGAAGTATGCCAGGCCCTAGAAGTCTTGGTAAGGAGGAAACTATCCATGAATCCTATAAGAGGACTTGTTTTGGGCGCCGGAGGCGCTCGAGGGTTCGCCCACTTAGGTATCTTACAAGTACTTGAAGAAAAAAAAATTAGTATGGACGTTGTAGTCGGATGTAGCGCAGGTGCTATATTCGGCGCTTTGTTGTGTTCTGGAATGGATCTTTATCGGATTGAGCGATTGTTGACGTATCCAGGTTTTGCTAAGAAGATTCTCGATCCTGCCGTTTCTAAAGCAGGACTCATCAAAGGAGATCGGATACTTGAAGTTATTCGACTCTTAACCAAAGATATGTCATTTTCGGACCTGAAAATTCCTTTAGCGGTCGTAGCGACTGACATCGAGTCCGGGGAGCTTGTCGTATTTCGTGAAGGTAGTGTAGCTCAAGCAGTTCGAGCGAGTATTTCTATCCCCGGTTTTTTTAAACCCTATCGTTATCAGGGTCGTCTCCTGGTCGATGGTGCCGTTAAAAATCGTTTACCTATACATATTGCTCGGGAAATGGGGGCGGAGAGAGTTTTAGCAGTGGATGTAAAAAAAGGACTAGTTAACAAACTAACTAGTGCCATGGATATTTTACTCCAGTCCATTGAAATACTCGAAGAGGAAGTGTTTCAGGCCCGTTGCCATGGTGCAGATCTGCTAATCCAACCGGATATTGGACATATCGGAAGTTTTCACTTTGATCGTGCTGAAGAGGCAATACAACTTGGTCGCGCAGTAGCTTTGGCGAAATCTTCTGAAATTAGGAGAATAATGGCGTAAGGGGTTAAAAAACCAAAGATTTTGTGCTACACTCTTTTAAGATATATAATCAAAGGTGGAAAGAAATGGAGCAAGTTAAGAAGTGGAAAACTAATTTTTCAGGGAAGACTATAGAATAATACTTATCGACTAAAGATTGGAAAACACAAAAGGGGTATTAACAATGAAAATACTGGTTATAAATTGTGGTAGTTCTTCTCTGAAGTATCAAGTGATTGATATGGCCACAAAGAATGCTATAGGCAAAGGACTGGTTGATCGCATTGGTCTTCAGGGGTCGGTGCTTACTCATCGAACGGGATCAGGAGAAAAACACGTCATTAGGTCTGAAATCCCAAATCATACCATGGCTATTAAGCTCGTACTAGAGGCCTTGATTTCCCCTGAATACGGTGCCATTAAGGATTTAACCCAAATCTCTGGAATCGGGCACCGTGTGGTTCACGGGGGGGAAAGGTTTTCAAAGTCCGTAGTTATTGATGAAGCGGTCATGAAGGCTCTGAAGGACTGTATTGAGCTGGCCCCCCTCCATAATCCTCCAAATATTGCAGGAATCAAAGCTTGTCAGAAAATGATGCCTGGAGTTCCCCAAGTGGCAGTTTTTGATACTGCCTTCCATCAATCCATGCGACCAGACAGTTATATTTATGGATTACCCTATGAATATTACAAAAAATATGGAATTCGGAAATATGGTTTTCATGGGACTTCTCATAAATATGTCAGTCAACGTGCTGCGATTCTTCTCAAGAAACCACTCAAAGAACTAAAGATTATCAGTTGTCATTTAGGAAACGGGGCCTCGATTGCTGCCATCCGAGGAGGGAGATCGATTGAAACATCAATGGGCTTTACTCCTTTAGACGGTCTGATGATGGGGACGCGCTCTGGTGCCTTGGATCCGGCCATTGTGACCTACATTATGTGTCGAGAAGGCTTTAACGTTGATCAAATGAATGATTTTCTCAATACAAAATGCGGAGCTTTAGGGGTTTCGGGGATAAGCAGTGATTTCAGGGACATCGAAGTGGCAGCAGAACAAGGACACGCCCGTGCACGACTCGCCTTAGATATTTTCGAACATGATGTTAGGCAATATATTGGTGCTTATGCCGCAGTGTTGGGTGGAGTCGATGCCATAATATTCACGGCAGGCGTTGGCGAAAACGCAGCCAGCATGCGAGAAACGATCTGTAAAAACCTGGATTACCTTGGCGTAAGCCTTGACCGTGAGAAAAATAAGGTTCGAAGTGAGGAAGTAGATGTTTCTAAACCTCACGCTCGATGTCGGGTTCTCGTAATACCAACTAATGAAGAATTGATGATTGCGCTGGATACGAATGAATTAATCCGTGAAAATGAATAATACCATCCAAAGTACGTGGTAAAGAGTTTTCCCTTGACAAAGAAAAATGTGCCAACTATAATAATGAATGTGTATTGGGGTGGTAATATGAAAGTGAATGTAGCTCAGGTTCGTTATAGAGGTGGAGAAAGTGTCCATTTTGATTTAGTGGAAGACTTTTCTGCTCTGGATTTGGGAATTGAAGCCCTCTCATTTCAAGCACCGGTACGCGTACAACTTCAGGTAAACAACACAAGTAAAGCGATGCTCGTTAATGGAACGATTCACACAGAACTTAAAGCTATGTGTGGACGTTGTCTGGAGTCGTTCGTATATCCCTTAAATCTCTCCTTCCAAGATGAATGGGTTTTCCGAACGCTTGCAACAGACGATCAACTAGAGACAGCTCTCCTTTTGGATAAAGATGAGATTGATATTAAGGATCGAATTCTTGAACAAATTGTAGTAGCTTTACCGATGAAGTTTATATGTTCAGCAGAGTGTCAGGGGCTATGCCCGACCTGTGGTGCAAATCGAAATCTGACCCCGTGTGATTGCGGGGAAGGTGTCAGGGACCCTCGGTTAGCAGCACTGGAAAAGTGGCAAACCAATGACTGATAAAGTTTTTAAAACATAAAGGGGGTGTAACTATGGGTGTTCCGCAACATCGACAATCGAAATCAAGAGTGCGTAAACGTCGGGCTATGTGGAAACTAACTGCACCGAACCACATCAAATGCCCCCAATGCCATCAGCCAAAAATGCCTCATTATATATGCCCAAGTTGTGGGTTCTATAATTCTAAGGCAGTTATTACAGTTGAAGCATAAAGCTTATACGCTAAAAACAAAGAACTCTTTGCATAAGAGTTCTTTGTTTTTTACTTTCCGAAGGCTTTCGACAGGTTTATTTCTTGATAAGTATCTTAAGATAGTCTATAATTGTGACCAGGTACTAAAATCGAGGTTCGAGGTTCGAGGTTCGAAGCACGAAGCACGAAGCACGAAGCACGAAGCACGAAGCACGAGACACGAGACATGTTGCATGCACATAGGGTTTCAAACCTTACATAAGTAGTTTTAGTCATTAGGCGAAGTGATTGGAAAAATGCATGATGAGAAATGGTGATATACATGGGTCGTTATCATAAAGAAGAACGGCGTAAGGTTTTAGGGGAAGCTCTAGCCAAGGATCCTTTTTTTACCGATGAGGAACTTTCTGAGAGGTTTAAAGTGAGTGTCTCAACCATACGTTTAGATCGAGGCGTACTGGGGATCCCGGAACTTCGAGAACGAACTCGGGTCGTAGCCCAAGAAGTTTATTCGTCCTTAAAATCCTTAGATGATCAGGAATTGATCGGAAATTTAGTAGAACTAAAGGTTGGGGAAAGAGCTCGTTCTGAGTTGAAGATTGAAGAGAGCATGGTTTTAAGCAAGGCGCGAGTGGCTCGGGGGCATTATTTGTTTGCCCAAGCAAATTCCTTAGCGATTGCCTTAGTAGATGCGCCGATGGCTTTAACCGGAAGTGTTGATTTAAAATTTTTACGACCCGTTCGATTAGGTGAGGTTGCTGTTGCTGAAGGAAAAGTAGAGAAACGAAAACAGAATAAATATTGGGTTCAAGTAACAGTAAACGTCAATTCAGAGGAAGTACTCCGTGGAAATTGGATTCTTTTCGCGATCGATGATTGATTGGGTGTGGGGATAAGGAGATGAAACAATGAGAATCGCTGTGGATGCAATGGGTGGTGATCATGCCCCAGAAGAGATAATCAGAGGTACCCTGATAGCAGCAGAAGCAAATCCGAATGTACAGCTAATTTTGGTAGGGCAAGAAGAACGGATACGACCACTACTCTCTGACTCGAAATTGAAGAATATTTCAGTCTATGGAGCTTCTGAAGTTATAGAGATGGACGAACATCCGGCCAATGCCGTTCGTAAAAAGAAGGATTCTTCGATTGTTGTAGCGACCAAATTAGTCAAGCAGGGAGATGCTGATGCCGTCGTAAGTGCTGGAAGTACAGGTGCCCAAATGGCTGCTGCCCTTTTGGGTTTGGGGAGGATCAAGGGAATCGAACGCCCAGCCATTGCCACGGTTCTGCCGACTCCGGAAGGTGGGAAACTCCTCCTCGATGTAGGGGCAAATATGGATGCTACTCCGGAGCAACTTTCTCAATTCGCTTTAATGGGTAACATCTATGCCCAGAAAATTTTGGAGATTTCAAATCCACGCGTGGGTCTATTAAATGTTGGGAGCGAAGAGGGAAAGGGCAACGAACTGACCCAGAAGACTTACCCTTTGCTAAAAGCAAGTCCTCTTAATTTCATGGGTAACGTTGAAGGACGGGATGTTCCCTATGGACGTGCTGATGTGGTGATTTGTGATGGTTTTGCGGGTAATATCTTGCTAAAAACCTTAGAAGGCTTGGCCGGGGTATTGTTTGAGCAGATTAAGGAGAGAATTACTTCGAACCTGGTTCGAAAACTAGGTGCTCTCGCTGTAAAACCGGGCTTAAAAGAAATTGCTCAAATGATGGACTATGCGGAATATGGTGGAGCACCCTTACTTGGAGTGAATGGGATTAGCATTATCTGTCACGGAAGTTCGAAAGCGAAGGCAATTATGAATGCCATCCGCGTCGCCAGAGAATGTGTACAAGTGGGTCTGATTGAACAGATTCGGGAAGATCTCCCCAAGTGAGCCTGATGTTACTAATGAGAAAAGAGGACTGCGATTGATGCGTAGTGTGGGAATTGTGGGTTTAGGGTCATACGTTCCTGAAAATGTAGTGACCAATCTGGATTTAGAACAATTTGTGGACACAAATGATGAATGGATTGTATCTCGAACAGGGATTAAACAGCGTCATATAGCCCCTAAGGACATGCCTGTGTCGGAACTATGTTATCAGGCAGGTTTGAAGGCCTTAGAGGATGCTCAGATCGCCCCTGAAGAGGTAGAATTGATTATCGTCGCCACGATAACACCCGATTATGCGTTCCCGGCAACAGCATGCTTGGTTGCTGATCGTTTGGGAGCAAAAAATGCGGCGGCCTTTGATCTGGAAGCCGGATGCACAGGGTTTATCTATGCTGTGGCGACTGGCAGCCAGTTTATTGCCTCAGGATTATATAAAACGGTGCTTGTCATTGGTGGGGAAACCTTGAGCAAAATCCTTAATTGGCAAGACCGTTCAACCTGTGTTCTTTTCGGTGATGGTGCTGGAGCTGCGGTTTTGCAGCAGGTGGAAGAGGGTTTTGGTTTCTTGAGTTTCGAATTAGGTTCAGACGGTTCTGGTGGCGCGTTATTAAGCCAACCCGCTGGAGGCTCAAAGTGTCCAGCTAGTCTGGAAACCGTGGAAAAGAATCTCCACACCCTTCAGATGGAGGGCAAGGAAGTCTATAAATTTGCAGTTCGGATTATGGGGGATGTTTCGGTCAAGGTTCTTCAGAAGGCTGGTTTGACGAAGGACGATATTGATCTCCTAGTTCCCCATCAAGCTAATATGCGGATCGTCGATGCCGCTGTCAAGCGATTGGGAATTTCAAAGGATAAAGTGGTGATCAATTTAGACAAATATGGTAATATGTCAGCTGCGTCCATTCCGATTGCCTTAGATGAGGCTTTTCAAGCAGGTCTCATCACAGAGGGGGATATCATTGTGATGGTTGGATTTGGAACAGGCTTGACTTGGGGAGCGTGTGTTTTGAAATGGACGAAAGTAGGCCTAAAACGATGATTAAAACGAGGATCTGTGAACTTATCAATATTGAGTACCCAATTTTCCAAGGCGGAATGGCTTGGGTTTCGACAGGAGAATTGGTCGCTGCGGTCTCCGAAAGTGGAGGTTTAGGCATCATTGGATCAGGACAGGCTCCGGCTGATTGGTTGCGTGTGGAAATTCGCAAAGTGAAGGCCATTACAAAAAAGCCATACGGGGTTAATGTCATGCTCATGTCCCCATTCGTAGATGAAGTCATGCAGGTCATCCTTGAGGAACGTGTCCCGGTGATTACAACAGGGGCAGGGAACCCGGGAAAATACGTGCCAATGCTAAAAGAAATAGGCACAAAAGTAATCCCTGTAGTTGCTTCGGTGGCCTTGGCCAAACGTTTAGAAAAGGCAGGGGTTGACGCACTCATTGCAGAAGGCATGGAATCTGGCGGGCATATTGGGGAAATTGGAACCTTTCCACTAGTACCCCAAGTTGTCGATGCTGTGAAAATTCCAGTGATTGCAGCAGGAGGAATTGTGGATGGCCGTGGTTTAGTGGCGGCTTTGGCTCTCGGCGCTGAAGGGGTCCAAATGGGGACACGCTTTATGTGTGCGGAAGAATGTACTATTTCCCATCTTATCAAAGATAAAATTACCAAAGCAAAAGATCGCGCTACGGTCATTACCGGGCGCTCAACGGGTCACCCAGTTCGTTGCTTGGATAACCGCTTTACCCGTCTAATAGAGCAACATGAACGGGAGGGAATGCTGGCTGCGGATATAGAGAAACTGGGAATCGGAAAATTGCGCTTAGCCATGGTGGAAGGGGATATCGAGAATGGTTCTATCATGGCCGGTCAAATCGCAGGAGCGGTTCAGCGTATCGAACCTGCCGCCCAGATTATTCAAGACATCATGCAATCTGCAGAACGGGAATACAAGCGTCTGGCTGCGCGATTTGGAGATGGGAGGGCATGATCGTTGGGTAAACTAGCCTGTATATTTCCAGGACAAGGATCTCAATATATTGGCATGGGAAAAGAACTCTTCCAGACTCCGAGTGGCGGGAAAGCGCTGGAGCTGGCACGTGAAATCCTGGGTGATGAGTTTATCTCCTTAATCGAAGAGGGCCCGGAAAACGAACTCCAACAGACGATCAATACCCAACCTGCGATTCTTCTCGTAAGCGTCGTGGCTTGGCAGCAACTTCAGGAGGCAGGGATAGAACCTGATTTTGTTGGAGGGCACAGTCTGGGCGAGTACTCGGCACATGTCGCAGCGGGCAGCTTTAATTTAGCTGAGGCTTTACGTGTCGTGAGACGACGTGGAGAACTTATGCAAGCAGCGGATCCCAAGGGTGTAGGAGGGATGGCTGCCATCCTAGGCTTATCTGCGGATCAAGTGGAAGAAGCTTGCCGGCTAGCCTCTGGCCACGGTGTTGTGGCACCGGCAAATTATAATTGTCCAGGACAAGTGGTTATCTCTGGGGAAAAAGAGGCTGTAGCCTATGCCATTGAGATGGCTAAGGGATTAGGCGCAAAACGGGCAATACCGTTAACCGTGAGCGGGGCATTTCACTCCAGTTTGATGGCAGGTGTGGGCGAAGCTCTGCGTTTAGTCTTAGAAAAAGTGCCTTGGCAAACCCCTCGTTGCCCAGTCGTGGCCAACATTGATGGGGCGGAGGTTTTTTCTTCGGAACGTACGGTTAGTACCTTAATAAAGCAAGTTAGCAGCGCAGTTTTATGGGAGCAATCCGTTCTGCGTCTGCTAGACTTAGGGGTTGATACGTTCATAGAGTGTGGACCTGGTAAAGTCTTGACAGGTTTAGTTAAAAAAATTGCTCCTGACGCTAAGCTCCTCCGGATCGAGGATAAAGCGTCCCTGGAAATGTCACTTGCATATTTGAAGGAGAGTCGTTAAAATGGTGCTGAATGATAGCGTAGCCATTGTTACTGGGAGTGGGCGTGGAATCGGGCGCGCCATAGCATTGGAGCTGGCAACCGCAGGGGTAAAGATCGTGGTTAATTATGCCGGTCGTGCCGATAAAGCAGAGGAAACGCTAAGCTTGATCCGTGAAGCAGGTGGAGAAGGTTTGGCCGTTCAAGCGGATGTCAGCCAAGCGGCGGAGGTTGATCGGTTGTTAAAAACAACCTTGGATCATTTCGGAAAGGTTGACATTCTTGTCAACAATGCAGGGATTACACGGGATTCTCTGTTGCTCCGCATGAAAGAAGCGGACTGGGACTCGGTCCTGGCAACCAATCTCAAAGGGGCTTACCTTTGCACTAAGGCGGTCAGTAAAGGAATGCTAAAACAACGCTCGGGGGTTATCGTTAATATTTCCTCTGTAGTGGGCTTATCAGGGAATGCGGGACAAGCCAATTATGCAGCAGCTAAAGCGGGCATGATTGGATTTACCAAATCCATTGCTAAGGAATTTGCATCGCGTGGAATTCGTGTTAATGCGGTCGCACCTGGGTATATTTTCACAGATATGACGGAAACATTACCAGAAGGGATGCAAAGTGATATTTTGCGTGGAATCCCACTAGGTCGCATGGGAAAGCCTGAAGACGTTGCCAAAGTGGTTCGATTCCTTGTGTCCCCAGAGGCGTCCTACATAACTGGACAGACTTTATGTGTCGATGGGGGTATGGAAATGTAAGGTTCAAGTTAAGTTTTGAGAGGAGGTGAAGAAGCAGATGGGAGTTTTCGATAAAGTGAAAGCCATCGTCGTCGAACAACTTGGGGTAGATGAAGCAAACATTACCCCGGAAACCTCCTTTGAAGAGCTAAATGCAGATTCTTTGGATATCGTTGAATTGATTATGGCTCTTGAAGAGGCATTCGACTTGGATATTCCGGATGAAGAAGCAGAAAAAATTCGGACAGTTGGAGATGCAGTGAACTTCATTAAGGAAAACAAATAACCTCAGAAGGTCCCGTATTCAAATGCGGGACTTTCTTTTAAAGAAGGTTGTTTCTCTTATCTATTTTGAGGTTAAGAGAAATTGAAATAGATATTTAGAAGATAAGTGTTAGGCGATTTAAAGGGGTAAGATCTCTAAATGGGAGGAAAAATCGTGAAAATACCTGTACTACGTATTGCAAATTTAGTAGCCAAAATTCCTGTAATCCAAGGAGGAATGGCTGTAAGGATATCCATGGCCCCTCTCGCAGCTGCAGTAGCAGAAGAAGGGGGGATCGGCATAATTGCAGGCAGTGGTTTGTCCGTAGAGGAACTGAGAGCGGAGATTCGTGAGGCGCGCAGGCGAACCAAAGGAATTATTGGGGTTAACATTATGTTTGCTGTCCGCGAATTTGCCCAATTAGTTCAAGCCGCTTTTGAAGAGAAGATTGATCTTTTAGTTTCGGGAGCCGGATTTTCAAGGGATATGTTTGCCTGGGGTAAGGAAAAGGGCATACCGGTCGTACCGATTGTATCATCTGCCAAACTTGCTAGACTATCCGAAAAGCTGGGTGCGGCTGCCGTGATTGTGGAAGGGGTAGAGGCTGGCGGACATCTTGGAACAGATCGTTCCATCCACGATATTCTGCCAGAGGTCATCGCAGCTGTCAGTATTCCTGTCATTGGCGCGGGAGGTGTCGTTGATGGCCAAGGTGTTGCAGAAATGTTGAAGCATGGTGCAGATGGGGTGCAAATGGGAACACGGTTCGCCCTTAGCGAAGAGAGCAGTGCAGCTTTCGCTTGGAAAGAGGAAATGTTAAAGGCTGCGGAAGAGGACGTCGTGTTCATTCATAGTCCTGTGGGGATGCTGGCCCGGGGGATAAAGAACCCCTTCACCAAAATGCTTGATGAAAAGGTGGACGTCACGCCGACGGATTGCATGGGTTGTCTCAAACAGTGTGAGGGAAACTTCTGTATCATGAATCGTTTAATTAAGGCGCAAACGGGTGATGTTCATGAGGGCCTAATTTTTTCAGGGGCCAAAGTCCATAAAATCAATGATATTTTATCGGTCCATGAGATTTTTGAAGATATTAAAAAAGGAATCCTGGGTTTGAAGGAGGAGTCGGTGTGAAACATCGTGCAGTCATTACGGGAATGGGAGTAGTCACTCCCTTGGGAAATCTTCTGGATGAATTCTGGAATAATTTAATGGCAGGAAAGTCCGGAATTGGATTATTGACACGGTTTGATGTTGCCGGTCTTCCCACAAAAGTTGCCGCAGAGATTAAGGATTTTGAGCCAACGGACTATATCGATAAAAAGGAAAGTCGACGCATGGACCGCTTTACTCAATTCGCTATGGCCGCAGCTAAACTGGCGTTGCAAGATTCCGGACTAAATATGGAAAACGTGGACAAGGAACGAGTTGGAACTGTGATTGGCTGTGGAATCGGTGGCGTGACCTCGTTTGAGGACCAAAAAGAGGTACTTATGAATAAAGGCAGCAACCGAATTAGTCCCTTTTTTGTTCCTATGCTGATTAGTAATATGGCAGCGGGACATTTATCGATTGCCTTTGGCTTTCAAGGTTCTAGTATTACGGTGGTTACAGCCTGTGCTTCAGCAACCAACGCCATAGGAGAAGCGCTGCGTATCATTCAACGCGGAGAAGCAGACATCGTGATCTGTGGAGGTACCGAGGCACCGATTACTCATTTGGCGTTTGCGGGTTTTTGTTCCATGAAAGCGATGTCAACCGAGAAGGAACACCCTGAACAAGCTTGCCGACCCTTTGATAAACGCCGCAGTGGATTTGTCATGGGTGAAGGAGCGGGGGTTTTGGTTTTAGAATCTTTGGAGCATGCTGAGGCTCGTGGTGCTCGTATCTATGCTGAACTGGCGGGTTATGGGAGTACATCGGATGCCCATCATATTACGACCCCAGCTCCTGGCGGCGCAGGCGCTGTCCGTTCCATGCGTCTGGCTTTAAATGATGCCGAGGTAAATGTTGAAGAGGTTGATTATATTAATGCGCATGGTACAGGTACGGGTCCCAATGATGCGACGGAAACAGAGGCCATTAAGACGTTGTTTGGCAGTCATGCAGCGAAGCTGGCGATTAGTTCAACTAAATCCATGACGGGGCACTTAATGGGGGCAGCTGGTGCTATTGAGGCGATCATTTGTGCCCTGACCATCGATCGGGGTTCGATCCCACCGACCACCAATTACGGAGAACCTGACCCGGAATGTGATCTGGACTATGTTCCTAATTACTCGCGAAAACAGGCTGTCAACGTGGCGATGTCTAATTCACTAGGTTTTGGTGGACATAATGCCACAATCGTATTGAAGAAATTTGCCTAAAGGTAAGGAGATCAAGAGTATGGTCGAAAAGAGATCCGACGCGACTGCAAACTCAACAAAAACAGAAGGAAGATCAGGGCGAAAAAAATACGCCCTATCTTCCTTTAAATTAGAGCCGGGAATTAAGCTGGCCAAACGGTTGGAATTGGGGACCCCACCTAATCGGTTGTTTGTCACTGCCTTGACGCATCCTTCGTACATCTTTGAAAACCCACAGTTTGGCAAAGAAAATAATCAACGCCTGGAATTTTTAGGGGATGCGATTTTGGATTTTGTGATTGCAGAATATCTATATCTCAGTTATCCGGACCGCCCAGAAGGAGAGCTCACTAAGATGCGGGCAGCTGTTGTTAATGAGACAACCTTGGCTCGCAAAGCCCATGAAATTGAGTTAGGACAAGAGCTATTATTAGGTAAAGGGGAACTGGTATCTGGGGGACGGGAACGGCCTTCTATTTTGGCTGATGCCTGGGAGGCAGTCGTTGGAGCAATTTATTTACAATATGGATTGCTGGAAGCTCGACGGGTTATATTAGAGCTGCTTAAACCGTCGATTGAGGAAGTCGCCAAGGGAAATTATGGGGACTATAAGACCGTACTACAGGAAAAAGCACAACGGGAAGAAAAAGAAGTTAACTATCAGATTTTAGTGGAGGAAGGCCCTGATCACAACAAGTGCTTTACGGCGGGTGTTTTTATCGGAGGAGATTTATTGGGAAAAGGGATAGGCCGAACTAAAAAAGAGGCTGAGCAACAGGCTGCTCAACAGGTACTAGACCTTTGGGGGAGTGAGAACGATGATTAAACCTGAGAATTTCCCAGTCTTCTTGAAGGGGATTCATATTCAGGGTTTTAAATCGTTCGCTGATCGTGTGAAATTGGAACTAGGCCAGGGATTAAGCGTTATTGTCGGTCCGAACGGGAGTGGAAAAAGTAACGTTGCTGATGCTGTTCGTTGGGTCTTAGGTGAACAAAGCGCTAAGAGCCTTCGAGGCGCAAAAATGGAGGACGTTATCTTTTCTGGGAGTTCACAACGGCGCCAAGTCGGAATGGCAGAAGTATCCCTGATTTTTGATAACTCAACTGGAATTTTCCCGTTAGACTTTCGGGAAGTGACGATCACCAGGCGGGTTTATCGTGATGGTGAATCTCAATATTTAATTAATAAAGCTCTTTCTCGACTTAAAGATATTCAGGAACTTTTCATGGATACGGGAGCGGGAAAAGAAGGATTTTCGATCATTGGGCAGGGGCGGGTTGAGGAGATACTAAACCTAAAATCAGAAGAACGGAGATCACTCATCGAAGAAGCGGCAGGGATTACCAAGTTCCGTTTTAGAAAGCGCGAAGCCTTAAAGCGTCTCGATGATACGGTCCTGAATCTGCAACGGCTGGAAGATATTGTCCAAGAAATTGAGGATCAGTTGACTCCTCTGGCTGCCCAAGCCCAAGTGGCCGAGCAAAGTCTAGCTCTCTCTGAAGAACAAAAACGCCTAGAAATTCTGGGAGTAGTCCTAGATGTCACCGAGGTAAAACAAAAGTTGTCTGCAGGAGAGTCGAACTCTGAGAAATTGCAATCAGCGCTGATGTCAGTGCAAGCAGCGTTAGCCCTTAAAGAGAGTCTAACTATTGAGGATAAGGTTAACCTGAAACATAGTGATGAAACAATCCAAAGGCAGCAAAATGAGGTATTCCAGGCAGAGCAAGCCCTAAATGCTTTAAAACATGAGTTAAATCTGCGGGTTGAACGGGCTGGATATTTCGCTGATCAAATCACCCGCTTGGGACGAGAGCGTCATGTCGACGAAGAGCGGCTTAAGGATGTGCTGGAACGAATTAAGGCGCTAGAAGCTAAACAGAGTGTCTTAAAACATACGGTTGGAAAAGCACAGCAAAATGTCATGCTCCAGGAAGAAAGACTTTCTGAAGCACGCAGAAATAATGGGGCAAAGGAGATCGAACAATTAAAAACAGACTTGTTCGATGCCCTATCAGAACAATCCCACAGTTCAAATCAGTTAACTGGAACTCAACACACGCTTTCGTCTTTGGAGCAACAAGTCAGACAGCTTGAACAAGAGCTGCTGCAAAAAGAAAAAGAGCATGGAACTTTACAAGAAAGGCACCTGGCTCTGGAAAAAGAACAGCTGGAGATTGAAACTGCACTACAGATTACTGACAAGGAACGGCTTCGCTTAGTAGATGAGCTAGAGAAGATTAAGAGACATCGTCAAGAGCAGCAACAGCAAGTACAGCGACTCATGAACCAAGCAGATCAAACGAGAGCTCGACTCCAGGCGCTTCAAGCCTTAGAGGACAATCTGGAGGGGTATCAACGCGGGGTTCGTGAGGTGATGCTGGCTAAGAAGAAGGGTATCCCCGCAGGTGTGGGATTGTGTGGAACGGTCGCTGAATTGATCAACGTCAAAGAGGATTATGAACTAGCTTTGGAAACGGCTTTAGGAGCCGGATTGCAAAATATTGTTGCGGAGAGTGAACAGGCGGCAAAAGCAGCGATCCACTACTTAAAAGCCCGTCAATTGGGGAGAGCTACCTTTCTTCCTCTCGATGTTATCCAAGGGAGTAAGATATCTGTTCTGCCTGCAGTCCAAAAAGATCCTGGTTTTGTAGGTATAGCCCTCGATTTAATCAGTTTCGAAGAGAAGTATCGACCCGCGCTAGCTTCACTGTTAGGTCGAATTACCGTTGTTACAGATATGGATGCGGCAACTCGAGTGGCACGTTTCTCGGGTTATAAGCTAAGGATTGTCACCTTAGAGGGAGATCAGGTTCACCCAGGGGGCTCCTTAAGTGGAGGGAGTGTCCAGCGCAAAGGCGGAAATTTGCTCGGACGTTCCCGCGAAATTGAGTCCCTAGCTGAAACCCTATCTCGCCTGAAAAACGAAGGGCGACAAAAGGAGCAAGAGCGAGCAGAAATCGAGGCAGAACAAGGTCGAATTCAAGCAGTGATCGACCAGCTTACCCAAGAACAACGTGAAAAACAAGAGTATCTCGTCATGCTTAGGACTCAGTTTGATAGCGCGACTACTCAAATTCGTCGCTTCAAGGAAGACCTACAGATTGCCTCCCATCGTTACCAAGGGGCCATTGAACAGAAGGCAGAACTTTCTTTGGCGCTGGAAGGGCTGAAAGACCGCTTTGAAGCTGCTGAAAAGAAGTCAATCTCTTTGCGAGAGGCACTTCATAAACGTGAGCGAGAAGCGAAGACAGCTGCCGAGTCGTTGGAGGCTGTCGGAGAGCATTTAACTCAGGAAAAAATCCAACTCGCAAAATGGGAACAAGAATTATCCCAGTGCCTAGAAACGTTAGATCAAGAACGATTGGTATGCAAAGAAAATGAAGCCAGTCTTAAACTCAAACTCCAAAATCTTGAAGAGGTTCAGCTTGCGAATTCTGGGGTTGACGATGAAAAGACTGCTTTAATCATCCAGTTAGAGGAACAAAGTCAGTCTCAGGCTGCTCAGCAATTCTTATTGATGCAAAAGCGCCAAGAACGCGAAGTTTTAGCAACTCGTGTGCTGGAGTGGGAAGCGGATATTCAGAAAAAACGTGAGGAAGCCCATACGCAGGAGCAACGTCTTCATGCCAATGAATTGCGTGTTGCACGTTGGGAAACGGAGTGGCAAACGGGAATCACTCGGTTAAGCGAAGAATTCTCTCTGTCCTGGGAGGAGGCCATGATGTATAAGTCCGTCGAAGATCGGGCGACGATCGGGCAACGAATCCAGGAGCTCAAACAACAGATCAAGGCATTAGGCCCCATTAACCAAGCGGCAATAGAAGCCTATCCTAAGCTGCTCAGTCGGCATGAATTTATGTTAAATCAACGGGAGGATTTGATCGAGGCCAATCAAACCTTGCGCCAACTCATTGCGGAATTAGATAAGATCATGATGGAGCGTTTTGCTGAGAGTTTCAATGCGGTAAACCATGCGTTTAAGGATGTTTTTAAAGAACTCTTTAAAGGCGGAAGTGCAGAACTGTGTTTAGTGGATCCCGAGCATTTATTAGAGACGGGCGTAGAGATTATCGTTCAGCCACCCGGCAAAAAACAACAACTTCTCTCTTTATTATCAGGAGGGGAACGGGCGCTAACAGCCATCGCGTTACTCTTTGCATTGCTGCGCGTGAAGCCCAGTCCGTTTTGTCTACTTGATGAGATCGAAGCCTCGTTAGATGATGCTAATGTTCAGCGTTTTGCCGAATATATTCATCGCTTATCACACTCCACTCAATTTATCGTTATCTCCCATCGCAAAGGGACCATGGAATCAGCGGATGTTCTATATGGGATAACAATGGAAGAGTCAGGCGTTTCAAAATTACTTTCTGTGCAACTTGACGATCGGACGAATAGAGACGAGTCGGCCTAGGTAGAGAAAGGGGTTATAAAATGTTTGAGACAAGCCGTTGATTATGTTAAAATAACGACAATAGTGACCATGAGAGGAAGGAAAAACGTGGCAGGATTTTTTTCTCAACTTAAAGCAGGCCTTACGAAAACTCGGCAAAACTTTGTGGAAAAGATTGAGCAGGTTTTTACAGGTCGCAAGAAAATAGATGAAGAACTATATGAAGAATTGGAAGAAGTATTGATCCGGTCGGATGTCGGTGTTAACACCTCCTTCGAATTAGTTGAACGCTTACGTAAAGAAGTTAAACTACGCAAAGTTTCTGAGCCAAGTGAACTGACCTTAGTCCTACAAGAATTAATCGGGGAGTTATTAGGGGAAGAAACACACCTCACTTTCGCCAAGCAGGGTCCAAGCATTATTCTTGTGGTTGGAGTCAACGGAGTGGGTAAAACCACAACCATTGGTAAGCTCGCCAACCAGTTCAAAAAGGACGGCAAACGGGTTATGATGGCAGCTGGAGATACCTTTCGGGCTGCAGCCATTGACCAACTTGAGATTTGGGGAGAGCGATGCGGGGTAGAAGTGATTAAACAGCGGGAAGGTGCAGACCCTGCTGCCGTTGCCTATGATGCGGTACAAGCTGCTAAGTCTCGTAATATCGATGTCGTGATTGTGGATACGGCTGGTCGTCTTCACAATAAGGTAAACCTGATGGAAGAGCTGAGAAAGGTCAAGCGGGTGATTGAACGCGAAATTCCAGGTGCACCCCATGAAGTCTTACTTGTGTTAGATGCTACGACAGGACAAAACGCTCTGCAACAAGCAAAACTTTTTCAGGAAGTGGCCGGCGTGACTGGAATCGTCTTGACTAAGTTGGATGGAACGGCCAAAGGGGGAGTTGTGCTGGGAATTCAAGGGGAAACTCGGATCCCGGTAAAATTCATTGGCATTGGTGAAGCAATGGAAGATTTGCGACCGTTTGTTCCTTTGGATTTTGCAGCGGCATTGTTCGGAAGCCCTGAAGAGGAGGAAGAATTCTGATAAATTATGCACTTATTGGGGGAACCGGAGTTGAACACTTTACCCTCACTGAACAGCGCATTATTACAGTGAAGACTCCCTATGGGACGGTAGAACCAATAGTTGGAAAGCTTGCCAATCGAGAACTAGTGTTCATGAGTCGACATGGCCGTGGTCATGTCACACCTCCCCACCTCGTGAATTACAGGGCAAATATTTGGGCGCTTCGTGAACTAGGCGTGCGAAAAATTCTTGCTACGGCGGCTGTCGGTTCTCTATCTGTAGATTACCACTTGGGCGAATTGGTCCTCTTCGACCAGTTTCTTGATTTTACTAAAAGTCGCCCACTTACTTTCTATGAAGGAGGGCACCACGGTGTACTCCATGTCGATATGACAGAACCCTATTGTTCTGCTGCGCGCCAGGTAATCGTGAATGCGGCAGAAGACCTAGGGCTTGTGGTTAAGAATGGGGCATGTTATGTTTGTACTGAAGGCCCACGTTTTGAAACCCCAGCAGAAATTCGGATGTTTCAGCAACTTGGTGCTGACGTTGTCGGAATGACCAGTGTCCCTGAAGTAGTTCTGGCACGTGAACTAGGAATGTGTTATGCTTCCATCGGGATGGTGACCAATGAAGCGGCTGGAATCGCAGCTCATCGCTTAAGCCATGCCGAAGTAATGGAGAGCATTAAGAAATTAGGAAGCAACGTTGCACAACTTATTCAAGCGACCGTTGAATTATGGTCTCCAGATCAGGAATGTCTATGTGTCTCAGCGAATGTTGAAGTTGGAAAATTTTAAAAGGCGGTGGGACTTTGAAATCGATTGAATGGCTTGGTAATGCATTACGAATATTAGATCAGTCCAAGCTCCCAGTAGAAATTGTCTATCGAGATGCTACGTCTTATGAGGGAGTGGCTGAGGCCATTGAACAAATGGAAGTACGCGGTGCGCCTGCCATTGGAGCAGCTGCTGCCTATGGATTTGTGTTAGGAGCTCTTGAGTACCAGGGAAGTAGAGATGAGTTATCCGGTTACATGGATGTCGTACAAGCTAGACTTGCTGCTACTCGTCCCACAGCCGTTAACTTGTTTTGGGCCCTTCGGCGCATGGAGGACAGGCTCCGGGAGTGCTGGGATGTTGACGATTTGGAGGATGTACGACGGATTTTACTCGAGGAAGCAAATCGAATTTCTGAAGATGATCGTCGTATGAATCGCCTAATTGGAGAATTCGGCAATGAGATTGTTCCTGAAAAGGCAAATATCCTGACCCATTGCAATGCAGGGGCCTTAGCTACCGTAGAATATGGAACTGCCCTTGGTGTTGTTCGGAAGGCTCATGAAGCAGGGAAAGGAATCCACGTTTATGCAGATGAAACACGACCATATTTGCAAGGGGCGCGTTTAACGGCCTTGGAACTTCATCAAGACAAGATCCCAGTGACCTTGATTGCCGATAATATGGCTGGGTATTTAATGCAGCAAGGTAAGATTGACCTCGTGATTGTGGGAGCTGACCGCATTGCGGCTAATGGTGATACCGCCAATAAAATCGGGACTTACTCGGTAGCAGTCTTGGCGCAAGCTCATGGTATTCCTTTTTATGTGGCAGCCCCAACCTCTACGATTGATTTAAAAGTGGCTACAGGGCAAGAAATCCCCATCGAACAAAGGCCGGCTAAAGAAATTCAGGAGTTTTGTGGGATAGCCGTGGCACCTGGGGAGGTCAAGGTTTATAATCCAGCTTTTGATGTCACTCCAGCGAAATATATCACGGGAATCATTACTGAAAAAGGGATTGTTGTTGCACCGTATTCTGTCAACCTCCTGAAATTAATGGTTCGCCCGTAAGGAGATGAAGCTATGTCCAAATTTTTAATTAGGGCTATGGTTTTGCCCATGACCGAACCAGATGTATTTTATCCCCAAGGGGAAGTTGCTGTCGAGGGTGACAGGATTGTTTCAGTAGGGGAAAAGGGGTCTGCACCGCCAGGATTTAGGCCGGATCGAATTCTGGATTTGCCGGATGATGTGGTGATGCCCGGCTTGATTAACACCCATACTCATGCAGCCATGACTTTGCTCAGGAGCTATGCAGACGATCTTCCGCTTATGCCTTGGCTTAACGAGAAAGTTTGGCCTTTCGAAGATAAGTTAACGGCTGAGGATATTTACTGGGGGACGGCCTTAGCGCTTTGTGAAATGATTCGCTCTGGAACGACCACGATGCTCGATATGTATGCCTCCATGGATCAAGTTGCGGAAGCAGTACTGCACGCAGGAACGCGTGCTGTTCTTTCTCGAGGAATGATCGGGAATGGACCGAACGGAAAGCTAGCCCTCCAAGAAAGCCTCGATTTAGTAAAGCAGTACCACGGGGCGGGTGAAGGGCGTGTGCTGGTTATGTTCGGTCCCCACGCACCCTATACATGCTCAGGAGAGTACCTTCAGCTTGTGAAAGCAGAGGCAGATCGACTGGGTGTTGGTATTCATATTCATGTCGCAGAAACCCTGGATGAGATTAAAATTATTCAAGATCAATATGGAAAAACCCCTGTTCAGTGGCTTGAAGGGCTTGGAATCTTCGGAGGACACGTTGTGGCAGCGCACTGTGTCCACTTAACTCCGGAAGATCGAGAAATTTTAGCTCGCAGGCAAGTTTGTGTGGCCCACAATCCGGAAAGTAACATGAAACTACATAGTGGAACCGCCCCGATTCCGGAGTTGAGAGCAGAAGGGGTCGTTGTCGGGCTTGGTACTGACGGAGCTTCAAGCAATAACAATCTTGATCTTTTTGGGGAGATGAGATCTGCTGCCTTTCAGCAGAAGTTAAGAGTGGATTCCACGGTGCTTCCGGCCTATGAAGTGTTAGAAATGGCAACCGTAGGGGGGGCCCGGACACTTGGGTTAAAAGATGTTGGGATGCTTGCCCCAGGTTTTAAGGCTGATTTGATCACCATTGACCTGGATCAACCCCATTTCTATCCTCGGTTTTCAATTCCAGCGCATCTAGTCTATGTTGCCCATGCTGGAGATGTACGCACAGTGATGGTGGATGGAAAACTTCTCATGGAAGACCGAAAACTTTTAACCATGGATGTCAAAAAAGTTTGCCAAGAAGCAGAGACTCGGGCCAAACGAATTTCTGCGCTGTTCGAAGCATAGCTTCCGTTCGTCGCAGTCGGAAGGTTCCTTCTGGCGTAATTCAATAAATTCCTTTAATTCAGTTGAGGGAGTAAAGAGCCTACTGTATTCCTAAGCCAAACGAGTCCACTAAGCGAAAAGAGTCTTTCACCATTTGTTTTTGTGAAAGACTTTTTGAATTTGAGTGGGCACTATTTCTTACTAGAGTACTAAGCTACTCTTGACAAACTTATAGATATAGTCTAAAATTCGGTTGTAAAGTAATAATGCTTTACAGGGGGTTGCGATGGATAAACTCGCCGAAATGGCTCTCTTAGTAGATTTTTATGGTCCACTTCTTACAGAGAAACAAAAAAATGTTTGGGATTTGCATTACCAACAAGACCTCTCCTTAGCTGAAATTGCTGAGATTGAACATATTAGTCGACAAGCTATTCATGATTTGCTCAAACGGACAGAACGGATTTTAGCCGAATATGAAGAAAAGTTAGGGCTAGTTCAGAGGTTTTGGACAGATCGTGAAAAGTTAATGGAAGTGCAAACTTTGTTAGAAGGATTGAAGAAAGAGGATTTTACCAACTCGGCTGCCTGGGAGCGCCATTGTCAAATGCGTATCATGTTCGAAGATGTTTCTAAAAATATTACTGCGGTATGATAACAGAGGTCGGTGGTCAGAAGCCAGAAGCCAGAAGCCGGAGTTTATGGCATAACTACGGGCGATATAGATGTTCAACAATAGCGAAAAGCAGAGTACAGAATACCCACTGAGAGAAGTGAGACTCTTGAAGGCGGATCAAATCGAAAGCGGGGACAGGCATGTTTCAAGGTCTAAGCGAAAAACTCCAAGAAACATTTAAACGGTTAAAAGGAAAGGGCAAGCTAAAGGAAGCGGATGTCAATGATGCGATGCGTGAAGTCCGCGTTGCCTTATTAGAAGCGGATGTTAACTTTAAAGTTGTCAAGGACTTTGTGGCTAGGGTAAAAGAACGTGCCATCGGGCAGGAAGTACTGGAATCCCTTTCGCCAGCACAATATGTCATTAAAATCGTACATGAAGAAATGATCCAACTTATGGGTGGTGCAACAGGCAAGATTCTCATCTCCCCGAAGCCGCCAACGGTTATTCTCTTAATAGGCTTACAAGGGGCAGGAAAAACGACTCATGCTGCAAAATTGGCCAATATGCTTAAAAAACAAGGAAAACATCCTTTGCTTGTGGCCTGTGATATTTATCGTCCTGCTGCGATTAAGCAATTGCAGGTTTTGGGTGATCAATTGAATGTTCCGGTTTTTTCTATGGGGCAGGAATCCCCGCCCAAAATTGCTAGTGAGAGTATAAAACAGGCTCATCAAAATGGGCAAGATGTTGTGATTATTGATACTGCCGGTAGGTTGCACATCAATGAAGAATTAATGGGCGAATTACGAGATATTAAAGCGACAGTAAGGCCTCATGAGATATTATTGGTGGTTGACGCGATGACCGGTCAAGATGCGGTCAATGTAGCTGAGTCATTTCACAGAGATTTAGGTCTTGACGGGGTTATTCTCACAAAACTGGATGGAGATACTCGTGGTGGGGCAGCTCTTTCGATAAAAGCAGTCACAGGGTGTACCGTGAAATTTGTTGGTTTAGGGGAGAAAATGGACGCTCTGGAGCCTTTTCATCCTGACCGTATGGCCTCCCGGATTTTGGGGATGGGGGATGTTCTTACTCTCATCGAGAAGGCTCAAGAGTCTTTCGATGAGAAAAAAGCCAAAGAAATGGAACAGAAGCTACGTAAACAAGAATTCACCCTCGACGATTTTTTAGATCAGATGCAGCAAATGAAAAAAATGGGTCCGCTTTCTTCGATTCTGGAAATGATTCCCGGCGTCGGAAAGCAGTTAAAAGATGTGCAAATTGACGAAAAAGATACTTCCCATATAGAGGCTATCATTCGCTCGATGACTACAGAGGAGCGCAGGAAACCTGCTGTTATCAAAGATTCTCGCAAAAAGAGGATTGCCAAAGGTAGCGGGACATCAGTGCAAGAAGTAGGTCGCCTCTTAAAACAGTTTGAACAAATGCAAAAGATGATGAAGCAATTTGCCGGCGGTGGCGGCGGCCTGGGTATGCTCGGGGGCAAGAAAGGTAAAAAGGGCAAGAAACCGAACTTTAGGGGACTTGTGTGACACAGCGCTCGGTGCTTACGACGCAGAGCAAACTAACCGTTCAAGCTCCTAATATGGGGCGCGGGGTTCATCCTTCGGCGATAGTATTATATATAAGAACTCGCCTACGGCGATAATCTCCACTGGAGACTATCGTGCCAAAAGCGCCATCCTTGGCGCATTGGCGGCAGTGCACATCCTTGTGCACTGCCCCGTATCTGGGGTCGGTCGCTTGAACGGAAGTTTGCTATTCTGCTTACGTAAAGACGTCGCGCTCGTGTCACACTGCGTCCTTGGCTTGGGTCGGGGACCGGAAAGCTTATGCAAGTCGCTTGCAAGTTTGGGATGTTCTTGACTTGCATTTCCAATGGATCAGGGGGGACGGCACATTTCATGTGCACCGTCCTGCCTGGGGAGTAACGGGTGGGTTGCAAGTCGGGGACCTGCCCAAGAGAGAATCTGAGGTTTCGAATATCGAATATCGAACCTCGTATATGATGGACACACGCTATCAATGTAGCGTTGTTTATATAATAAACTCTTGAAACGGAGTTCGAAACTCTATCTTGAAGTTTAGTTAAACTAATCTAGGGGCAAAATGTTCGATATGAGATATTGAATGCATGTCATTCGAACCTCGAACCTCGAACTTCGAACCTCGAATTGGGGGAGGTGAAAACATGGCTACTAAAATCCGTTTATGCCGAATGGGCGCAAAAAAGAATCCGTTCTACCGTATGGTTATTGCTGATGCTAAAGCTCCCCGTGATGGTCGTTTCATTGAACAAATTGGGTATTATGATCCAACAAAAAGCCCGGTAGTTTTAAATATCGATGAGGAAAAGGCTATCAAATGGTTATCAACAGGAGCTCAGCCTTCAAATACTGCTAAATCTTTGCTGAGCCAAGCTGGTATCATGACCAAATTCCACGAGTCCAAGAACTAAGTGTAGAGTTTGGGGGGGTGGTTCCTGTGAAGGAATTAGTAGAAATCCTCGCGAAAGCGTTGGTGGATCATTCGGACCAAGTTCTCGTTATCCAGTCTGAGACTGAGAAAAGTGTGCATTTACAATTAAAAGTTGCACCTGAGGACATGGGAAAGGTTATCGGGAAACAGGGGAAGATCGCAAACGCTATTCGTACGCTGGTTAAAGCGGCTGCCGTCAAAGATGGACGCCGAGTTCATATGGACATTGATCAATAACGTTGAGAAGGGCTTAGTGCCCTTCTCAACGTTTAAAACTATCTGCTCGAAAGGAGCAAAGAGTTATGGATGAAGTGCTGATTGGAGAAGTGTTACGTCCACAGGGGTATGGTGGGGAGTTGAAGATTTACCCGTTAACGACAGACCCTGATCGGTTTCAAAATCTGCAAAAAGTAACCTTGCGACGTGGAGAGAACGATCAACACTTCAAAGTTGTTTCAGCTCGTAAACAGATGGAGTTTGTCTATCTCATAGTTGAAGGTATAGAATCTTTAGAACAGGCAGAAAAGTACAGAGGGTGGGAAGTGCGTATTGACCGATCCGAAGTCCCTCCTCTCAAAGAAGGATGGTACTATTTCGAGCTTGAAGGAATGCAAGTCTATGAGGGGGATACCTTGCTAGGTACCTTATCTCAAGTCTTGGAAACTGGGGCGAATGATGTCTATTTGGTCAAAGGGACCAAAGGGGAAATATGTGTCCCAGCCCTGAAAACTGTGGTTCAGCGTGTAGATGTTCCGGGGCGGCGCATGGATGTCGTACTTCCCCCAGGCCTGCACGATGTTCGATGATCGATGTTCGATGTTCGAACCACGAATCAAAGCCACATACTACGAACCTTATAGTTCGCTATTTGCTATTGATGTTCGAACCACGAATCACGAACCTCGAATATCGAGTAGGGGGTTAGACAACGAATGTTGAAAATAACTGTTTTAACATTATTCCCTGAAATGTTTGCGCCTCTGCAAGAAAGCATTCTGAAGCGCGCACAAGAGACCGGTTTGATACATATTAAGCTGGTTAATTTCAGGGATTATGCGACCAGTAAACATAAAAATGTTGATGATGTCCCCTATGGAGGGGGAGCAGGCATGCTCTTAAAACCTGAACCCATTTATGCGGCAATTCGAGATTTGCCCCAAGTTTCTGCTGGGCGGAGGGTTCTTCTCATGTCTCCGCAAGGGGAAGTCTTTCACCAAGAAAAGGCTAAGCAGTGGTCGACCCAGGAAGAACTTGTTTTTATATGTGGGCATTATGAAGGTTTTGATGAGCGTATTCGTGACTTAGCCGATGAAGAAGCCTCCCTGGGGGACTATGTGTTGACGGGCGGCGAGCTAGCAGCAATGGTTATGATTGATGCCGTAGCACGACTTATACCAGGTGTGCTGGGGGAGGATGCTTCTGCTGAGGAGGATTCGCATTCCTCTGTGCTGTTAGAATATCCGCAATATACGCGACCAGCTGATTTTGAAGGGCAGAGGGTTCCAGACGTGTTGTTATCTGGGCACCACGCAATGATTAGACGATGGCGGAAAAAAGAATCTCTTAGGCGCACATTTATACGGCGTCCTGATTTAATGAGTGCAATGATATTTAGTGGGGAAGATTATCCGATCTTGGAGGAACTTCTCCTTGAACACCCTGAGATAGTAGTTTGGCGGGAGAAATGGGAGCACCTTTGCCCAAAGCCTAAACGACGGCGGCGGACATAATCGAGGTTCGAGGTTAGAGGTTCGAGGTTCGAACATCGAACATTAAAACATCGATCAAGCTTCAGGATAAGTTCAAATAAACACGGATGGAGTAAAACTCCACCCCAAGTAAATTGCAATATCAAGTGTCCAATGATTCAAGAAGTACGACGATTGGGAGGAAATCTTGCGTGGCAGACATTTATTTAGCACTAATTCATGCCCCTGTCTATAATAAAAATATGGAGACTGTCGCAACTTCGATCACAAATCTAGATCTTCATGATATCGCGCGCTGCGCTACTACTTATGGTGTAAAACGCTATTACGTAGTTCATCCCGCTGAAGCCCAGCGTCAATTGGCTAAACGAATCATGGGCTTCTGGCAAGAGGGTTATGGTGCAGACTATAATCCAGATCGCCAAGAAGCGTTTTCAAGAGTGAAAATCGCAGATAATTTAGCTGAAGTTTATGCTGAGATTAAAGAAATGCACGGAATAGGGCCGATCAAAGTTGCTACCGATGCTCGAAAATATGCCAATACTGTTACTTATTCACAGCTTCGTGAGGACATGGAAACGTCGGAAACCCCTATTCTGTTGTTGTTTGGAACGGGTTGGGGGTTGCTCAAAGAAGATGTTGAGAACATGGACCAAATTTTGGAACCAATCTATGGACCGACAGAGTATAATCACTTGTCGGTTCGTTCCGCAGTGGCCATTATTTTAGACCGACTACGTGGCCATTAAGCTAAAAGCATGAATTAAAGAGACGGTTTAAGAAACTAATTGCATAACCCAATAGGTTGTGATAAAATAAATTGGTCTATGACAGATGGTCCGCTCGCTGAAAGTCAGTGTATGAACATCTAGGCAAGGAAGGGGGGAATATTATAATGGATTATATTCGCATGATTGAAGAAGAGCAAATGAAAAAGGATCTTCCTAACTTCCGGCCAGGAGATACAGTACGCGTACATGTGCGTATTGTAGAGGGTACTCGTGAGCGTATTCAGGTATTCGAAGGGCTTGTCATCGCAATGAAAGGTGGCGGCATCAGAGAGACCTTCACTGTTCGTCGTGTTTTTGCTGGCGTTGGGGTAGAACGAACTTTCCCTTTACATTCACCTCGTTTGGAAAAAATTGAGGTGGCACGTCGAGGTGTTGTTCGCCGGGCTAAGCTTTACTATCTACGTTCACTCTCAGGTAAAGCGGCGAGGATTCGCGATCGTCGTATCGGCTAAGCAGAGAACTCGTCCAGCTAAAGCTGATATCTTAACTTGGGATTGGAAAAGAGCTGGAGCAATCTGGCTCTTTTTTTACTGCTATCAGAAAGAGTATTTGTCTGAATTGATTTCAAAAGAACATAAATTAAATTTTCTTAAGGTAGTTCTTCAACGTATGCTCTTCTAAATCTTGTTCATACTAAAAGAGTAGTGCAAGAGGGGAGCGAAATAATGGAGTATAAGAAGTCAAAAACAAAATGGGTTTTGATATTGCTTGGCGTAGTGTTGCTGACTGGTGGGTTATTGCGTTGGGCAGTATTACAACCCTATTTAATTCCATCACCTTCTATGGAGCCCGGACTTATTCCGGGTGACCGTATTATTGTCAATCGACTTTCGTATCGCATGTGGGCTCCAACTCGCGGAGATGTGATAGTATTTGCTTTTCCAAAGGACTTAAAGCGAACTTTCGTAAAACGAGTGATTGCAGTAGAGGGTGAAACGGTTGAACTTCGTGATAATAAAGTCTTTGTCAATGGCACCGCAATTGAGGAACCTTACGTCAAACCCGGGGATTACCCACCCTACGGTCCAGAAATTGTACCAATAGATAAGGTATTTGTGTTAGGGGATAATCGCCGTGAGAGCGAAGACTCTCGAGAGTGGGGTCTTCTTCCTAAAAATGATCTGCTTGGTAAAGCCTGGTTTATTTACTACCCCTTGCAGCGTTTTAGGTTCTTTTAGCGAGGTCGACTTTAAACGTCATACTCCATTATGAAGAATTTACTATCCAATCGGGAGACGACTCCCACTTCAAGTGGGAGTGGTGCCCCGTACTCTGCTTCACTGGGGTTCTTCTAATTATAAGAATTTGCTCCCAATACTGTGAAGGCTATGCGAGAAGAATGAAGAGGGGTATTCATGAGTATTCAATGGTTTCCGGGGCATATGGCTAAAGCAAGACGTCTTTTACTGGAACAACTTCAATGGGTTGATGTTGTTTTAGAACTTGCTGATGCTCGTATACCCATTAGTAGCCGTAACCCGATGCTGGATAAATTACTAAGTAATAAGGCAAGGGTGTTGGTGCTGAATAAAGCAGATTTAGCCGACTCTAAGTTGACGGCGAAATGGCTCACATACTTAAAAAAATCAGGTCCTGTTTATGCGGTTAGTGCAACTACAGGACTAGGGGTTAAACAGATTGTACCTGAACTGGAACGCTTGGTCCAAGTTAAACAAGCAAGGCAAGCGCAAAAAGGCATCCGTCAGCAGATGATTAAGGTGATGATTGTTGGGATTCCGAACATAGGTAAATCCTCGTTAATCAATCAATTCACAGGTGGAGCCCAAGCGAAAGTTGGGAATAAGCCAGGGGTGACTCGAGGAAATCAATGGGTTAGGATTCATGAACGAGTTGAACTCCTCGATACTCCAGGGATGTTATGGCCCAAATTTGATGACCCCGAAGTCGGGCGAAAGCTAGCGGCACTCGGTGCCATCAAAGATGATGTTTTTGATATAGAAGAATTATCGACATGGATTATAGACTGGCTAACGTTGTATACTCCTAATGCCTTAGTTCGATATCAGGGTTCGGATTCAGGGGTGGTTACCTTAGAGAGCTTAGGACGGAAACGCGGGTGCTTGATTCATGGTGGACGAGTAGATACCCTAAAGGCGGCCCAGATTTTCCTGCGTGAACTTCGAATGGGACAACTTGGTCCAATTACCATGGATATCTTACCGAAGGGATGAGGAAGCGTTAACTTGAGGATAGCTAACGCTTATACCTAAAAAAAGGAGATTATCTTATTTCGTTGAACTGAGTTTATAGAGAGAAGAGGTGAAAGTGTGGAGCAGTTATCCCAGATGAATATTAGGGAAGTTGAAGAAGCACTCTATAAGGACCCTTCACCTCGCATGCTGATTGCCTGCCAAAACGATCAGCGCCAAGGTGTTCGACGACTAGCCGATCGTCTAATCAAGTGTCAACAAGCAGAAGCGCTTGAACAAATCCGTATCCAGAAACTGCTTGTGGAAGAGAAAAAGTTATGGAAAAAAGGATATTTATTACTGGCGGGAATTGATGAAGCTGGCCGAGGACCGTTAGCTGGACCAGTCATTGCAGGGGCTTGTATATTACCTGCGAAGTTTGATTTACCCGGACTTAATGATTCGAAAATGCTGACGGAAAGCAAACGAGAAAAGCTCTTTATTCAAATTCAAAACCAGGCGATTGATTATGCCATTGGAAGTGCTGAACCAGCTGAGATTGACGCCTTGAATATTTTGCAAGCGACTAAATTGGCCATGAAGCGCTCAGTAGAAGGGTTAACAGTTCGCCCCCATTACTTGCTAATCGACGCCCTAATACTCCCTGAAATACAACTTCCTCAGCTTCCGCTCATCGGGGGAGATCGCTTAAGTGCCTCAATCGCGGCGGCCTCGATCTTAGCAAAAGTGACACGGGATCGCTTGATGGTTCAACTGCATTCTCTTTATCCGGAGTATACGTTTTCGAAGAACAAAGGGTATGGCACAAACGAACACATGCAGGTTCTAAAGCGCTTAGGACCATGTCCACTGCACCGAAAGAGTTTTACTCCGGTGAAGCAAGAGACATCTATTAGCTAAGGAGGAAGAAAATAACAGAATACTCTATTAATTGACCATTATCGATGGTTGTGGCACAATATGCTTAGCAATAGAAGCATGCTATTGAAAATTTTTATGAAGGGAGGTTAGTCAATGCTTGATAATAATTTTGCTGCTGTAGGCGTGTTTCTTGTAGGTGCAATAGCGGTAGCCGTCATCATGATGATTATGCCAAAATTGCTGGCGCCCAATAAACCACATAAAGAGAAGTTAACAACTTATGAATGTGGTAACGAGACCATCGGAAGAACATGGCTCGGATTTAAGAGCAATTATTTTATGTATGCCTTAGTTTTTGCTGCTTTTAGTGTTGAAACAATATTCTTATATCCTTGGGCCTTAACATTCCAAAAACTGGGAACGTTTGCCTTCGTGGAAATGTTCATCTTTATTGTCATTCTCTTAGTTGGTTACTGGTATGCTTGGAAAGAAGGTGCTCTAGAGTGGATGTAGCCTCAGAAAAACGTCTTCGCGAAGAGGAAGCGTTGATTGAAAAAAATGTTTTGGTTACTACGATCGATAAAGCCTTGAACTGGGCAAGAGGGCATTCCTTCTGGCCGGTCACTCTGGGCTTAGCTTGCTGTGCGATCGAAATGATGGCTACCGGTGGACCTCGTTATGATATTTCCCGCTTTGGGTATGAGGTTTTCCGTGCTTCACCGCGTCAGGCTGATGTCATGATTGTAGCGGGAACCTGCACACGCAAGATGGCCCCACTGTTAAGACGAATTTATGACCAAATGCCCGAGCCAAAATGGGTAATCGCCATGGGCAGTTGTGCTAATGCAGGAGGTCCCTTTGTCGACTCATACTCTATGTTGGCGGGCGTCGATAAGATTCTACCAGTCGACGTTTACATCCCAGGTTGCCCTCCGAGGCCAGAATCCTTAATTTATGGGCTTTTGCAACTTCAATATAAAGTTTCAAATCCCGCTAAGGTGAGGTTAATGAGACATGGAAAATAAAGTATTAAGCCGATATGTGGATGAACTTGCTACTCGAGTGAACGGTGAAGTCGAAGAGAGTTTCGGGGTACTTGTTTTAAAAGTTAAAGCTCCATTTATTTCTGAAACCTTAATCGGAGCTAAAAACTTCCCCGATGTCCCATGTGACTTTCTGCACGACCTATGTGGAGTAGACGGTGGAGATCATTTAGAAGTCGTTTATCAATTATCAAGCCTCCATGGGCCACAGCTTTTGCGAGTAAAGGCGAGCATGGACCGTGAGAATCCGGTGATTGATTCCGCAACTCGTATTTGGGAGGGTGCAAACTATCTAGAGCGTGAAGCCTATGACATGTTTGGCATTAA
>LADV01000172.1 GCA_000961805.1 Peptococcaceae bacterium BRH_c23 | reverse complement strand
ATCAATACCCCGATACCATTGCCTATTGTGAAAAGAAGATTGCGAGCATCCGCAAAGACATGGAATTGCGGGAGAAAACCGAGGGTAAAGACTTTTCGGCGGTGATTGATGGCAAAACCTACGGCTGGAGTTTAAGGAGCTTCAAAAACAAGAGGAAGTCATATTTGACGAAAACACCGCGGCTGAGACAGAGAAGGCCTGTAATAAAGAAGCCTGGGAGGCGGAACATGCTTAAACCGCTTTCCCAGGCTTTGCTTTTATTGCCAATCCAGAAAGTATTGCCATGTCCATCCCCCCCTCTTGTAATTAGATCGTTGTTAGACGCCGTTCTGGTTCTTCAGAGCATCCTCTAAAGCAGCCCTCAATTTTGAAAACCTATATTCAAAATTAACACATTCATCTTTCCACCTCCGAAATGGCGTCTAACGTTAGGCGGCGGACTATGCCCCTTTATTCAGAGACGACCATGGACGGGAGTCCCTTTGAACTTCCCCCGAACTGTATTAATGCACTAAATACGAATATTATGTACTAAACTTTAGCTATCAACTAAAAAGTTATCCTAAATTAAGCCAAATCAGTCGACGTTATTTGAAAATATTTTCCATCCTGAGCGCAGCAGGCTATTCCCTCTGTCCTTGCCTATCTAGCGAAAAACTACCCCTTACTCGGGACGTGTCGACAAGCGTATGTCGTAATACTTTCTTTAGATGAAATCGACCAGTAGAGCCAGCACCCATCTGCCTCCGTCTTCTTGCTAATCATTTTTGGGAGTATCGCACCCAGGAAATACTCTAATTGTTGCTGCATTGTTTTAAAGTTCTTTTCCCACTCCAATAAAAAATTATCATTAGAAATGTTGCAACGAGAGCCATAACCGATCCGTAATAAAACGGGGCCTGATTATTGACATTATCATAAAGTAAACCTGCAATAACACTGGCCGGAAGGAGGGTAATACCTACAATACTATTGTACAGTCCAAGGCCTGTGCCGCTCTTATTTTTGTCAATAAGGTCTGAAACCATTGCCTTCTGAACTCCATCCGTTGCCGCACTGTAAAGACCATAGAAGGCAAATAAGAGAATAAGTACAACTGGACTGCTTGTTCTGCCGAAGCCAAAATAGATCACTGAATAAAGGAGATAGCCAAAGATGATCAATCTTTCGCGGCCTATTTTGTCTGATAACATTCCTGCTGGAATCGCGAAGAGCACAGAAACTGCATTAAAGATAAGATAGATCATGGGAATAAATGAATCGAGAATTCCAATATCACTAGCTTTGATTAGGAGCAAAGCATCTGTCGAGTTACCTAGGGTAAAAATAAAAATAATAACCATAAACGCATAATATCGAGGTGAAAAGTCCTTTAGAGAAATTTTTCCCAGGCGCTCTGTTTTATCTCTTTTTGCCTCTTTCACAAAGAAAATAATCGAAGCCAAGCCTAATAAACCCGGTATAGCAGCCAAAAGAAATACTTTACGATAATCTCTGGGAAAAAGAAGTAAAACTCCGGTAGCCAAAAGAGGTCCTAGGATTGCCCCACTATTATCCATCGCTTTATGGAAACCAAAATTTTTCCCCTTTGTATTCTCTTCCGACGAACCTGCAACTAAACTATCTCTGGGAGCCGTTCTAATTCCCTTCCCAATTCTTTCAGTGAATCTAACGATTAGAACTTGCAGCGGAGTCGTCACAAAAGCAAATAAGGGTGAAAGCAAAGCTGTAAACGCATATCCGATAATCATAAAGGGCTTGTTCTTTCCAATTTTGTCACTCCACCAACCAGACAAAGCTTTAAGAACCGAGGCCGTACTTTCTGCTATACCTTCGATTAATGAAAGTTCGGTTTTCGTCGCGCCAAGGGTCATTAAAAACAAAGGCATGATCGCATAGATCATCTTGGTTGCCGTATCCGTTAGAAAGCTGGTCAATCCCACAAAGAAAATATTTCGTTCGATTCCCAGTATTTTTTTCCCTTCTTTTTCATCCTTCATGAAGCTCCCTCTCTGTCATTATCAGTTTACGTTTTGGTTATGTTGAAAAACTAACTCGCTATACTTTTCGAAAGCTTCGCCGATCTGCTCCTGTTTTGTCTTTGCACTATCTCCCTCAGAAGCATGAAATAAATCCCGTGCTTCAATCTTGTGAAACCAAGATATCAGCTTTTGTAGTTCTTCCTCTTCCTCTTCAAGCTCCGCGAAAGTGAACTTTTCAATGGAGATTTCCTTTTCTATTTCCTTAAGATATTTCTCACTTTCATCAATAAATTCGCTATACTCTTCATCTCGAATTGTATTGAATGTTGTGATTATCTTTTCTTCGTATCTCTCATCCGCACATACGCTTTCCATCAGGAGAGCATCTCCACTCTTATCTTCGATGTCTTCGGCTAATCTCGCTAAGGCAGAGTAATTCTCTTCATTGCAAGGCAAAATCCACATGGATTGGTGGAGATTCACAGCTCCTAATTTTTTTAGTCCACGCCAGGTTGCAACCCTATATCTTGAGGGTTCTGTGGGTAGATTATAATTTAAGACTAGCCATTTCCCTTTTTCCATAAGCAATACTCCTTTGTAATATTCGTTACAATATCAAGCTTTTTTAAAAAGTACTAAAAGCTGCTTTTGTTAAATACGTTTAATACGCTTCAATAAATACTCTTCTGCTTTAGAATATAAGCCTCTTATTTTTTCGCATAATAAACGCCGGTAAGTGAAGTTTACTACCAACACGATCAAGTAGCTTCCAAGCACATCCATTGGATAATGAACGCCGACATAGACTCTTGAGACACCTACGAGTAAAGATAAGATAATCAATATTGCCCCAAAAACTTTATAGCTGTTATTAATCCCCAACGCTATACTCATCGTTCCTAAAGAATGGTCACTAGGGAAAGAAGCATCTGGAGCATGGGGTGTTAGTAAATTAACATGATCAGTGACAAAAGGTCTTGGTTCATAATAAAATATGCCGATTACAAAGCCTAAAAATAAACTCATCAGAGTTATGGCCAATGCATCGGCTGCTGCATATCTAAACAGTTTATCTTTACGATAAACTCCATAAAGATAGAGTGCTGTAAGTGCAGCCACAAAGAAAAGTGGACTATAGTTTGAAAACAAAATCATGATCTCGTCAAGCGTTCTATTCACCTGGGCAACCCCGTTAATTGCATTAAATACAGGTACATTCATAAACATTTATCCATCTGCCCCTTTTGATTATTTTCGGTCATGTCTATTACACGTTAAAAAAGGAGTTAGGTTGCAAAACCTAACTCCTTTTTAACCTTTATGAATTTTGACTTACAAATATTAGGGTGAAGGTAATATGCCAATTCTGGTAAGTTTTCAGTATAAGGGTACCAGAAACTTATATACTAATACCCCCTTTGCCCTCATCCTTATGAGTAGCCCATTGACTCCCAAGCTCAAAGAAGTACAATACAACTTTTGAACAAATAAGTACCATAGCCATAGTTCTGAATAATCACACTCAAATACTTATCAAGATGAAGTAAAACATCAATGCCATAGTTTATAAAATTCACGTTTCATTGCCTCCTAAAAATCGGTCAAGCTTGCTCCCGCATCGACTGCAATAGTTATCCTCTTTACTGATCATCGCCTTGCAATTATGACAAGATTCATTAATCTCGCTCCCACAATTGCTGCAGAAAGAATTGAACTTGCTCTGCAAAGCTCCACACTTGTAACAGGTTAGATTATTTTGTTTATAGATCAGATAAACAATAAACCCAACCAAATTTGTAATTAAAATCAGTAATCCCCATAACGAAGCATTCAACTTCTTTCTACCCGCATCTTTGTAGACCCAAAGAGCTAAACCTATCCAGTAGATTGCCATGATCAATCCTAATACCACCCCTGTAATTTCAAGGAGTCTTTCCGCATAAGGAATGGGATTTACCGTCCTTATCATAAGAACTTTGCTTTGAGTGCTTCTGTCCATTAAATAGTTTAGTAAATAGACCTCTTTCGAGGTAAAATCCGCTTCGTAAGACAATTCATCCTCAATTGCCTGCCTTACCTGTTGATCATTTGGAATATAGTCTTTGTTTAGAATCATGTTTTCTTGTTTTACAACCTTATAAAGTTGACCTGGATTGTCTCTGTCCTGGAGGTATCCACTGCCCACCCCATACGGTATCAATTGTAGCTTTGTCTTGTCGCCGATAAGGTTATTATAGGCTTTAAAAACAATCGTTTTCACCTCAATCTTCGGCCAGCATTAGGGTAATATGTTCTACTTTGGATCACGCAGGATTTTGGGTAAGACACGATAAACTTCCATCACCACAATATTTAAACTTAACCAGACTCCACCAAAAACATAACCAGCGACAGCATCACTCGGATATTGTATCTGAAAGAAGATGACCGTTAGGCCCGTGACTATACAAACACCTAATGTCATGATGAACAGCAATGTGCCAATCCACCTGTTTTTGGCATGACGCAACACCATAAACGAGGCAAAGCCATAGACAACTACGGCTAATAAGGTTTCTTGACTGGGAAAGGTGGAGATAATTCCACTCGGACCCACGCGATGAAAAATAAGTCTCAATCCCACTTCCAATAGCGCTCCCCCAAAAACGGTAATGAAAAGAAACCCTGTTTCCAGAAGTCGATTCCTGCCTTTGAGGATAATCCACGTCAATATCAGCAACGTCAAGGCAAGCAACACTTCTGGAGCTGTTGAAAGCTTAAACAATCCCATAACAGAGGACCAGTTTTCTGGAAAGATCAAGCTCACTAAATACGTAACAACTGTATCAAATTGGCTAAATTCATGGGCTAAAAGGTCCTGAATGAGTCCAATCAAGACAATCGATAAGCCAAAAAAAATTGCAGCAACTCCAACGATAGCTACTTTTATCTTCCCAAGAGAATGAAATATTTGGATTCCGTTTTCTAACGATTTCAAGATAAAGTCAATGATGGATACCTTATATTTCCGATAGAAATAGATACATAACAAAACGATCGCAAGAACAATTCCACCTATAATCAGATATTTCTTAATCGCACCGTGGAATTTTTCCCAATTCGATCCTAAAATCTTGCCTAAGGAAATAAAAGTACCTGTCCAAATAAAAGCACCAATATATGCATTTAAAGCAAATTTTACATAAGGGATCTTGGCAATTCCTGAAAAATAGCCTGTAATATGCCTTACCCCAGGTATAAAGTAAGCAATAACCAGCAAACCATTGCCGTACCTTTCAAACCATTGTGACGTCTTCTCCAATTTATCTGGCCCTAAATGAATGTAAGAACCGTATTTTTGAAAAAATGGAGTCCCTAAAGTGCGGCCAATAAAGTAAGAAATCGTAATGCCCAATATAACTCCCAGGGTTGCAACAATAATACTGATCCCCAAATTTAACTTTCCTTGAAATACAAGAAACCCACAGTAGGTCATCAAGGCTTCCCCTGGTGTCGGAAAAGCTATAAGTTCCAGCATGAGTGCAACAAATAATACGATATATCCATATTGATTGAATAGATCCGTTATGAAATTCATTTTAACCTCCTGATGAGTCAACTTAACTAACTCTCTTTATAGGCTGCCATTTTCTGGTGAGCCATATTCTATTTAAGCCTTTAATGATTACACGTTTATAATCAGAAAAAGTTTTAGCTTATTCGTAAATAATATCTCATTTATTCAATGAGATCACAATAAAAGGCCTCCATCCGTAAAAATGGGTGGAGGTCTCGTTTATATTGGAGCGTTTATAGTTTATTCTAATCTTGCTTACTCAGGTGCT
>LADV01000313.1 GCA_000961805.1 Peptococcaceae bacterium BRH_c23 | reverse complement strand
GTCAGCAAGAAGAAAAAGGTGGCTCTCGTGGCCGTCATGCACAAACTTCTTCACTACATATTTGCTGTTCTTCGTGACCAAAAGCCCTTTGTGATTAAACGACCTGAAGATCATCAAACTTGGAGGACAACAAAGCCTCAACCAGCAGCTGCTTAAAGGAATAGTTTGGATACGACAGAGCCATTCGGATCGTGTCAAAGGTGATGCGAGGGATACCGGAGGGCGTTAGACCGAGGATATGCTCGCCATCATCCTATTGACACGTGCACTACACCCAAACGCTTGAAGACTGCAAAGTCTCTTTTACTCCAGAGAGTTACCCCAAATTGAAAGAGAGTTTGCTTGGCTAGCGCCGAGCGTCCCGTTTCTCTAGGTGGGCTTCCCAAAAATTAACGTTTAGGTCATTGTTCGGATTTTTCAATGGCTTAGTTTGTTATGCCGTATTTTACAAACCGAAAATTAAAAGAAATAATCAGACAAACTCTTGACTTTTATTAGCTGGTCTTATCTTATTCCATCCAAGGGTATAAATTGACTAAATTTCCCCGCCAATTTGTCAAATCTGTCAAATCTCTGTCACGGGATGTTTTGTTTGCTATCCCCAAGCCCAATACTTATGTACCTTTACTTAGGATCGCTTGATGTGGCGCTCCTCCAGAATGACCGTCACAAGCTGTCCCGCGGTCCACGACTTCCCATCCTCCTGAGTCGGCAGGTGAACCTGAATATAATGAGGTGTATGCCCCACAGCACACCCCACTGGATCAACCCATTCAATCAGTACTTCGACTGGTTTTCCAATAAACGGACGAATGAAGGCTTGCTGACTATCACGGGCAACCAACAAAAGTTCCTTAACCCGTTGATCCTTGAGTTTCTTCGAAACTTGATCCGGATAATCCGCTGCAGGGGTTCCTTTCCGTTTCGAATACGGAAACACATGAATTCCGGAAAAACCACAGGACTTTGCAAATTCAAGCGTGGAAAGATGATCCTCTTCAGTTTCCCCTGGGAAACCAGCAATAATATCCGTTGTGACCGCAAGATTTGGAATCCTCTGGTGGAGTCTTTCCAAAAGCTCTTTGTATTGGCTCAAATTATAAGGACGGTGCATACGGGCTAGCACCCTATCACTACCGCTCTGTAAAGGCATATGTAAATGGGGGCACACCTTATCAGACGCAACAATACTCTCGATCAACTCCTCCGTATATTCCATCGGTTCAATCGAACTCAGGCGCAGGCGACGAAGCCCAGGGATCTTATCCAGTTCTCGAACCAAACGAGCTAAACTCCAAGGGTCTTCCAAGTCCTGTCCGTAATACCCTGTATGAATCCCGGTCAAGACAATTTCAGGATATCCCTCCTCAACTAACCTCCGAGCCTCAGCGATCGCATTCTCAGGAATACGACTCCGCAAAGGACCCCTGGCATACGGAATAATACAGTAGGTACAGAACTGATTACACCCTTCTTGAATCTTCAACATCGCACGAGTACGTTGCTCCTCACTGAGTTGTGGAAGCTCTTCAAATTCCTCAGCATCCCAAATCCCACGCACAGCATTCTGAGGCTTTCTCTCCGCTTTCACTCGCTCAATCCACTCTAAAATCTTCACACGATCCTGAGTTCCAAGGACCAGATCAACCCCTTCAATCCCCAATATCTCGCCCGGTGCCGTCTGGGCGTAACAGCCCATGACCACGACAACGCTCTCAGGGTGAGCCTTGATCATTCGACGAATAACTTGGCGGGATTTACTATCTCCAGTATTTGTCACCGTACAAGTATTAACCACCACAACATCCGCTTCTTCCGAGGCACCCACCACCTGATACTTCGCCTCTCGAAAAAGTTGAGCCATCGCTTCACTTTCGGTTTGATTCAC
Source organism: Peptococcaceae bacterium BRH_c23 (assembly GCA_000961805.1). The sequence goes on along the minus strand of LADV01000313.1, from coordinate 3,663 downwards.
TTTACAACCCAGTGTAACAAAACAAACAGCCTTTCTTGGTTCGTCGTTCGTAGTACGTGGTTCGAAGATCGCTGCATGCGTATTAACCTGTTCAACTTCTTGAGACATAATACTCCACCTTCTTTAACGTGGTTCGTGGCTAGTGATTCAAATAAATCTGCCCTAGAGACAAGACGGCGCACATAAATGTGCCGTCTCCCAAACCTTTCGTTCCTATCCCTCGCTCTTCCGTTCTTCCGTTCCCCGACCCAGACCAGGGACGCAGTGTGACACGAGCGCGACGTCTCTACGTAAGCAGAAAAGCAAACTTCCGTTCAAGCGACTGACCCCAGATACGGGACAGTGCACAAGGATGTGCACTGCCGCCAACCGAGCCAAGGATGGCGAGTCTGGCGGGTATCCCGCTCCCCACAGTAGGAGCTTGAACGGTTAGTTTGCTCTGCGTCGTAGGCACCGAGCGCTGTGTCCCACAAGTCCCCTACCCTAAATCCCCATAATGCGCCAAAACCATCGTGAGCACGGCCAAGGCCGCCGTTTCCGTCCGAAGAATTCTCGGACCCAGTGAGACACTTTGAGCCCCCAGCTCCTCTTGCGCCCAAGCAACCTCGGCCTCCTCAAACCCTCCCTCAGGACCAATCAGCAGGGCAATAGGGTGCTCAGGATCCATCGTTTTAAGCACGGAAGCTAAGCGCTGAGTCTTTTCTTCTTCATAGGGAATAATCCACTGAGTCCCCTCAGGTAATTTCTCCTTCAGATTCTTCCAATCGCTAACCTCAAAAATTTCCGGTTCCTGCACCCTATGCGACTGTTTCGAAGCTTCCGAGGCAATTTTTTGCCACCGAGCGACCCTGTCCAGTGCTTTACTTCCCTCAATATGTACAATTGAACGCTTAGCTCGCAAAGGAATAAGCCCTATCATGCCCAGCTCAGTCCCTTTCTGAATCACCCATTCCATCTTTTCCCCCTTGGAAAGTCCTGCCACTAAATAAACAGCGGTATGGGCCTCTACATCAGGCTGATCTGTACTAAGAATCCGACAAGTGACACTTTTGTCCTCGATCTTAAGGATGACACTCGTATACTCTCTCCCGGAATTATCATAACCCACAACCAAGTCTCCCGGCGAAAGCCTAAGCACACGGACAAGGTGCTCTCGCTCCGAATCACGTAACCAAAAAACATCGTTTCCAAGCTCTGTAATTTTAAACCGATTCACGATTGGCCCACCTCGCTCGAAATAAAATCCACCCAGAATCCAAAATGCGTTCAATAATCTCGAGCCCGGCTCCCTCAATGGCTTCTTCCACTTCGTCGGCTCGATTATCAATAATGCCAGACGCTAAAAATTCGCCATTGGGATGCAATATACGTTTTAAATCTGGAAGTAAAATTAATATAACATCTGCAATAATATTGGCAATTACGACATCCGCTTGTCCCGTCAGTACAGTGCCTAAATCTCCACGAGCCACTCGAACTCGATCGTGCACACCATTTAAGTCCACGTTTTCTTGGGCTACCTTGATTGCGACCGAATCAAGATCCACCGCCTCGACCTTTGCCCCGAGTTTGGCAGCAGCAACGGCCAAAATTCCAGAACCAGTCCCCAAATCAAACACAGTTTGCCCCGGCTTAATGATGCCCTCCATCGTCTTCAGACACAGTGTAGTCGTCGGATGGGTCCCAGTTCCAAAAGCCATACCCGGGTCAAGTTCAATGACAATATCCCCAGGCAAAAGCTCTGCCTGCTCCCAAGTTGGCTTAACCAAAATATGTTTGCCAATTCGAACCGGTTTAAAATAGGCCTTCCACGCCGTTTCCCAATCAACTTCCTTCAGCGTTAGCCCTTTAGTCTGAATAACCCAATCCGGAGAGCGCTTAAGCAACTCTTGAACTCCCAAATCAAGCTTGCCCAGTTTCTCCCCTAATTCATCATCTTCCGCAAAATAACCCTTTACAACAGACGTCCCAGTAAGCTTAACCTCTCCAAAACTATGGTAATCCCATTCTCCAGATTCTATGTAATTCAGCAAAACTTCCGGATCTTCGATACTGACACCTGTACAACCTAATTGATAAAAAAGATCGGCAACAGCTTCTTCTCCATCGGATGAAACTGTTACCGCCACTTCACGCCAATCCATGTTTATACTCCTTTTTAGCCCATCGCATCGCGTAGATTTTCTTTGAACTTTTCAAACAAAGATTTTTTGCCCATTTGTTGTTGTTCGGAAGTTACTTCGCCGAATTCACGTAAAAGCTTCTTCTGTTTTTCATTCAGCTTGGTCGGTGTTGTCAAGACTGCTCGAACATGCTGATCCCCGCGGCCACTGCCTCTACGATGAGGAATTCCGTGTCCTTTAAGCCTAAAGATTGTAGCAGTCTGTGTCCCTTCGGGGATTTTCATCTTAACCACTCCATCTAAAGTTGGAACATCGATTTCTGCCCCCAAGGCCGCCTGGATAAAGGTAATCGGGACCTCACAATAAACGTCATTTCCATCACGTTCAAAGAACTTATGTGGTTTGACCTGCAAGATGATATAAAGGTCTCCCGGAGGCCCACCTTTTGCTCCTGCTTCACCATCCCCACTGAGCCTTAAATTTAAACCATCCTCCGAACCTTGAGGAATACTGATCTTAATTGTCTTGACCTTACGGACTTTCCCTTGTCCATGACACGATGAGCATGGGCTACTGACAGTACGCCCTTCTCCCTGACAGGTAGTACACGTTCTCGCCGTTTGGATTTGACCAAATGGGGTACGCTGAGTAACTTTGACCTGCCCGCTACCATGACACTGAGAACACGTCGTCGGATGCGTTCCCGGCGCAGCACCAGAACCCTGACAGTCCGAACAGGTTTCGTCCCGCGGAATCTGAATTTCCTTTTCGACCCCAAACACCGCTTCTTCAAAGCTCAAGGTCATGGCATAGCGTAAGTCTGAGCCCCGTTGTGGACCACCGCGCCGTTGCCCGCCGCCTCCGCCAAAGAACATATCAAAAATGTCACCGAAGCCTCCAGCATCTCCAAACCCACCTTGGCTAGGATCAGCATGACCGAATTGGTCATAACGCGCTCTTTTCTCCGGATCCCCTAAAACTTCATACGCATCGGCGACTTCCTTAAATTTCTCTTCAGCAGCTTTGTCCCCCGGGTTGACATCCGGGTGATATTGGCGGGCTAACTTTCTGTACGCCTTTTTAATCTCCTGTTCACCGGCATTTCGCTCGACCCCGAGCACCTCATAGTTATCGCGTTTCATGATTTCCCTCCACACTCCTGCTTAACCCATTCCACTGTAGTATCAAAGTACTATAGTATTATATGACCGCTCGCCTTCAAGCACAAGGAAATATCCATTTTTATGGATTTTAATTTGCTTTTCTACAAATAAAGTCGGGCACAAAGGCTTAAAAACCTTTGTACCCTAAGACTTATCTCAACTATATATCAAAGCCAATTTCAATCAAATCCTTGATAGATTTACGAAGCAAAGCTTCGCTACGTGTTGAGAACGAAGTAATTCAACACCATTTCCCATCGTTGCCACCTCAGTCCTCGCCCTACTAACCCGACTCCCGTCGGCCCAATCTCTCGTCGACCCCAAACAGGATGGAGTGAACTTGCGGAGCGAATCCATTAGGCAGAGTCGCGTCAATC
>LADV01000184.1 GCA_000961805.1 Peptococcaceae bacterium BRH_c23 | reverse complement strand
GATGCACCGTCTGCTCCAAAGGTGATCACTACTTGAGGACGTCTGGTTCGGATAATGCGGACAAGTCTTTCCACAATTTCAAGGGGTGGTGCCAGCGGAACTTCCTTGTCGAGATATCCCAGGAAAATAACTTCAGTAATCCCTAGGACCTTTGCGGCACTCATCAGTTCTTGTTCTCGAAATAAACCCAGTTCTTCCTTCTGACAAAACCCTGCTGTTTGACCAGCCTCGCCCTTGGTCGCGACGGCCAGGGTTATAGTAACCCCTTGTTCAGCGTATTTGGCAATGGTACCGCCCAAAGCGAACGATTCATCGTCAGGATGGGCAAAGATAAGCAGCATTTGTTTTGCCATCCGTTTACTTCACTCTCTCTATTCGTTTTTAACTTTAGTCGTTTAACTCTTAGTTTGAATACACATTGGTTTACAAAAACGCCTTATTAATAAAAGCCGTTTTCTTTAAGAGAATCAAACTATTAATTTATTAAGTCACTTATTATTATAGCGTTTTTTAGGCATTGAGGGAAATTTCGGCACGTGAATAATACGGATAATCTCACTCAATAGTCACTTAACATTCCGGTTGTATAAAAGTACCATTTATTCAAGCAAATTGCTGTGTTATACTTCACTTGTCATTCGGACAAGCCACATAGCAACTAGTCAAGAGAGTATCAATAGGGCAATACAAAAAGGGCTTGGCCCACAATTGAGGTTTCTATAGTAAAAATTAATCATCATAAGGAGGCTTCCCAAATGAAACGAAACTTAAAAATATTAGTCAGTATTCATCTGGTCACCCTCATGACTTTAGTCGCTTTACCAGTACAAGCAGGTATCAATATTGGCGCTCCTCGACCCCTAACTGGTTCTGTTGTCACTCTTCGTTCTTCTGGTTCTGTGATAACGCCAGTAATACCAACTCCAGTATCCCCTCCAACTCAGGGGACAACACCTGTGGTTACAACTCCATCCACCACGAATCCTCAAACAACCGCTCCCTCTCAGCGGATCAATATCGGACCATTACCGACAACCAATAATGGAAACGTTATTTCCTTAAAAAATATCTTTAAGCAACCTAATACGGTCCCAGTACCCACTACTCCTACTCCGACTTCGACTCCAGCACCAACCCCAGTTCCGACTCCAGTCCCAACTCCAACTCCAGTCCCAACCCCGACTCCAGTCCCAACCCCAACCCCAACTCCGACCCCAGCACTTCCTGTCATTCCACTTGTAGCCGAGTTAACGGCTGATGAGCAACTCATGGTGGATATGATCAATCAAGAACGACTGGCGGCAGGCTTAAACCCTGTCAAAGCAGACCTTCGCTTAACCGCAGTAGGTCGCGCTAAAGCCAACGATATGAAAGTAAATAACTACTTCAGTCATACCTCTCCAACCTACGGTAGCCCATGGGCCATGATGCAGCAAGTGGGGATCAGCGTGCGTTGGGCAGGAGAAAACATTTCTGGTAATAAGTCCGTAGCTGGTTCCATGGCCGCTTTAATGCAAAGCCCTGGTCATAGAGCAAATATTCTAGATCCTCGCTTCACACATGTCGGCGTCGGGATAGCTTATGGAACCGCATATGGTAACCTTTACGTTCAAGAATTTTTGCAACAATAATAATACGATTAAGGGCCTCCATTGTTCGGGGGTCCTTTTTTATCCCTTCCTCTATAACAATATGGTCGGTATATATCGTCTATAGCGGTTGGGGTATATTAGTTGCCTATATTGCAACAAGATACTGCCGCATCAAAGTTGCTAATCCTTAAAGCAACTGGAACAAATAGCGGATGAGCCAATTCATAGGGGTATTGACCTTCAAACCATTGGTAGGGAAAATGACGTGTAAAGATTGTTGCTAATTTGCACGTCATTTCCTCTTTCATTTGACCTTTAGCTCTACTTCGTTCCGTGTAAGGTAGTAAGATATCGCTGCAATGATCCACCACTCGGCGATTGATTTCCTCTGGTACCCGGTCATCATAACAGCGGTTACCCGCCTCCATATGGTAAACCGGAATCCGCAGCCGCTTATCAACCAACGCCGCCAAGGCGCTGTTGGTATCTCCTAAAATAAGCAGGCGAACAGGTTTTTCTTGGAGCATAACCTGTTCACACTTGCGAGTATCTCACTAATTTGGCCCATTACGGTCGGCATTGGCACGTCCGATCAACGGTTCTGACCAGTATGCACAAGGATATGATCACAAAGTTGATCTAAGAGAGGAATGATCCGGCTTAAGCGAATAATTTCCAGATGAGTACCCAATATAGTTATAATCTTCATGGCAGGATTTCTCTTCTATATTAAACAATTATTAAATGAAGTTCTATATGCAGATTCTTAGTTTAGTTCCCTACATCTACGGTGGCTATGACCGCATTGGTGCTTCCGTTGATGACTGAGACAGTTTTACTGCCATGATTTGTAATATAAATTCGGTTCGATGACGGATTCACATTCACTCCTTCTGGGGACGCACCTACCGAAATGGTTGCTATAACGACATGGGTAAACCCATCAATAACAGAGACATTGTGACCACTCCAGTTCGTGACATAAATCCTGTTCGTTTCAGGATTTACACCCACGCCTACCGGGTTGGTACCCACAGTAATGGTGGTAATGACTGTATTGGAGTTTCCATCAATGACTGAGACATTATTACTGCCAAAGTTTACGACGTAAATTCGGTTCGTTATCGGATTAACACCTACTCCGAAGGGCCCCGAACCAACTATTACGTTTCCTATGAAGGTATTGGCCTTTCCGTCGATAACTGAGATATTGTTGCTGCTAGAATTTAGAACGTAAATTTGGTTAAGGGCGGAAGGAATCACCCTTCCCGGCGCTCCTGCTATTCCTTCCATGCCCGTTGAAAAAAGCTCTGCTGGCAGCATACTATGAACTACGGTCATATTTCCAGCGGCATCTTTCCCCCTAGTTGAGATTTCAACAGCGTCAGTACTGGTGACAAACCGAAACTCAAAAGCGTCAAACTGTGCGTAATAGTTACGATCTGCTGCTTCCCCAGGTGCCAAGGTTAATAAATCCAAAACGTACTCTGTCTTAGTAATCCCATTCCAATAAAACCCATTTATTCGAATGTTAGCAGTTACTGAGTCAGCATTAGAAATTCTTACTGAGAACGTTGAACTTGGTCTTACACCGGAGACTTTAGTATTCTCGATCAATCCGGTAGTTATTTGAGCCACTGGCTATTACCTCCATTCAAATAATCTTGTACAAAAGTTATGACATTATATGAATGGGTACAAGTTCGGTGAAAATCTTTGCTTGTCGCAATCCAAGTTTCCAATGTATCCTACCCGAGGATACATCATCCCTATTTTCATAACGGAATAGCATTAAGCTCTGAAGGTAGCACCCGATGCGCTGGATTTAGATTGTTATTGGCATCTTTACCCCAAACTGAGATCTGTATAGAATTATTGACGGTCATAAACTGGAATTCAAATGCGTCGAAATTGGCATAGTAACTTCTGTACAGTGCTCCCCCCGGTTCTATAGTGATAATCTCACTGACATACTGCACCTTCGTCGTCCCTTCAATATAAAAACCAATGATTTGCACCATATCGTTAATTAGGCCGTCATTAGTGATTCTTAAATCAGCTGTGGACGTCGGCCTCACTCCTGCAATAGCCGTATTTTCCAAGATGCCCGTCGTTACGTATAACATCTTTTAAGGCCTCCTCTCTGCTTTGTACCATTATAAATACAGTCCATCATGAACACTAACCGAAATTAACACTCAGTAAATCCAAAACATCTTGAATTGGATTGTGTACCGTTACAGTATTGGAACCGGCAAACAGCAATCCAACTGCCAAGTTATTGTCATCTAACAGGAGGGAACCGCTGTCTCCTGGCGAGGACATATTGGTGGTAATGATTTGGTGATCAAAACGCAGAACTCGTCCCGGCCCGTACTGCACATTGACCATAGCATCAAGAGCTGTAATCTGACCAAACGTTAAGCCAGTAGTTCGTCCCGATTTTTTGACTTCCATATTTAAAACTGGAGTAGTGACTCCTTGTACCAAACCGATATCGAGAATGTCCGGAATGATCATGCTATTTTCCAACGGCTCGCCAATAGCACAATCTACCACATTAATTGCCGGGTAATCGGCTAAATTAACAAATCGTTTCAAGCAGGCAATAATATACTGTCGATCTGCGTAGCCAAGATCGGTGTGGACAAAATCAACGGGCCCAGGTTGATAGATTCGATCATTGATACTGGCCCTTTGGTCGTTGCCATTCGTAGAATTCGCGAGGACATGATTATTTGAAAGGATCATCGGCTGAACGCTGGAATTGTCATAAACCACTGCTCCGAAAGTCCCAGCCGTAATTAAATAATGACCAATGCTCACCCCTGGAGGCGCAGGTCTTACCTTTTCAGTACGACTTTGGAGCGGTTCTAACATTTCCACTTTCAATGCTTTTAGTTCTCCCACTTCAATAACATCCGTCACCATACTGTTAACATTCTTGGGTACAAGTTCATGGTCAGCAAGCTGCTCAGGAGGAAGTTTTTTATTTACTAAGACAATAATAGATTCCTGATCAGTTTTTACACCCTTAACTTCTTTAAAACCATATCCTACCCCAATTACCTGAGGGAGGGTTAATAGATTCCTTTTGCTTTGATCATCTAGCCTATCCATCATAATTCCCCCATCATTCCTCTCTCCCAACGCTTGGGTTTAATTTAAACACTCAGGAAATAGCCGTTTGGCTCTCTCTTTTACAATCAGAGAACATGCTTCGTTGGGATTTTGACTCATATTTTCACCGTGCCAACGATAAGCCAACAGAGGTTCCTCTAAAAATCCGCAAGAATAATGCCGAAGAAAGCGAAACCACAAATCATAGTCATGGGCTTGGGGCAGATTTACGTCGAAATATCCTATTATCTTTAATGCAGAACTTCTCATCATCACGGAAGACCCGTTAATAAAGCAGCCCTCCATGAGCTTCTTCACCATTTCCTTCTTGTTGGGGAAATATGGTGAATTAACCTCATATTGCTTTACGCCGTTGGCATCAATCACCACAAAGCTCGTGTAGCTAAAACCGAGACTCGGATCACGTTCCATCAATCCCACCTGTTTAGACACCTTATCACCAATTAGTACGTCATCTGCACTTAACCAGCAAACGTACTTACCCGTTACAAGAGATAGCCCAAGATTTAACGCGCTGGGTGTTCCCCCATTTCCCTTATAGACATAGTTAATTTTTGAACGATATGGCTTCACGAGTTCGGCTGTTCCATCGGTGGAACCATCATCAATGACGAAAACCTCCAGATTTGGATAGTTCTGATCGATGACACTGTCAAGCGCATAAGGAAGATACCGGGCGTGATTGTACGTGGGGATAACGACACTGACTGTAGGCATTAGCATTAGGGGCCCCTCCTTACATAATCGATATTCGAACTACGAACCACGACTAGTGGCGGTTAGCCATAGGATATAGGAAACTTACTTCAGATGGAGGCTTATTCCATCTGAAGTAAGTTGAAATTATCCAGGGGCGTAATCGATGTTCGAAATTGGAACTACGAACTACGAACTACGATAAATCATTTTCATCCACTCTACGGTAATGGGCAATCCTTCTTCTAGCAGCACCTTAGGTTCATGACCCAGATCAGCCCTTGCTTTGCCAATATCCGGTCGTTTGCTGACTGTATTGTGTTTGTCTTCGGGAAGATACTTTACTAATTTCGGATCACCCTCCGTATAGTTGAGCACTAATTCACTTAAATCTTTGACGCTGCGATATTCCGTTCCCCCGATGTTATACACCTCACCTGGCTTGAAGTTTTTTGCCACATTGGCTATAGTCGGGATTAAATCATCGACATACATAAAGACACGGTAGTAGCCTTCATAAACCTCATAAGGAATACCCCTTAGCGCTCGATAGATAAAGAGACAAACAACACTACGGTAAGAGTGATAGTACTCCCCCGGACCGTAAGCATTGAATAAGCGCAGTCTTACGATCGGAGATTCATATTTCTTTTCGAAGTTGATCACCTGAACCTCATTAGCCCACTTGGTTAAAGCATAGTCATTATGCTGAATAATTGTCTTTTTTAATGGTAAATCCTCTGTTAACAAGGGTTCTGCTGCTTCTCCGTAAATTTCAGAGGAGCTTGTAAAGATCAGTTTAAATCCTTTTTTTAATTGCCATTCCAAAATATTACGGGTTCCGATTACGTTTGTTTTCCATAATGTGTCATAATAATGTTCTCCATTAATACGGCCAAATTCTGCAGCTAAATGAAAGACATAATCATAGTTTTGCTCAAAAACACGTTCTAACTGACGATACTCAGAGATGTCCGCCCTAATATACTTCTCCCCGAGATGATGTTGCAAATCAACTTCCCATACATCATGTCCTCTATATTGAAGTACTTCTACTAATCGCGAACCTAGGGTTCCTTTACTACCCGTTACTAAAATTTTGGCCATCGTATCTGCTCCTTTTTCCACTCTTTTAAGCCACAAGAATCGTTTGAATTTTTGCTGACAGTTTCTCAGTTGATCTGTGACCCTTTATTTAATGTCTAAGGCCTTTTGTCGATCCAGTACTAACCGATCTACTACTTGATCCTGATCAACCTCATTAATGGAGTTAAAGCCCGCTCCACTTAGCTCAGCCGACGAAAATAAGGGATCTTCAACCCAGACAGTATTTCCGGTTGCCTCTAAAGCTCTGACCAAATCAACCCCTCTACTATGCTTAAGATCCTTCACTCCTGTTTTATAGCTCAAACCTCTGACCAAGACCTCTTTACCACTGCCCACCTGGTTCACGATTCGATCTCGATAGTCCTGATCCGCTTGTTCAGCCCCTTCCAACAAAGTGGAGGGACAAACTGTTCGCAAGAAACTCATGTCCTTAGGCAGACACTCTCCACCAATACCCCAGTCAGTACCTAGCAGCTCGACGTTACTCTTACTATTGACAGCCATTCTTAGATCGTCATAATCCATTCCTTGGGTAACACAATAGCCATAAATCTCCTGAGCAAAGGCTATATCAATGTAGCGCTTGACATTTTCAACCACCTTAGATAACTCCGCTATCCGGACGTCAGAAACTTCCACTAGAAGGGGAACCAATGGAACATAAAATTGACGTCCTTTTTCTAAGCAGGCTTTTGTAAAGGCTCCCATTACCCGCGGGGTATCACAAACAGTTTTGTCGACACCAAACATTACCCTATGGGGAACATGGATCACGAAAATATCAGTTCCTAACTCAAACCCTTTTCCTTCTAAAAATTCACGCACGCGCCTCATAGTTCCTGGGGGCAACGTTGATTCAATGGAGATCAAAGAGCCTGGAAAGATGATCATTTGCTTTAAAGCAGCAAATAGGTTTTGTCCCTGATTACCTGTGGAAGGAGCCATTAACCAAACCTTTATCCCAGTTAATGCCCGATAATCCGAGGTCACCCTATAACCCTTGCTTCGTAATTCGCTGACCCTACTCTCGTTCACATCCACGCCGATGACCTCTCCCGGAAATTTATGACTAAGGTAAGTGAAAAGATTAAAGCCGATATTACCCAAACCCACGACACAAATCTTCATTTTTTGGATCCATCCCTTCCCCTAACTCATCACTATAAGTTATGGAAGTCCACGCCTTGTTGACACAACAGAGGTATGCTTTTCCCAGAAATTATCATGTAATATTAGATTAATATGTAAAATATTGCCACCTCGATGCCGCTCGCAACATACACTGAAAAGACAACAAATTACGGTATCATTTAGGAGGGCTAAACTATGAAACTAGTTATTCCAGTGGTAAGTTTGGAAACTGGGGGGACACGCTTTATTTATCAGTTAGCCAATGAAATGGTGGATAAAGGACACAGCGTGGAAATCGTGCTCCCTGAAAACGCCTCTGTGGCTTGGCCAGTACGGGCAAAAATTACCCGGGTTAAAGAACTTACTCCTGATACAATGCCGCCTGCGGATTTCATACTTCCAAATTTCTATCCGACTGTTTTTCCTGCCTGGGAATCAAAAAAAGGCCGAGTCGTTCGACTTAGCCTGGGGTATGAGCCTTTATGGATTGAAGAAAAAAAAGCTTTGGATTCTTACCTTATAAATGCTCCTATCATTGCCATATCTCAATGGCATCGTCAATTAATTTTACAAGGAACTGGGCGAAATAGCACCGTAATCCCTGGGGGCGTAGACTCCACGGTTTTTTGTCCCTACCCCAAAAAATCTCTATCTACTGGTCGCCTTTCAATTGCTTATATCCTACGTTCCAAGGAACATGGCTATACTTGGAAAGGTGCCGAGGACTTTTGGGAAGCCTGCCAGCGTTTAGCTCAGTTGGTTCCTGCCTTTGACGTTCAGGTTGTCGCTACAGAAGGGGCACATTACCCTGCACCCCTGCCCTATGAGATAGTGAAGGCCCATTCTGACAGTGAGATGGCCCGATTCTATGCCCAGGCAGATATTTTTGTGTCGACTTCCTATTTCGAAGCTTTTTCAATGCCACCATTAGAAGCCATGGCCTGTGGTACAGCGGTCGTAACCACCGATAATGGCGGTAACCGCGATTATACAAAAAACGGAGAGAACTGTTTACTCGTTCCCCCCAGTGATATCCAACAACTGACCCTTGTACTAGCTCATCTATTAACTCAACAAAATGCACGGAATCAACTTGCACAAGTCGGCCGAAACTTCGCCCAGTCTTGGACTTGGCGGCAATCAGCCGATAAACTAGAAGCCTACCTTTTGAAGTTAGCTCGTACCTTATAGACAGCAATCCTTCCAAGCTAAAAGGGCATCGATGGGCTCAGCGTCTTTACCATAGACTTTCAAGAACGCTAAATTTTTTTGATCGTGGAACTTACTGAAAATAAAAATATTGTAACCGTGCTTTTGGAAATCCTCAACCTCCCATCCCGATCGATGCCGTTGTAGGCTTTCTCCCCCTAAACCGTAATGATCAACCTCTAGCTGTTGAAAAAAACCTCTGGGAGTAAAGACAATCACCTTTTTGGCAGCGATCTCTTCTACTTGGCGCAAGACATCCCAGGCAACCCCTTTTTCAAAATGCTCAATGACATCAATCAGCGTCACACTATC
>LADV01000185.1 GCA_000961805.1 Peptococcaceae bacterium BRH_c23 | reverse complement strand
ACATCAAAGTTTTCCATGTTTGCCCCTCCTTAATTTGCCACGCCGTGCTGAAGGCGTTTCTTGAATTCAGCAGTTAGTGCCGGTACTATTTGGAAAAGATCGCCAACGATCCCGTAATTGGCTACTTTTAGAATTGAAGCCTCGGGGTCATTGTTGATGGCAATAATGAAGTCAGAGGTTTCCATCCCGACTAGATGTTGAATTGCCCCTGAAATTCCAATGGCAATATAGACTTTTGGACGAACCGTAACCCCTGATTGCCCTACTTGTTGATCATGAGTCAGCCAGCCTGCCTCCACTGCTCCACGTGAACCAGCAATTGTAGCCCCTAAGACCTCTGCTAATTCTTCGGCAAGTACCATGTTCCTTTTAGCTGCTAGACCCAGACCAACTGCAACAATGATTTCGGCCTTATCCAAGAAAGCACTCTTAGCGTCTGAGGAGATAAACTCGAGGACTTTTGTCCGAATATTAGTTTCATCAAAAAGAATTTCCTCATGAATGAGTTCACCTTCACGACCATCAACACGCTCAGGCATTGCCATAACTCGTGGGCGAACCGTCGCCATTTGTGGTCGGCTGGAACGGCAGAGAATTGTGGCCATAATATTTCCCCCGAAGGCGGGACGGGTCTGTTGAAGGAGTTTCGTCTCTGGGTCAATACCAAGAACTGTACAGTCCGCAGTTAAGCCAGTTTGCACTCTAGTAGCTATAGCCGGAAATACATCTCGCCCCATAGACGTGGCACCCATTAAAATAATCTCAGGTTGATATTTTGTAACGAGACTCGTTATTGCTTCAGCATAAGGCTCCGTACGGTAATCTTTAAGCACAGGATGATCAACCACATAAACTCTCTCAGCACCATAAGCAAAGGCTTCAGGAATTACACTATCTACTTGATGACCGGTAATCACCCCACTGAGTCCACATCCGATGGCATCGGCGAGCTTGCGCCCTTCTCCTAACAGTTCCCAGGATACTGGAGCTACTTTCCCATTGGTATATTCAATAATTACCCAAACTCCACTCCAGACATCTCCTCCGGCAACCGGGACAACTTGTGCAGGAATCGTCTTCTTTTGGTTGTCTTGGGCATAATCTTTCACGGTATCCGGGAGCGGATCCTTCAAATCAAATCTGGCACCCGCTTCAGGATCAAGAGCTTGTGTAGGTTTATTGGCTTGATCAGGAAGATTAAGTGCTAGCGCATTTGTCGGGCAGACTAGAACGCACTTCCCGTTATTATCACATATTTTCGGATTAACGACGGCGATCCCATCAATGAGGTCAAGAGCTTCGATGGGACACTCCACGATACATGCCCCACACCCAATACATTTTGAATTGTCAACGGCGACGGTCATTAGTGCTTTCCTCCCTTCGCTAGGGGATTAACCATAATTATGTTTTGCTGAAATATTTTTTGAACGATCGAAGCCGCAGTTCCGGCCGGGTCTTTTGTACCGTCCATGATTTCTCCCCCACTGCGACCAGGCGGTGCAAAAATTCTTGAAACACTGGTCGGAGATCCTTTAAGACCCATTTGTTTAGTATCAAAGGACAGGGACTTAACATCCCAAACCTCGGGCTCATAGGCGGCAGCTTTCATCATATTTGGTAAGCTGGCGTAGCGTAAGTCATTAAGCTCTTTTTCTACCGTAATTAGGGCAGGTAGCTGAGCTTGAACAACTTGACGACCACTCTCAGTCTTGCGTTCTACAGTGACAGTCGTTTCTGTGAGTTCTCGTATTCTTATGGCATACGTCAATTGAGGGAATCCTAAGCGCTGAGCAATTCCAGGGCCTGTTTGAGCAGTATCTCCGTCGATTGCCTCTTTTCCCGCAAAGACGAGATCAATCGGATCGGTTTCCTGGATCTTTTGCAAGGCGGTTGAAATAATATAAGCCGTCGCTAAGGAGTCAGAGCCTCCAAAAGCACGGTCGCTGAGCAAAATCCCTCGATCAGCCCCAAAGGTCATGGCTTTTTTTAGGGCTTCTTTAGCTTGAGGAGGACCCATACTAACGATGGTTACTTTACCGCCAACTTTTTCCTTAAGGCGAATGGCCTCTTCCAAGCCATGCGCATCATAGGGGTTAATAATCGATGGCACGCCCTCGCGCATGAGGGTATTGGTAATAGGATCGATCCGAACTTCGGATGTATCCGGAACTTGCTTAAGGCAGACCACAAAGTGCACGAAAAACCCCTCCATATTCCATCTTGTTCTAAAATAGTGAAACAATTAAATCTATTTAATCCTATTACATAGCAGCCTAAATATCAAGGCTAATTTCGACATTTTTTTGTTATTCCTAAATAGTTTTTCCAAAAATGCCTTGAGGACTAATTATCCTTTTCAGAGAGATACTTTTCTACTTCAACTGCAGCCAAAGCACCGTCCCCAACAGCGGTCGCGACTTGGCGCAGTGGTGTATTGCGAATATCTCCTGCAGCGTATACCCCTGCTATATTGGTTTGTAAGCGCTGATCGGTCAGAATATACCCTCGTTCATCTGTTTCAATTTCCCCATTAATAAATTGAGCATTAGGATCTGTTCCAACGTAAATAAAAACACCATCAGCGCGAATTTCTCGTTGAGCGCCACTTAGCACATCTAGAATCCGCACGCCCTCTACATGATTCGAGCCAAGGATCTCCTCAATCTTAGCATTAAGTTCAAAGCGAATTTTTGGGTTTTCTTTAGCCCGGTTCATGGCAATCTGAGAAGCACGGAAGCCTGTGCGACGATGGACAATAATCACTTCATCCGCAAACTTGGTAAGATATGTACCCTCTTCAATCGCTGCATCTCCCCCGCCTACTACAACAACCGTTTTTCCTTTGAAAAAGGCCCCGTCACAGGTAGCGCAATAGGAAACGCCCCCTCCACGGAAAACATCCTCACCTGGCACACCCAACAGACGTGGTTTTGAGCCTGCAGTGATAATTACAGAACGAGCTTCCAGTACTTGAGCATTGGTATGGATTTTTTTTATACTTTCTTTAAGATCAAGTTTTTGAACCTCTTCAAAGATAAATTCAACCCCAAACGACAAGGCTTGCTTATGAAATAGATTCATAAGTTCGTACCCATTAATTCCATTTGGAAATCCTGGATAGTTCTCAATGTTCTCTGTAGAAGCTGCTTGACCACCTGGCATTGCCAATTCCACAATAGCTATCTTAAGGCCCCCTCGTGCAGCATAAATTCCAGCAGTAAGCCCTGCAGGGCCAGCACCAACAATTATAACGTCATACATTACTAGCAACTCCTTTTTAATTTAATAATAGTTTGCTATATACCCCTTATGGGTATTATAGTAAGTATACCATATCTTATAGTGTTTTAAAAAGAAAATAGCTATCAATCTAAAAATGTATGAAGGGATTTTGATTTTGTGGGAAGAATATAATATAGAACACCTACTGTCCTAGTATGGCGCATAATTTTAAAGTTAATCACGATTTTCTATATTAAAGGAGGAGTCACTATTGCACCGTTTTTACAAACTTTTTGTAGCCATCATTATACTATTCTCGGTCTTGGTCGCCTCTAGTGGTTTATTCGAAGATTGGTTATGGTTTAAAGATCTCGGTTATACTCAATTATTTTGGACCCCGATTTTAAGTAAAGCACTTTTTCAAGCCGTAAACGGAACAATTCTCTTTATTTTCATTGCTGGAACTTTACTGTCTATTCGTCATGCTATTGTCACCTTCATCAACGAACGATTACGTCTTCGTTTGCGATTAGTTCAGGATATGAACCGCCCAGCCTTTAACCTAAGTCAACGACGGGTTACAGTATGGTTATTGATTATATCTGCAGTCATTAGCTTTGGAATTAGCTTTGTACTAGGTTTCAAAGGCTGGTTGGATGTTTTATCGTTTACTCATGCTACCCAGTTCAACCAAGTCGATCCAATTTTCGGTAAAGATTTAGCGTTTTATTTCTTTCAACTTCCTTTCCTACAGACCTTATTTAATGCTTTTTTTGGACCATTATTTTTGCTGACATTTTTTACTACAATTTTTTATATTATCACTGGCGTTATACGTTTCCGTACAAGAAGGATCTGGCAAAGAGGAGCAGTCACAGTTGGCTCAGATCCAAGGAGGCATCTAGCGTTATTAATTGGAATCCTTTTAGGATTAAAAGCTTTCGGATATTATCTTGAAATTTTTCAGTTACTATATTCTGTCCATGGGCACGTCGTCGGTGCTGGATTCTCAGACTTATATGCGACACTTCCTGCTTTGAAACTTTTAATAGTTCTCAGCCTGCTAGGATCAATCCTAGCCTTCTTCGCGCTTAAATCGAATGATTCTCGCTTATTAACCGTTCCAGTCTCAGGTATTTTCGTAGTCGGAATCCTCATGAATAGTATTTTTCCCGCGCTTGTTCAACAGTTTCTCGTCCTTCCGAATGAACTTCGCAAAGAACAACCGTACATCCAACATGAAGTACAATTGACACGCTTTGGCTATGGTTTAGATCAAATTCAAGATATTGAGTATCCCGGCAACTCACCCATCACGTTGGACGTTTTAAAGGCTGAGCATGCGACACTTAACAACATTCGACTTAACGATGCCCGCCCCATGTTGCAAACCTATAATCAGAAACAGGGTATTAGACTTTATTATAAATTCAATGATATTGATATCGATCGATACACTGTCAATGGTGAATATCGCCAAGTTATGATGGGTCCTCGAGAAATATCAACCCCCGATTTGGATCCTAAAGCCAAGACGTTTGTCAATGAACGTTTCAAATATACACACGGTTTTGGAGCCTCCGCATCCTTTGCTAATGCCGTTACTACTGAAGGTCTCCCCTCCTTTGCTATAAAAGATGTTCCACCTGTCAGTGAGTTCGCAGAATTCAAAATGACCGAACCCAGGATTTATTACGGTGAATTGACCAATGATTGGGTCGTGGCAAATACCTCAGTCAAAGAATTTGATTATCCCCTCGGAAATTCAAATGCTGAAAACTCCTATAAAGGTAAAACCGGACTCCAGTTAACCGCCATCAATAAGCTGATGCTCTCCTTACGCCATGGGACCCCGCGCTTCTACCTGGCTAGTGAAGTGACATCTGCCAGCAAATTGCTGGTATACCGCAATATTATGGAACGTGTTGAAAAGCTGGCACCATTTCTAACCTATGATTTGGATCCTTATATGGTCATAGATAATGGACGTATTAAGTGGATTATTGATGCCTATACCACATCTGATGCCCTTCCCTATTCTAATAGATATCCTAATCAGGGGTTTAACTACATCCGAAATTCAGTCAAAGTGATCATAGATGCCTATGACGGAACCGTTGATTTTTATGCGCTTGATTCGCAAGATCCAATTCTTAAGACCTACATGAAAATATTTCCGGGAGTTTTTAAGGATTTTTCAAGCCTCCCCAAGAACTTAATAGCCCACCTTCGTTATCCTGAAACCCTTTTTAGCGTTCAAAGCAACATGTTAAAAACCTTCCATATGACAAATACTTCTGTTTTCTACAATAAAGAAGATGCTTGGGATATTGCTAAGGAACTGTTTGAGGCTAAACCTCAAAACGTGGCACCTTATTATACCATCATGAAAATTCCAGGTGAAGATAAACCTGAGTTCGTGCTTATGCTTCCATTTACCCCGGCATCAAGTGCTACCAACACAAGAAATAACATGATCGCTTGGATGGCGGCTCGAATGGATGGAGAACATTATGGTGAGCTATTACTCTATAAACTGCCTAAAAATATCGAAATTGACGGCCCATTACAAATTGAGTCTCGTATTGACCAAGACACTGAAATATCCAAACAGCTTTCCTTATGGGATCAGAAAGGTTCAAGCGTGATTCGAGGTAATCTCTTGGCTCTTCCCATCGGTGGAAACTTTCTC
This sequence comes from Peptococcaceae bacterium BRH_c23, assembly GCA_000961805.1. Next base: position 49,831 of record LADV01000185.1, on the reverse strand, counting down.
TATGTTGAGCCAATCTATCTGCAGTCGGATAAAGGCGGAAGTATTCCTGAAATGAAACGAGTTGTCTTAGCTTATCAAGATCGTTTGGTAATGACCGAAAATATTGGTTCAGCCTTAACCCAACTGTTTGGAGAAGGCGCACCTCAACCGACAACACCAGGGCAAAGCATACCTACTCCTGCTGAGTCACCACAAACCCCAATAACCGAAGTGGATGAACCGAACCTGGTGTCAATAATTGACCAAATGAATCAAATTCGCACCTTACTTGACAGTCTGGAAATCCAGCTTAAAGGATTACAAAGTACTCCTAGTGAAACCCCTCCAAATGAGTAGTTTTGGATACTAACGGATTTTCCCCCAGGGGGCCTTGTCATAGAAATTTAATTTCCATGACGAGGCCCCCCTTTTCTAGTTAAATGCCAAAAGACGAGTCCGAAGACCCGTCCTTTTTGCACTATCAGACATCTATGCCGCTGCGCGATCACAATTCTCTTTTTGCCTTTTCGAGAATGTCCACGGACATTATTATGAGACAGTCCCTTGATTTAACTGAGTATCTAGTGAACCTTAAAAGCTATTATCTAAGATTTAAGAGGTATTAACTCTACTATAGTGGATGTTCCTGAGCGATTTAGTTGGATAAGCTCTGCACCATCTTCTGAGATGTAATTCTCATCCCCTTGTAATTTAAGCTCTTTCAGTTGACCATTCGTTACAATATAAGCAGTACTTTGATCATAGGTGACTACCTGACCCTTTGACCCGATCAGCGTCCTATCATTGTTAAAGGGTAGGGACCCTTCCCATTCAGTCTTAAGAGCAGGATTGCTGGCCAGGTCTACACGGTCAGCTGTTGTCTTAATCCTAATCAGTTTATTGTTTTCAATTTCCCCAATATAAACCTTGCCGTCTCCGAGACCTATGACCCGATCTTTACTATTCTTTGAAATCACGATACGCTTATCCCCACTTAATGCAATGACTTGTTGGGTTCCTCCTACTTTACTGTTAATATACAGTGTTCCATAGCGATCTGAAGCAACCATGTCATCTATGGTCTCCCCAGATCGATTGATTTGTCGCACGTTTTTCATGACATCAATTTCCATGAGTAGTTCAGTCGATCCGTTCTTGACAGTAAGGTAAATCAAATTGGTTGAAGTTGAGACTACTAATTCTTCAATTTTCCCACCTGCAGGGAATGTGTTAATGGTTTGATTGAATCGATCATCAGGCGGAGTATCCTCATCACTATTGGGAAGTGCCAGTGTATAGAGTTCAGTAATCTGAGGATTTCCATACCGCTTTTCAAGCTTAGGTTCAACTGGAACCTCTTTAGGGACTTCTTTTTTAACTTTTTCATTGGGGTCTTCCACTTTTGGATCTTGGGGAAGTACCCCTGCTTCTGGGTCTTTAGCCGGAGTCTGGGTTACTGGCTTAGTAGGTTGTACGGGAACATAGGTTATTGGATTAGGATTCTTCTTAGCATAGAAATAGAGTAGTGTGTCTCTGTCAGGCAACCATTGGTAGGTGAGTACACCCAGTGTTTTATCAGCTGCCGAGGGTAGCTCCTTTTCGAAGACGATTCGTTCTTTCGCCAGGTTAAAAATCTTAAGTGTCCCGTTCTCCGTATAAGCCAAATAATCCTTAGCATAGGATATTTGAATATTCTTGAGATTAGAGCCTGGGATGGTTGCTTTAAGTTGCGTTGTGATTGGTTCATTGATATCCCCTTTAGGAGCAAGTACATTGGCAACTTGCATGTTCAAATAGGAGTACGCTCCAAATTGCAGGATGAGTGACACTAATATCCAAACCAATATAATACGCAGTTTCTTTTTCATGCGAGGTCTCCTTTATAGAATAGTCAACTGGTTCAAGCTAAAAGCTGAACATTAAATAAAACTAAGTTGTTAAGGGGTCACTACAAAGGCTGTGGGAATATACCGCTCCCCGAAAATGTTCCAAAGTTTATTCATTACTTTACCATCATAGACGAGTTCTGAAGAAGATCCACCATCAAGATTAATAGCATTGACAGCATTATAATCAGCAAATACATTCATGAGATCACGTAAGGTGGCCCCTATACTCCAGGTCGGTTGTCGTCCATCAATTACGACAAAAATTACGGTTCCATCCGCCATTTGGCCGATTCCGGTGCGTGGAGCAATCCCCCATCCACCGTCTCCCGAAATTACAGGTTTACCATCGACTATTAAATTGGGTTCAAAGGTTACTGCTTCGCGAATGTTTTTCTCTACTAATTGCTTTGCGGTCATTTTACCAAGGACAAGTTTCCCTTTATCATCGAATCCGACAATATTTACCGCTTTGTCACCGACATTGTTGTGGACTAACTTTCCGTCTTGCATGGTTAGACCGTCAGGAAAAGCTCCGTTTCCTTTTCCATTAGGGTCATAGAACCCTCCGGCATTAATCCCAGCAACAGCTCCCATGTCCTTAACAAAATCGCTAACTCGTTCTCCTGTAACTCCAATTTCTTTGGTTACGGCCAATTTTACTCGCTTAGGGTCTTTTATCAACATTACTTTACCTTTAAAGCTACGGCCTTGAATATCTTCAATAGTTATTCCTGAATTCTTATCCGTCATTACTTGCTTGCGTTCGAAAGCTTGTCCACCGCTTGAGTCTTGAGATAAACTCCCATTCATAATCCGATTAATTTCATCTGGAGATAAAAATGCCTGTACTATCTGAGGATGTCGTGATGTAGCAACTGCACCCACAGCTACAGTTTTAAGAGATTGAAACGGTCCCCAGAACAAGACAAATGGAATAAGGATTGCTGCGAAAACGATATTAAAGCTTATGAATAACAAAATCTTCTTTATCCTAATTCTACTCTTTTTTATCATGCAAGTTCTATCTCCTTCTTTTGTAACAAATTAAAATTTTCTTTAATGACACTGGCATAGATTCCATTCTCATAAAAAACAACCGCAGATTTTGAGATGTGCGGCCAACGAATTACTACAAAGTTTAAGGTTATTTAATAACACCGTTCTCAGTATAACAAATCATGTATGTTCTATCAAGGATACCTATTAAGTATCTGGAAAAAATAATCAATAATCGCCCTCCAATTAATCCCATTTGCTTGTATAGTTCAATTATGTTGACCTGTATGACTACTTTTGGTGTTTGAAAAAGAATAGAACCGTCCTTTTTATAGCTAGAACGGCTCTATTCTCACGTAAAATCGCTTTATTATGACCCCTTAAGAGGGTTAATTTCAATCCTGTAGGTTAAATTGGCAGCTTTATCAATCATGTTTGCAACACTACAATATTTGCCCATCGAGAGTTGTACTGCACGCCTCAGTTTGACTTCAGGAAGAGCTTCACCCCAAAACTTATAAACTAGTTCAATATCCTTGAAAACCCTCGGATGATCGTTGGCACGTTCACCTTCTACGGTAGTTTCAAAACGCTGTATTTTAACCTGCATCTTTTCAAGAATCGTAACAATATCCATACCACTGCATCCGGCAATTGACATTAGAAGTAGTTCCATTGGGCTAGTTCCATGCCCAGTTCCTCCTGCATTAACACTAGCATCCATATTAGTCATCATCTTACTACTTCCTTCTCCCTGAAAAAACATTCCTTTAATATATTTTACTGATACTTTCATGACAAGACTCCTTTTCTGTCATAGTAAATCAATTGCTTTATGTCTTTTTACCAAACCGCCTATTTCAGATTACGAGTTTCTCCTTAACTTTCGACCATGACAGGTAGTATCCCTGCAGATTAAAGGAAAACTGAGTTCAGATTATTTGGCAACTGCGTCTATCTGATCCTCATTTGAACAATACTCTCTCTCTTGGCGCATTAGTGATTGATCAGGTATTTCAGTGCTTAAACGCAAGGGAAAAATAAGAACTATTAAAGCCAACCCTCCAATAGAAAGCGCGAGATACTGCATTGATAAAACTGAAAAGATTACAATCACCAGCTTCGAAGAGGTGCCTATTGCATAATTAAATGGTTTGACTAAGCTTAGATTAGCGCGTTGACGTTGATCAAGGGTTACCTCAGATCCTGTATTATTCGAAGGAATCCAAACAGGCTTACTCTCTGAATCTACCGAGTTGATCAGCTGATTTCCAGTCTTGTAAAAGGGATCTAAAGAAGAAATATAGATAAACCCTTTTGTCGTATAAATTTTATCAAGCTCTACAGCTGTACCTGTGACAGCAGCTTTCGTATAGGTTTTTTCGATTCTCAAAATATCTTCTTGACCAACATTAATCGGTCCATTATTCGTAATAATTGTATACAGACCGCGGTCAACTAATTCTATGTTGGAAACTTTAACATCTGCTAACACTATTCCAATCATGGATAGTAGGATAATAATCAGACTAATTAGTATTGTAGCTCCAGCTAACCGTTCACGATCAAATTTTCTTACTCTAACTAACACTCTTACACGTCCTTCACTTCTACAATTAATGTTTCGCGATTAAACTTAATGTTTTATAAAAAAATTAAATTCAAATCTAGTTTGCCCACAAAACACATTGTACTATAAATAGTTAGTGAAAGAAATGCAAATATGCTCACTTTGAGCCAAAGTGTTTTCCGAACCTGGACAGCATTTCTAAAAGATCGTTGGGGGTTAGGTTCAGGAAACGATTCGAATCGTTATTTACTGCTTTTGATTTAGTAAGTGTCTCAGCTCCCGTTAAATCCGGTGTGACAACTGAACGAATAAAGATCGTAGCAATTAGCCCCAAGATCAGCAGAGGAAGTGATCCTCGTAAGCCAGGGAACTTAAGGACCGGCACGATCAAGCTAACTGCAGGTGAATACAGAAGATCTGCATAGTTTCCTGTAATGGATATGGCAATAACTAGAGGTGCTTCAAGACTTTCTGGAGTTATAAGGCCTCGTTGTCCAGTCATCAACTCTCCATTCGTTGATAGGTTCCTGACATCCGTAGATGTGTTAGATTGTGAGTTAGAGTTTGTAATGTAGTTCGTTCCCTTTGTCATCCATTTTAAAAACTCTTGGAGTTCTGTTAAAGGCATTTGCACTATTTGACCATTCTTGACATCAAGAACAGGTATCCTGTCAACACGGAAAATTTGTTTTGTAATATATAGTAAAAGTTCTGCAATGATCATAACCAAAGAGGCTTCACAAACACTCCCCGCTAATAGAGGTTGGATATAAAACAGTGTTCCACTCCCCGTCGCAGAACTGATGGGAGCAAATATACTAATTCCTAGGTTGAGCGGCGCTTCGCTCAGGCTTATTGACGAATTAACAAACATTCGAATGCCCCCTTCGATATAATATATGGAAGCGAAAAGTTCTGTGCACGTCTAATTGGTGTGCTCAATATATGAAATAAAAATAAGTGCTAGTCATTAGCACTTATTTTAGGGGATGTCTCAATGTTCAGCTTTATCTGGAGTTTACTGCTTTTGCACAGTGGTAGGCACTTTGACTGTCGTATCTACATTGAAGCGAAAACTTGCTTCTGTAGCTTGTTCTACTCCCCCCTCAGGGTTGGGATTTATTCTCAAAGTTACTAAATGCTGCCCGTTTGTTGAACTCTTTCCTAATGCATCGCCTAAGACATTAATCTGACGAAAAGCGACGCGGGCCATGGCACCTGGTTCTAACGATGGTAAGTTTCCAGGTGAGGTTACTTTCTTAGTGTTATCCCCAACCAAAGTTACCTGCAATTCCACTGGAATGTTCGTCATTTTTTTAGCTGATGTGTTTTGAACTGTAGCGATAAGATCAAATGATTTGGTGGTAATCACTTGTGCCCCTTTTAAAGTTACACTGCCATACGTGAGATCCTTAACGACTGAAGCTGGTTCTACGGTCACTCCAAGCATTTTGATCTCCGGAATCCCACTGTTCTTTGATGCACTTGCCTCTGAATTTTGCCAGAATGAAAATCCTGCAAATCCTATGAGACAGATTACAAGAACGCTAGCGACCATGACGATGTATTTGCGGTTAATCGTAATGATTTTTGACAAACTTGAACACCTCCTATATCTATTAATTTTAATCTTTAAAAAAACCTATGCATGTCTCTCAGTAGACATGCATAGGTTTGGGAAAATATTTTTACTTATTTTTTCTTTCTCGTTCCTGATAAATCTGAAGACGAATATCATTGTGGACAGTTAAGCGGAAAATTCTTGAACATTGAATAATTCGTGATGTTGTTCGAACCCCTATATACTCCTCCATTTCATCGAGTGAAAGATTTGAAGTAATCACTGTGGGAAGTTGTTCATTCATCCGATAATTAATGATTGAATAAAGTCTATTCCGGGTCCAATCCGTATAATTATGAGCACCTAAGTCATCAAGGATAAGGATGGGAATTGTGCGGGCAGTATCTAGTAAATCCAGCTCATTAATCTCAGACTTGTAGGTTGCTCTTAGCTCATCCAGCAGATCAGGAACAATCAAAAAAAGGACTTGTAACTTAGATTCTATGAGCTTATTGGCTATGGCTGCGGCAAGAAATGTTTTTCCAGATCCAACTGGACCAGTAAACATAATTCCTAGACCGTGGGGATTCTGAAGACAATCTTCAACAAACCGTTGAGAAGCATTGAACGCCCTGGTAGCACCTTCTCGATGTGTTTGATCTTCAATTTCCTGTGTATAATAATCGAATCTGAATTTTTCAAAACGACATTTCATTAATTCCCTCGAGATCCTCGCATGGCGGAACTGATTCTCCCGTTTCTTCGTCTTCATACAATCACATGGATAAGCTAAATCCCCTTCAAGAAAGATACCTCGATCTTGGCAAATAGAACACTCGAAGGTTTTAGAAGGAATAGGAGCCGGAACATCCCTTTCTAAATCGGCCTTGAGTGCTTTATTAGTGATGCCCGTACTATTTAAGATATCTTTAACACTTCTCATATTAGATATCCTCCTTAATATTCACAAAAAACCTTACATTGTTTTAAAGATAAAAGTTCTCATATTTATTAGGAGTTGTTTTACGGGTCTGACTCTTAGGCTTGGTATTCTTTTTATCCTGACGAGACTGAAAATACGCATCTTCGGTTTCTATCTCAGCCCGCGTCTTTAAACCCTTTTTTTCCCATTCGCGAAGTATAGAGTCTAAATAGCGAAAGTTTCGAATACCAGCGCTCACGCCTCTTCTTAAGGCTTCAATAATCAACTCTTCTGAAAAATGGGACGATAACCAACGGTCAAGGTTTTGACATTCTATTTGAGTTAGCGGACGACCTAGCTCCTGTTCAAATGTACGTACTAAATTTTCCATAGGCAAGTTACTTGGTGGGGATATTAACTGGGGGGGAGTAAGAGTTTGTTTAAGTGTACGTTCTTCCTCCAACTGTTGAGAACGTTCTATCGCCCATAGCTCAGCAAGTTCCTCTATCAGACCTACCAAACTATAACTGTTACTCCACTTTGATTCGCTCGGATTCCAGTACCTTTCAATCGTTAGCAATTTTCGTTCCACCAACTGACCCAGACTCTCCTCAATATTGGAGGAAGACGCAGTCATTCGACCCTTTAAAGTAGCGATTGATGGATAGGGATTTGATTCTGCCTCGCAGAGAATCTGAATTAAAATCATCATCTCAAGATCATTCAAGCCAATTTCTTTATAATGAGTTAAGAGATATTTCGGAATTGAAACGTTACCTGAAAAGAAAAGAGCTTGTGTAAAGCTCCCATAAACACTAACCTTATTCATTTACGTCACTCCCCATGTACCGTTCAAAAATATGATAAGAAGATAATTCTCTTATTGTGCAATATGTCTGATTATAAGATTGAATCGCGGAAAAATTGACTGTTCACTTCTTTATTTTGACAAAAAACAATGAATACCTCTTAAAATAAATGCCATTTTATGGAAGGATAATGATAGCCCTTTGGCGTATATAGTTGGCATATGGATAAAGGAGGAAAATACATGGACTTTCAACAACAACTTATTCAGATCGTCGATAAATCGGGAGCTCACTCAGCTTGGGGAGTTAAACATTGTTTCAGAGTATATCATCTGTCCAAAGAACTTTCAAGTCATTTAGCACTTGATGATGAAGTTCTTTATACGGCTGCTATGCTACATGACACGGGAAAATACCCGGTTTATGCCCTCAAGAGTATTGACCACGCTTTACGTTCCAAAGGGGTTGCTGCAAATATCTTGCAACAAATGATGTTCACTCCGATCAAATTACCAATAGTTTTAGACGCCATAGAAAACCACATGTACTATTCGGAACCTGGTCGGAGTGACGAAGCAGTCTACTTACGCGAATCTGATATTTTAGATAATTTAGGCAACATTGGTTTAATGCGGTTATTTAGTTTAGTCGGGCAAGATGAATTAATCCAAACTCCTGAAGATGCCATCGAAAGAGCTCGCCTCTTCGCAGATGCTCTTCCTAACAAAGTCTCCACAAAAGCTGGCAAACGTTTAGCCGTAAAGCGCCGTGAGGAAACCCTCCGCTTCTTAGCCGGTATAAAACGCCAAACATCGGAATATGCCTGGCTTTAACACCCTTAATTCTTTAGTGTCGTGTTTTACGTTGTTCTTCCAGCCAGCGGGTCATGCTATCAAGGAGGTTGACAACCTTCTCATAATCACGGGTTCGTTGCCCATCATCGATAAGCTGTTTAAGATGGTTCCTAAGCCGTACATAAGCTCTGTTAACATGTGTACGAGATAGGCCTGTTTTCGGCTTTCTGTCTCGATGGTAACTTTGCTGAACAGAAGGTTGGGTTGATTTAGCAAATTCTTGTTCAGATGCCAAACGTCCCTTATCCTCGGTTATACCTTGAGGCTCTGTTCTTAACCAAGCTTTTGGAGTAGGATGAAGAATGATTTGATCGGACAAGAACTCAATCATTTCTCCCAGTTGGGGAATAATGGGTTTCTTCTCGAACAATTGTTGTATTTTCTCAGCAAAGATCGTTTGAGATTCTAACTCTCCGTGAACTAGAATAATTTGCTCAGCTTTTTTTTGTGAATTAGAAAGCCAATTAAGTAATTCTCCTTGGTCCGCATGGGCTGAAAGGCCATCCATATGATTGATACGTGCTTTGACCGCTACCTTTTCTCCATGTATGGTTACGACCTCTGCGCCATCTGATAGCAGACGACCGAGGGTTCCTTGGGCCTGATACCCTACAAATAATACGGTAGCGTTCTCACGCCAAAGATTGTGTTTGAGATGATGTTTAATCCGCCCTGCATCAGCCATGCCGCTAGCCGCAATAATAATGGCTCCTTTTTCAATCTTATTTAGAGCCATAGAATCTGCAGCGGTCTGACTGAAATGAACGTTTGGCATTTTCAAGGGATTACTGCCCTGCTTAATCAGGTCTTGTGTTTCTTGATCAAAATGGGCTGTGTTTTCTTGGAATATTTTTGTTGCTGCGATGGCTAAAGGACTGTCAATATAAACTGGCAAAGTAGGTATGCGCTGCTCGTTTTGCAATTTTCGGAGATAAAATAGTAAATCTTGGGTACGTTCAATTGCAAAAGCAGGAATAATCAAATTCCCTCCAGCTTCATGGGTTGAACGAATTGTTTCAGCAAGTTGCTCCATACGGTCAATCGTTTGATTATTTTCGGACTTTTCGGAGTGGAGTCGATTCCCATAAGTCGTTTCCATTATGACAATATCTGCTTCGTTTATAATGCTGGGATCTTCAACATAAGGTTGGTTACTATTTCCAATGTCACCAGAAAAAACAATAGTTTTAGTAAAGTCTTGTTCTTTAACATAGAGTGAAACATGTGCCGCACCCAAAATATGACCAGCATCAGAAAATTTGAACGACAAGGTTGGAACTAAGTCAACGAGTTGTTGATAAGAGGTTGCCTTAAAATACGCTATAGTATCAATGGCATCTTGGACGGTATAGATTGGATTTAAGGGTTGAATTCCTGCTCTTAAACGCTTACGATTCTTGCGTTCAACTTCCATCTCTTGAATATGACCACTATCTGGAAGCATGATAGAACATAATTTTATGGTTTCAGGGGTTGCCCAAATTGAACCCTTGAATCCGGCTTTAATAAGTTTGGGAAGCATACCAGCATGATCAGTATGGGCATGCGTTAAAATAACTGCATCAATGCTCGCGGGATTATAGGGGAATTCATTGTAATTTAACTCTTTAAGTGCCTTAGAGCCTTGAAACATTCCACAATCAATTAGGATACGTGATTCGCCTGATTCGACAAGAAAGGATGAACCCGTGACAACTTGCGCAGCTCCGAAAAAACTAATTTTCATCAAATCAATCCTCCAAAAAATAGCGCCTCGCAAAGCTTTTCTAATCTAAATTATAATAGAAAATGCTTCATAGACGCTTTACAAATTAAATATTAATTCTATGCATAGCAGTTCACTCTATATTGTTTGTGATTTAAGATTAAACGATTTTCTAATAATAGTTTACCTGTTTGTCTGAAGATTCGCAATATAATTAATCTCCGGGATTTTTAATCAAGCAAGAAAAACTTAAGCTTAACTGCTTTTAAAGCCGCTTGGGTGCGGTCTTCTACCGCTAATTTTCGATAAATGCTGGATAAATGGTTCTTTACGGTCTTTTCACTAATAAATAATGAGGTACCAATCTCTCGGTTAGATGAGCCTTGTACCACATAGTGAAGAATTTCCATCTCTCGATCACTGAGTCCACAAGTATCTTTTACGGGGCTTGGATGACTCAATTGCCCCATTAACTTACCGGTAACAGCAGGAGATAAGATGGGTTCACCGGAATATACCTTGCGAATTGAGTGAATCAATGTTTTAGAATCCACGTCTTTTAGAAGATAGCCTGCAACACCAATTTGAAGGACTTGAAATATTTTCTCATCAGAATCATCAACAGTGAGAACCAGTATTCCAATATCCGGGTATTCACGACGAATGACACGTCCAGCTTCTAAGCCATTCACCACAGGCATATTAAGATCCATTAATAAGATATCGAATTTCATCTTTCGGGCGACATTAATGGCACCTTGTCCATCCCCTACTTCGGCAACAACTTCGATTCCTTCTTCAAATTCTAATATGCGACGTAGTCCCTCCCTTAACAGGGGGTGATCATCGGCAATCACGATCTGTATCAAGTTGTCGTACCTCCTCCTGACTCGATGGAATTGACAATTCGATTAAAGTCCCCTTCCCTAAAGTAGATTGGATAGAAAAACGCCCTGAGAACATTTCTACTCGTTCGCGCATTCCGACGAGTCCAAAATGTTCCCCGGGTGCATTCATCGCAGATTTGACCTCAAACCCTTTGCCATAGTCATGAATCCGTGCAATCATCCAATCCTCTCGATATATAAGCCATACTTCGACCTTAGGCGAGCAGGCATGTTTTGCAACATTGGTCATTCCTTCTTGAACTAAACGAAAAAGGGCAACTTCCATAGCCGGAAGAAGTCGTTTTTCACGTCCCTCAATCCGAAGCTTACATTTTATCCCATAATTCTCCTGGAAGTTATCTAGGTATTTCGTAATTGCTGGCACAATTCCTAAGTCATCCAAAGCCATCGGTCGAAGATCAAAAATTATTCTTCGTATATCTTGGAGATTTGCCCGTACTAAATTTTTCAGGTCCATTAGCTCGGCTTTGACTCGGCTAGGATCTAACTCAAGTAACTTTTCGGCAATTTCCAAACGCAAAACGATATTCGCGAGGGTTTGAGCAGGTCCATCGTGAATTTCTCTCGCCACGCGTCGGCGTTCTTCTTCCTGTGCTCTAATTACACGTAAACCCATCTCAAACCGTTGTTCGTTGGTCTGGGTATGCAGGGCCTCGGCTAAACCACCTTGTAATAAGCTGATTGCCATTCCCACCTGAGTCATCAAATTTTGAGCACGCTCGATTGTTGCTTGCATCTGACGAAGGGATCGTTCAAGATCATCTCTGCGATTACGCAATTGAACTTCCTTATGCTGTAAGAGTTGTAATTTTACCTGGGCATCTTTTGCTTCTGCATAAGTCTCGATCATTTCTTCTTGGGTGTGTATGTGATGCGCACGATTTACTTCCATGAGTTTCTGACGCATGCGCCGATCAATTCTTTCTTGACTGTCCACTTGGGAAATCACTTCTGCAATGTTAAGTTTTAGCTGAGAGAGTTCATTAATCAGGCGAGTAGTCTCAGTCCGTGACGTTTCTGCAATGAAGAAAATTTCTTCTTTTCCTGATTCAATCGCTGATAATGTTTTCTTTAATATTTCTCCCAACTGATCCAACAAAACTATTCCTCATTTCAATCTAGATTAATGCCTAAACCTTCTCTACTATCCTTAATTCGACACTGAAATAGTATTTCCTACTTCTTCGCAAGAAATATCCTAAAGATAGGACCTTTTTCCTAATCGCTGAGCTTGTCTAAATTTCCTCTCTAGTCTACGAGGAAATTTAAGCTCATCTGTGGTGCATAGGACGACTTTCCAACCTTCCTTAATATAAATCTGCAAATCAATGGCCTGGTTAGGATCCTGTAGACAAATCAGTGTATCCTCTACTTGGGCTAAAAATGTCTGACCCATTAACTTGGAGTTCCAAGTTATTTTTTTATTTGGAAAGGAAAAACTTAGGACATGTTTTAAAGTGACCATAAGTTCTCCTTCTGCACTACCCTTAGTTATTATAACCTTTTCACTGTCATCTTTAGTAGTTTTTTCTACGAACTCTTCTGTAACTTTTTTTGTAACTTCTTCTGTGACTTCCTCTATAGCTTCTTCTGTAGCTTCCTCTGTAGCTTCCTCTGTAGCTTCTTCTGCAGCTTCCTCTATAGCTTCTTCTGTAGCTTCTTGTCTCATACATTCGGCTGCTATCTGATGGGATTCCATCACCTTCGAAATTCCTGCTTGTAGCATCCTGTTCATCGTCTCGCGAAACGTCGGAAAGTTATTAATCACACGTGCGTCAGGAAGTTGCTGTTCGAGAAGTTGTTTTAAGCCATCTTCTAAATATTCTGAAGGAAACGTAGCAAAACCCAAAAATACTGCTGCAATTTTCGCAACAATCAAACTACCTTCTTGAAATTCTGCCTCCGAATCTACTCCTGACAGTAAACATACTGTAAAGATTTTTTCGGTAATTTGCTTAACCCAGTCTTCAATTCGTGGATCATGATGAAAAATAGTCTCCAATTATACACCTCCAGATAGATTGTATATCTCTTGATAGCTATGCTTGTTTTCTGGAGGGTATGAATAACAAAGGATTAAAATCTCACAGAATTGTTCTGGAATTGTTAAGCTCCTCAGAGTTAACTCTGAGGAGCTTAACAAATTTGCTGAATTACGAGGAATTTAACGATCAAAACTAGGTCTCTCTTACCCAAATCTTTAGGAAATTAGCGTGCTCGGAAAACTTTCAAATAAGAATCAGCATAGACGCTCCTATTGAGAAGGATCTGACACGTAGCTGCTACATCAACGAGGTCATCATCATTAGCATCCATAATGGCAGCATCAAGTCCAGAGGCAATGGCCATAGCCATGTATGTCCGATTGATCAAATTGCGATCCGGTGATTTCTGCGAAACGTTGGATAAGCCAAGAACCGTACGTGGTGCTGGGTTTGCTAACATTTTCACCTGACGTAAGGATTCTAAAACTTCAGGCGCATGCTCCTGAGCCACGTTAACAGGGAGAATCAATGGGTCAATATAGAGATCTTCCATTGGCACGCCATATTCATCTGCGGCTGCTACCAATTCCATGGCAAAGGCTACCCGGTTTTCAGCGTCTTTAGGAATACCTTTCTTGTCCATGGTCAAACCAATAATACCCGCGTTATATTGAATCGCCATCGGGAAAACACGCTCGATTTTGACTTGTTCTGCAGGGCAAGAGTTAATAATCGCAGGGCGTTTACAAACTTTCAAGCCGGCTTCAATAGCATTATAGTTTGTAGAGTCCAAAACAAGTGGCAATTCAGATACTTCTTGAATGACATTAACCATCCACTCATAAGCTGCGACTCGCTCTTCCGTGGGAATAGCTGGACCCGAGTTTACGTCAAGGTAGTGAGCTCCTCCTTCTTGTTGCTTCACTGCCCAGTATTGGAGTGGTTTTGGATCCTTATTGCGAAGTGCTTCTCCAATATCAGTAAACATTCCGTTAATCCGTTCGCCAAAAATAAGCATTCGGTCACGTCCTTTCATCTTAATAAAATAATAAAATTATACTATAGGAAGGTGATTTTCACGGATAAATGTAACTTACTTCAGATGGAGTTTTACTCCATCTGAAGTTTAATGATGACCTATTTATTGAACATGTCAGCAATATTCTTCTGGACAACCTTTACTGCTGCAGGGTTACGCATAACAAGGATACTAGCACCAACTTGTAGTACTCCAGAAGCGGTTACTGCCTCCCAAAGCAATCCACGGTCTTCAAGATCGCCCCAGCCGGGAAACTCTTCGACTGATGCATAGGCTTCTTTGCAGCGATTGGCTTCATAACCAACAGTACAAATAATGGGCATGGAAAGCATTTTATCACCGGCTAAGGCTCCGAGACGTGCCCGCTCCATGATAGAATAAACATATTCAATTCCGAATCCAAGACCAGCCACTGTAGGGTCGATGACGATTTTGTTGAGTGGTAGTCCCATTTCAGTGATCAGAATATTAAGTTGTTTACAGATATTAATATCAAGTGGAGAACGTGCAATCAAGGTGTGTTTGTGAACCATGGCAGCTGCGGCAATGGACTTATAGTTATCCTGTTCAGCAATACCGATCAGAAGATTTTCTCCGGTTGCAGCTTCTGCGATAACTGTCATTATCTCGTTATTTTTTTGAGAGTCGTCGCAACCTTCAACAATAAGGGGAACTCCCACAGCTGCTAAGACTTCTTTTACGATACGAGCACAATCTTCAGGCGAACGGTTTTCCCCTTCAGGGTCTGCACCGTTAAGTTTTAAATAAATGAGATCGGCACCAAATTCGTCGACACATTTTTTCGCCCAAGCTGCTGGATTATTGATGACATCTCCAATTTGGCTTGTAATGATATCGCTCCAAGTTGGTACGACATCAGTGACCTCCATGGCGATCACTGGACGGTTCTTCATTTCTCCTTCAAAATGGAGAAAAGGCAAGGCACTATCTCCTCCAACTGTAATTGTGGAGGTTCTTGTTCCTCCCTGTTCAGCAGTTGCGCCGAGGACTACCTCTCCAACTTTACTGGAATACTTTTCTTTCACTAATGTTACGGACATGAACTTCTCTCCTTTCTAGTTAAAGATTCCGGCACGGTTCAGAATGCTTTCCACAGCCTTTACCGAGACGGCATCATCAGGCAAATCATATAATGGTTTACCTGCCAAGTCATATTCCACAACTAATGGATCTAACGGAATATCTCCGATCAAAGTGAGACCTGTTCGTTTAATTTCTTCACTCAAGGATTCCAAGCTACCTTCCGTTGTCTTTGTGACAATTAAGTAGATGGTTTGTACTGCAGACTTTAGTCCTCGTATCAGATCGTGGACCCGTCCTGCCGAACGTATACCTCGTGCAGAAGAATCACTGATTACAAACATGATCTCGATATGGGGAATAGTACGTCGACTGATGTGTTCCAAACCAGCTTCAGAATCTACGGCCACAAAGTCATAGTTCTCTCCTATATTCTCAAGATGTTTGCGCAAGAGATCATTAGGATAGCAATAACACCCTGCTCCTTGTGGCCCCCCCATAACTAGTAGATCAATTTCTTTTGACTCAACTAGGGATTGTTGGAGTTTGTATTCGATAAAGATGTTTTTAGGCATTCCCTGAGGAATTGCTTTGGGATCCTTACTTTGTTCAAGCAATTCTGAGATCGTCGACGTGACAGTTAGGCCCAAAGCTTCGCCAAGATTTGCATTGGGATCTGCATCGACAGCGAGGATTGAAGTCCCTTGTTTGCGATGAACCATTTGCCTTAACAATAAAGCGGTGAATGTGGTTTTTCCTACTCCACCTTTACCTGCAACTGCTATATATTTAGACATAAGTGACCTCCATAATAATAGTTATTGAAAAGATGGAAATAGGGATATATCCGTATGGGGTAAAAACAAGGCTGCCATGTATTCGTCCATATAGGTTGCTCCAACTGAAAGCTCAACATAGGTCATTTTTCGTCCCAATTCTTCTGCTTCTCGCCAGGCGTTCTGAGAAAGTAAGGCAAGACGCGCACCTTTAACGGAAGCATTGCCAATAAACACAAACCGGTCTGGCTCAAGATCTGGAAGCAGGCCTATTTGAACGGAATCATGAATATTAAGGTAATTTCCAAAACCGCCAGCAATGACGATTCGGCTAATCATTTCAAGATCCACTGCAACCATGTTTAATAAGGATCGGATTCCAGCGTAAATCGCCCCTTTGGCACGAATAACATTCTTGACATCGTTTTCAGTGATGACCACATCTTTTTCCCCACCGGCTTGATGAGCCCAAGCTAGGACAAATTCTTTATCATCGGTAGTGGCCCGTAATCGTTCCGAGCCTGATTTATGCCCTAGCTGGAAATTCCCAGCGCGGTCGATAATACCGGCACTGAGTAGTTTGGCTATACAATCCACAAGCCCCGATCCGCATATTCCTACAGGAGTTTGGTTATTGATCACCTTCAGGGATACATCCAACGATTGGGGATCAATGATAATCCGCTCAATCGCTCCTGGCATAGCTCGCATACCAAAGGTAATACCGCCACCTTCAAAGCTCGGACCTGCAGAACAAGCGCAAGCAACAAGCCAATCCTGGTTTCCGAGTACAATTTCTCCATTCGTTCCAATATCGATAAAGAGGATAATGTCTTCGTTGTTGGCCAAATCCGTGACAAGTGTTCCAGCAACAATATCTCCACCGACATAACTCGCTACCGAAGGATAACAATGCACCAAGGCCTCAGGTAACATATGAAGCCCAATTTCCCGAGCAGGGATAGATGGCACAGTTGTCATTGTTGGAATATAAGGCTCTAATCGAATATAGCGTGGATCTACACCTAAGAACAACTGTGTCATAGTCGTATTTCCGGCTACCATTGCGCTAGAGATATTCGTCTTACTCAAAGACTGGCGAGTTAGAATCTTGTCGAGAAGGCCATTGATGGTATCGACTACAGCGTTTCTAATCTCTTGTAAGTTTTGCTCGTTTTCAACGGCGAACACGATACGGGATATAACGTCATCCCCATACTTCGCTTGTTTGTTGTATGTACCCTGTTGATCGACAATCTCTCCCGTTAAGAGATTGACGAGGTAAACGACAACGGTTGTGGTACCTATATCAATGGCAAGCCCATAAGGAGGAACATCATTTCCAGCTTCAAGGTGTGTAACCGTTAATCCAGTGTTCGTATCAGTCAGAGTGATGGATACATCCCAATTTGCTTTACGGAGTGACTCTGGCAGATGTTTGAGAACGGATAAGGGAATATGAATGGGTTTATCTCCGGTTTTCAATACTCGACGGAGTTCTATGCTCAGGCGAGCCCAATCACTGGAGTTTTCTGTCAAGGTCGGTTTGGAAAGTGAAATCCTCTGCTTGATTGCTAAGGGATGATGCCCGAATTTTTCGAGTAAATCCTGTTCGCTTTCCTGTAAGAACCCTTTTTGAACATCCCCCATTAAAACTTGATGTTCTTGTAACCTTGATTCTGGAGGCACTTCAATTGTCATATCCCCTTGGACCAAGGTTTTGCAGGCAAGTCGGACCCCTCTGGAAAGCTGTTCAGGTGTCAAATTTCCGGTTCCACTTACTGTGGGATCCCCACTCAAAACGACAACTTTACAGGCTCCACAAGTCCCCTTACCACCGCATCCAGATTTAATGAATATTTCCGCTTTAGCGGCTGCATTGAGCAAGGATGTACCATCAGGTACTTCAACAACTCGGTTCTCGGGCATAAACTTCACTTGAAATTGGGACATCGCTTTCACTTCCTTACTTCACCAGAAATCCCACGAATAATATAGTTTTGTATAGAAAACATCAATCAGATCTCAGCATTGCATCATGGTATCTAGCACCAAAACTTAAGTTAAGGATTTCGAGAAAGAAACAATTCCGCTAGACTCCCGTGGTCCTACAACTGCTTTCCAGCCAGATAGTTCAGAAAGCTTTCCTGAAATAACAGCGACATAGCCTGGAATGATAACGTTACGGTGTTTTACCTTGTCGGCAATACCGCAGGCCACCATCGCTTCGACGATTTTCTCTGGCTCAAATTTACCAGCAGCATAAGCTGTGAGAACAGAGGTTCCGTCAGTATCGATCGGTAGAATGTAGCTTGGAATCTTGGAGGTTTCTACTTCACCTTCGACACTATAGTAGGTTAAGGAGAAGTTTGTCGTAATGTAAAATGGTGAGTTCTCATTGACATTCCCTACAGAATGCAATTTAGGCTCAACTTGAATCGGTTTCTGTGGATCAGTATATATGTTCTGTCTTAAGGTCATAAGTGGTAAAACGTGAGCTTTCTTGCTGGTTTTCAAGACAACTGCACTGGCATATTTAGCCACATAAACAGTAGCCTCCATGACTTCTTCCATTGGCTCTGTATTGCTTGTGAAAGCAATGACTGGATAGCCGAAGGGCCGGAATTTTTTCTTAATAGCCAAACGTCGTATATGGGTAAGATTTGCTAACGTCTGAACAGGAGTCCTTGCACCAGGATCCAAGACGAACTCTTTATAGCCCAAGGCTGTCGCTTTAACGACGAGTTCTTCGAGAGCATCCAAGCCATCTGCCTTAAGAATAACAGGAACGGAGTTATCTTTAGCCAAGTTGACCATAGCTTCATAATTCTCAGCAGTTGCTACTCCAATTAGGGGCTTACGGGATGCCAACGGCTCAAGGGCAACTTTTAAAGCTCCAGCATCACTGCTTAACAAGAGCAATGATATATCTGTTGCTTCAGCTACAGCAGCAGCTACCTTAGCAAAACGCGCAGCGTCTCCCGATTCGTGTATTACAGCCACTCCATCTATGGTGTATTGGAGACCAACACGCTCGAATTCTAGGCCCTTGATCTCTGCGATTTTAGCATTCAATTCCTCATCATTTAGGGTATCAGAGACCTGAATCAGCAACGTGGTTGGGTGATAAAACGTCTTATCATGACGGAAAAGGACTGTTTCATCTCCAAGCACAGACTCTTTACCAAATTTTATGGCTTTGATTGGAGGGGCAGCAGCCGAATCCAAATTCTCTCGGGCAGCATCAGTTACATATGGGCAAGCGTCTAAAGCTGCTTTTCCTGAAGCTAATGCCATAGCAAAGGCTAGGCAAGTTGGTACGCCACATTCTCCGCAGTTTTTCTTGGGTAGTTGTTTATAGATTTCTAAACCTGTAAGAGCCATTTTAAATCCCCTTTCTAATCGATATAGGCGAATAATACAGACTGGCAAGGCCCTTGGAGATATACCGTTAGGGCCTTGTCGTCTAGTGGGTCAATTACATTAGTGATTCAAGGGCAAAGCAAGGATGTCCATTTTCCTCAAGGAAGGGTACGATTTCCTCGACAGTGGTGCCGACAGACTCGTCTGCAATCTTGTCGATGAAGTCTGCTCCTAAACCTTCATCGATGGAGCGTTGAATAAAGTCCTCACGCAAGAATTCTTTGAGTTCTTTTGGCATCCAGACAATACGCGCCAGTCCACCATCAGCAGGAATGAATTTTTTACTGAGCAGATAAGTTCTGCCAATTCCCATGAATCCTGGAGTTTGCATTCCACCACCGCAGGTTCCTGCCAGAGAGGAGAATGTCATACCGCAAGGGGTCATTCCTGAATGCTCACGAGTCGTCAGCATGAGTCCATTTGCTTCAGGAACGATGGCCATGATAGCCTCAAAGCAACCGCAAGAGGTCATCGGCTTATCCATGAGGGTATAGAGATTGACCTCTTCCAAGGTGTTGTTCGAAGCCTTAAATAAATAGTCGTTGGTACTTTGCCACATACCTTTTAACTCATCGATGGCTGGCCCTTTAGGAATAGGTTGGTTTGGTCCGTTTGGTGAGATTTCATAAGAGGCCTTGGCATCTAACCAGCTCACTGCACCGCACAAGCCGACCCGTTCAGGGGTAACAATACAAACATGGTTTGGGGCAAAGGACTGACAAAGTAAACAGGAATAGAAATCTTCGACAGACTCATCTGTTAAGCTCCTCATCCGATCGTCACGAGCACGATATCGTTCGCGTGCTTTCACAAGACCTTCCTCAACGGCTATTTGGTCTGTAATAAGAGTGACTTGAACTCGGTCGACGATGGCCGGGAATTCCTGCTTTAACTTTGCTAACAGAAGCTCTCCTAGATGTTTAATTAAGAAGCCTTTTGCTCTGGCATCTTTGGAAATCCGCACCCAGCACAAATCACGCTGAGCAACGTGCCAAATACCTTCCCCATAGTTGGCAAAGTAATGAATTCGACGCTCCAAAACTCCTTCAAAATCTGCTTGCATCTTACGTCCGTAAATGTCAATCTTAATTCCCAAAGGCAGTTTGGTCCCTTCAGGAATAGAATCGAGTTCGGGCCCAATAACTGTGACCTGACCGTCAACAATTTCATCAGGTCCAACTGTCTGAACGAGTTCAAAGGCTGTAGAACGTCCGCCACCGAATTCAACATAGGTTTCTGCTTTGCGGATGGTTTCTCCCTCAAAAGCAGGACCGAAGTTTACCGGAATAGGAATTTCGATGTTGGTTAGTTTGATTCCACGCACTTCCATTGCCAAGGGAACGATCTTCTCATAATCAGGCTCAGAAATGTACCAATCAGGGATTTGCATATCATCACTGAGTACCTGATCCGTAAAGACTGGGAAGCCCATGAAAATTGCGCCCATTGAAGCAGCCAGTTTAACATCATCTAACTCACCAAAATTTAAAACGAAAGCCCGAATCCGACGACGCTGATAATCACGATGATTTTCTCGTTCTCCAGCTGGAATTCCACCGAAGGCGAGTCCTGCACGGAACGCATAGTTCACAGCATGAATAATTTGAGTAAAGTTTCCAAGTGGGAACGCTATATAGTCTTCCCCAATCTTGACGTTTTCTTCCAGCAATTGTTCAATAATCTCATCACAGAGGAAGATCATAAAGCCTTTACCCATCAGATTATCGACAATTTTCTTCGCAGCTTGAGAGTCTTTGGCACGACCTAGAATAACAGCAACACCAGGAATTGTCCAGTCAACCATTTTAATCCCGTGTTTCCGTACAATTGGGTCACCTAAGAATCCAGTCCAAGGTTTAACTTTGGGTTCTTCCCCACGTAGATAATTAAGGGTCTCAATGACTTCCGCGGCATAAAGGACGGATTCACCCCAAAGCCTGGCGTTATCAAAGGTAAGATCTGTACGAATTTGACTACGCATGCGATTTAAAATTGGAACTAACTCACCCAGTTTAGTAACCTTTTCACCGGAAAGACAGGTGATAACGGGTAGATGATAAGCGGTATCCGGATAACCAACAATTTGCTCGCTTCCAAAGTCTTTAAGCGCCCGATTTAATAGGATTTCTGCATAAGTCATAGCAATTATGGTGCCATCGTAAACTCTACGTAAGAGTTTTTTGGGTTGATTGTTGGGGTCCTTAATTGCGTCTGCGTAAATTTCCTCCATAGACATAAACATTCCTCCTTTCTTACCAACCTTGGGCTATTGCCGTATTATTTTTTTCCGCAGTCTTTTGATGAACATTTAGCTTCCAAGTCCTATATTCTAGAGCATTGATAAGCTTTTGAGCGCCAAGCACTGGATCAACTTCAAAAATAAAGTTTCCGCCAAAGACGTCATGGGCGATTTGAGTCGTAATACCATAGACAAGGTCGCTGCCTTCAACGGGAGGCATGGATCCAACATGGACTGGTAGTCCCATTGTGACTGCCCAACTTCCGATAGCGACTGCTTTTTCATGCATAGCTTCTGGAGCAGATGCCACAAAAGGAACTTTTGGCACATCGACACCGAGTTCATTAGCCATAGCCATGGCTAAATCGATCCCGCGGCTGTTATCGACACAGGAGCCAACATGGAAGACTAACGGTAAACCAGTTGATAATTCAGGATTTGCAGCTTCTAAGGTTTGAATGAATGATTTAAGACCTTCGCCAGCATAGGTATCCACTGCCAGCGGAGACATGAGTCCAAATTTTGCAAAGGCGCCAGAGGAACAGCCCGTGGCAATTACAAAAACGTCATTTTTGACGAGTTCTTTTAAAACTGTGATATGGGACTCGTCCTGTAAGCGTTTGAGATTGTTACAACCAGCCATGAGAGCAACCCCTTTAATCTGACCACTCTGAATAGCATCCGTAAGAACTGAGATGGGTCGATCAGGGTTAATTTTAGAGAAGATCTCCTTCAATGCTTCCAAGCTGAAGCCAGCAACAAGCTTATGACGTTCAGTAGGAATAGAAATCTTCTTAGGATCCCGATGTTTATAAGCTTCAATAGCTATGGCAATAAGCTTCTTAGCATCATCCATAGCGGTTTCTGTATTGAAAGCAATGTGTTGAGCGTTGGGGATTTTCATAATAGCTTCGGTTGTTACAACTTTAGTATGGAAACATTCAGCCACGGTTTGCACGGAGGGATAAATACACTGAATATCAACCACCATCGCATCCAAAGCACCGGTCATGATTGCCATTTCTTGAGACGCTGAAGAAGTTGCCAGATAGACACCTTCACGCATCAACAGCTCATTACCTGTACAGCAGATTCCAACGATATTGATTCCCTCAGCTCCAACTTTCTCGGCTTCCGCTTTCATTTTCCGGGCAGCAGCAACGACCATTTCACTCAAGACTGGATTGTGTCCGTGAACAGCAATATTAACCATTTTCGGGTTAATGACTCCCAGATTGGCTTCAGAGACGATAGGTTCAGGGATGCCAAACAAAACATCACTCAGAGTTGTACCGATATATTCTCCACCTAAGTCGGCGAGAGCAGCTTTAAGACCACCAAAAATGATATTTACTGGATCACTGTCAACGCCCATGGCCGTTTGTGCTAAAAGTTCTGTGACAGTACCGTCAATAGCTCTTGGCATAATGTTGGTGTGTTTAAACTTTCTGCGTCGTCCCTCTGTCAAAAAAGCATCCAAAAAGGCTAGTGGTCGATCTTGGTAACGGCCGAAATCGGAATACCCGATCTCTACAACATCTCTCAGGATTTCTTTTTCTTCGCGGTCTAGGGTGGCAACCCCTAAATCCTGAGCTAATTTCATAAGCTTTGCGGAGGATTTTATCTCATAGTCATCGGCATGTCCTTCAACTAAAGCATGTGCGGTATGAAGAATATGGCGAGCATGCTCAGAGTGGGACGCCGTACCCCCAGCAATATATCGAACAAGATTGCGGGAGACAATCGTGTAAGCGGATGCTCCGCAAATCCCTCGACTGCCAGGGCCATCCTCTTTTTTCACTCGACAAGGGCCAGCAATACAAATTCGGCAACATATTCCTTTATATCCAAAGGCACATTGTGGTTGTTGGGCAACTACACGGTCATAAACCGTCTCAATCTTTTTATCCTCAATCAATTTTAACATTTGAAGTGCGCCAGGGTCGGTAGTACGAATGGGATTCTTAGGGTCAACGACTCGCGGTGCGTCGGATGGTCGGGCAGTATGGGTTAAATCCCGATATCTAGGCATATTACACCCTCCTCTTTATTAAGATCTCGTCTCATACTAATACTCACATCTCTACTTACGAAAACCTCTGTCATCTCCCTTCATCGATGATTTTTTGATAAATGGTATTAATAATAACTCCCAGAGACCCACCAGGCAACTCGTCACTGCCTGAATTAATGGACATTTCCAACAGCTCGTCACTGTAAGGGATAATACCAATTAGCTGTTCTGAAGGAAAGAGGTCTCTAAGAAAATTTTCATCTTTAGAATTGCGTACTTTATTCCCTACCACAACCACACGTGGAATTCCCAACTCAAGTGCCAGTTTTTGAATAACTTTTACTGTTTGGACACTAACTTTAGATGGTTCGGTCACAATGACTAGGATATCAACCCCTAAGGCAGTACCACGAGTAAGCTGTTCAATACCTGCCCCCATATCTAAAATCACAGTATCTTGTTCGCCAAGAATCAATGAATTGACCAAGGCTTGAAGAAAACTGTTTTCCTTACAATAACAGGAGGTTCCTCCCCCTTTGATATTGCCCATCCGGAAAAAGCGAATCGACCCCATTGAAATGCTGTAATCATCGAGTATATCGTCAACCTGAGGATTAAGTGGGTAATAAGTTCCACTACCACCCATTCTGGCTTCAATCAGTTCTTTCATGTCGACAATCGGTTTAAGATCTGAGAGAACGTCCTCAGAGAGACCCAGGATCGTCCCAAGGCTGGCATCGGGATCAGCATCCACCGCTAAAACAGTGATCCCTTTTTGCGAGAGCCAATGGGCAAGATTGGCTGCAAAGGTAGTTTTACCGACCCCGCCTTTACCAGAGATTGCTATTTTCAACATGCCTCAACTCCTTCTAGATTGATATTTATGAGACTTCTCCTGCAATCTAATCTCCCCTTGATATAACCTATTCTTTTTTTGTTTTAAAAATCCTGCCAAAGTTTAAAATTTATTGACTAATTTTTCAGTATTTCAAGAATAATTTAAAATTATAAGATAATGAGTTAATATTCACAAAGTGTAAATGGATATTAATAAAATTTTCAGAATATACTTAATATTCTAATTAAACCAACAAACCTTACTGAGTCAATTTAAAATGCAATAACGCATAATATTCGTATGTGCTTAACCTCCTATGAGATTATTATTCGTTAGAAAGCTAAGTTTTCCTCTTAAAGAGAAATCTTTTTTGATTTTTGTCTGGGTATTATAAATTTTCAGTTTTCTCTTTGAGCGTGTGAGCAACTATAGCGCTCACTAAACGATCAATAAGTTTCAACGCTGAGGCTAGCAACTTCAGTAAAAAGAGATAGTTTTATACAACAGGCCAAGGGTGAAACGTGAGGCCAAATGCTCCAGGTCCGACATGAGTAGCAATGACGGCTCCGGCTTCAAATAAACGAACTTCATGTTCTGGAAATCGAACCTTAAGTTCGTTGAGTAGGATTTTTCCTTCTTCCGGTATGTTAACGTGCATAACACAAATACGGTAACGTTTTCCTGTAGCTAAGGCACGATTTAATTCGTCAAGTACCCGTTGCCATGCCTTAGTACGCGACCGCACTTTATCAAAAACATCGATTTGTGCGTTTTGATTAAAGTAAAGAATCGGTTTTATTTGAAGTAAAGTTCCAACTAGTGAAGCTGCACCACCAATCCGTCCTCCTTTACGTAAATTTTCCAGCGTATTAACTATAAAATATAGTTCTGTCTGTTGATTAAGAGTTTGAAGCTGCGCCATGATATCCGAACTACTTAACCCTTGCTCTGCCCATTCTGCTGCTGCCCAAGCAAGTACACCGAGACCCAAAGCAGAAGACCTTGAATCAAAGATGTGAATATTCGGACTGGAAGCTTGTTCTTTGGCCATCAGAGCTGACTGGATTGTTCCACTGATCGCCGCAGAAATATGAATACTTACAATATCCTCAATGCCTTCCGAAAACATTGAATTATAGGTTTCCAAGAATGTGCCAACGGAAGGTTGTGAGGTTGTCGACAAACCGGAGATATGACTTAGCTTTTCAAAATAAATCGGATTGGTTAGTTCTGTTTCAGAAAACGTTTCATCACCAATATTAACATTAAGGGGTACGACGCGAATCTTAAATTGCTCAAGAATTTCTTTTGAAAGATATCCAGTAGAATCCATAACAATCCCAATTTTCCCCATTTTCTTCTCTCCCTCTAGATAAGCACCTATTAAGGGTTTTATTTATAAGATAGCTTGTATAAAGTATATATGAAAATAAAACATGTAGCAATCTAGAGCTAAATAAAGTATAATTCATAATTTAATTAATGTTAAAAACTCATTGGATAACAAATATTCTGACAATATTATAGTATTTCCTACAACATAACTCAATATTTTGAAAAATTAATTATAAGTTATTCTACAATATATTTTTAAGTTTGGCAATGAATTGTCATTCATTTTATGTTGGTTTAGTCACCAAATCTTTTCAAATCAAATCAATAGCTATTTCCCGTTTTTTTAGTTCGTACAAATAACCAATTTAGGTTGACAGGATTACCTCGGTTTGGTAATATGAAGTTCGTTCTAATGATTCGGGGCGTGGCGCAGTTTGGTAGCGTGCTTGGTTCGGGACCAAGAGGCCGTGGGTTCGAATCCCGTCGCCCCGACCAGTTTAGCCAAAAGGTCTGAATTTATTCACTTTTAGGAACGTGAATAAATTCAGACCCTTTTTTATTTCAGAGCTTGCTAGCGGGATTTAACAGGTTCTATTAATCCGCTGGTATGATTCAGTAAGCTGTTGACCCTAATTTTCGCTCACTAGGGTCTTCTTCCAGTTTGATTTTTGCCTAAAATCAATGCTAAAATAAGTCTCATGAAACATACTAACGATGACTAAGGAGTTCTGCTTGATGCTAAAAGGTCTCAAAACCTCCATTCGCCCGATAGAAGAAGATGATCTTGACGAAATCTATCAATGGTATAATGATCAAGAGGTAAATTTATGGTCTAGTGGGGCTTGGCCCTTGAATACCCTACAAAGCAAAGATCAACTCGCCGTAAAGTTTCTTGACGAGTCGCCCGATACCCATCGCTATATAATTTTAGATGAAAACGAACGACTGATTGGAACCATTGGCTTTAAAGAAATCAATATCCCTGCTCGTTCGGTTGCGCTCTTTGTTGTTATTGGGGATAAAAACTATTGGGGCAAAGCCTATGGCACAGATGCCGTAATCACCTTTGCGCGCTACCTCTTTAGCCAGTGGAATTTTCACCGAATTTCTCTGGATACTTGGGATCAGAACATCCGGGCCATTAAGGCTTATGAAAAAGTTGGCTTTGTAATTGAAGGCCGTCAACGTGAGGCTCGTTACGTACTAGGAAACTACCATGACGCAATTCTGATGGGTTTATTACGAGAAGAATTCCTTGCCTTGCATGGGAAAATATAGGGTTGCGAAAATCAACAACCTGGAGTAAACTATAGGAAATTTAATAATCCGTATTATTCCTCTGGGGTTGGGTGAAATTCCCTACCGGCGGTAAAGCCCGCGAGCCGTAAGGCAGACCCGGTGTCAATTCCGGGGCCGACAGTAAAGTCTGGATGAGAAGAGGAACAGCACATTTAAGCGTTTGAGCGCTTTTTTGAGCTGTGACTTTATGATCAACACCTGGAGAAAGAACAGGTGTTTTTTATTTTTTACTTCTTCTTTTTTTGGATACACTAAATCTAGTTTTAAGAAAGGAATCCTATGCTTAAATCGAGTCCTTCAAATTTACACGACCAAAAATTTATGAAAAGAGCACTTGAGCTAGCGGTTAAAGCTGTCGGTAGAACCAGTCCGAATCCTCTGGTAGGATGTGTGATTGTCAAAGATGACCTAATCGTAGGAGAGGGATATCACCATAAGGCTGGGTCCCCTCACGCTGAAGTTCATGCTCTTACAGCCGCAGGAGATCAGGCTTGTGGCGCTACGGCTTATGTAACCTTAGAACCATGTTCCCATTTTGGCAGAACACCTCCTTGTGCTGACGCCCTGATCAAAGCCGAGATCAAACGTGTTGTAGTTGCCATGAGAGATCCAAATCCAATCGTAGCAGGTCGCGGTATCGATCGTTTACGTAAGGCTGGAATTCAGGTAGACGTAGGTCTCCTGGACCAAGAAGCCACCCTAGTTAATGAAGTCTTTATTAAAGCAATTACGACTGGTTTACCCTTTGTCTTATATAAATCTGCCATGACCCTAGATGGCAAAATTGCTACAGAGACAGGGGACTCACGCTGGGTTAGTTCGGAAAAGTCCCGCCATTATGTTCACCAACTCCGTGATCACTATGATGTCATTTTGGTGGGAAGTGAAACAGTTCTTCAAGATAACCCCCAACTCACCTGTCGACTTCCAGGGGGCAAAGACCCTGTGCGGGTCATTGTCGACGGACAATTACGCTTACCCGAAACTGCTCAGATTCTTTCCGCTTCCCAACAAAGCCCTTGCATCATTGCCACAACCCTTGCAGCTTCAAAGAACAAGGTCGATTCTTTGCAACATGCTCATGAACTGGTTGAGGTCTGGCAATATGACACTTCGAGATATGTCCCCCTCAAAGAACTATTAATGGATCTTGTCCGTCGCGGTTGGACTAGTGTCTTATTAGAAGGGGGCGGCAGATTGGCAGGATCACTGATTAATGAGTCCTGTATTGACAAAGTCGAATTTTTCATTGCGCCAAAACTAGTTGGCGGGCATGGTCCCTCTCCCCTATCAGGTTTACATATCCAGCGTATGGCAGAGGCCTTGACACTGGATAACGTGCAAGTTGATATGGAAACGGGCGATCTACATGTTACTGGATATCTCCGCTAAAGTGACTATTAGCTTATTATAAATCACTTTAGCCAAGCTGCATCAAGGAGGGATAGTCTTGTTTACCGGAATTGTGGAAGAACTGGGTACTGTCCGCGGCCTGCGCCTCTTACCAGAATCGGGGCAGCTTACACTTGAAGCCAAAAAGGTACTAATGGGAACTCAGATAGGAGATAGCATCTCGGTCAACGGAGTTTGCTTAACGGTAATTCGGCAGAGCGACCGCGAATTTACAGTGGATGTGATGGCTGAAACCTTGGCAAAAACTAATCTGGCTGAGCTTAAAGGTGGCAGCCAAGTTAATTTAGAACGAGCGTTACAACTTCAAACTCGATTAGGTGGGCATTTGGTCAGTGGGCATGTTGATGGCGTTGGCACAATACGTCGTATATCCCCAGTAGGCATTGCCCTAGTCTATGAAATCAACGCCCCTCCTACTCTATTGCCTTTTCTGTTGCCTAAGGGATCCGTAGCTATTGACGGCATTTCTCTGACCGTCATAGATGTGGAATCCGATTATTTTACAGTTTCTCTTATTCCTCATACCTTTGATCAGACCACATTGGGACTAAAGACCATTGGAGCAAGTGTAAACCTTGAAACAGATCTGATCGGCAAATATGTTGCACGATTTATGGGAATGAGCAAGGACTCAGATAAAATGAAAAAAGATCTTTCCTTAGGCTTTTTAGCTGAACATGGTTTTATTTGAGGTAACCTCTACAAATCGAAGAAAATTATTAAAGGAGTGAAGGACATGCCATTTAATACTGTTGAGGAAGCCTTGGAAGATATTCGACAAGGTAAAATGATTGTCATGGTGGACGACGAGGATCGAGAGAATGAAGGGGATCTTGTTATGGCTGCCGAAATGGCAACCCCAGAAGCGATCAACTTCATGGCGACTTATGGAAGAGGGCTAATTTGTGTTCCGATGACTGGGGATCGTATTCGGGCTTTACAACTTGAACCGATGGTCACTAACAATACAGATCCACACGAAACAGCCTTTACCGTCAGTGTCGATGCTGTCACAAGTACCACTGGGATATCCGCCTTCGAACGCGCTGCAACCGTTAAAATTTTAGCAGATCCCGAAAGTGAACCTAGCAAATTACATCGTCCAGGACACATCTTTCCACTTAAAGCTAGAGAAGGTGGAGTTTTAATACGTGCAGGGCACACTGAAGGTTCCGTGGATTTAGCGCGACTTGCTGGACTTCAGCCTGCAGGCCTGATCTGCGAGATTATGAATGAAGACGGAACCATGGCTAGAGTACCGGATTTGTTTCTTTTTGTGGCTAAGCATAATCTAAAACTAATCACCTTGAAAGACCTGATTAGTTATCGTCGCCAATCAGAAAAACTAATTGAAAGGGTGGAAAGCATCCATCTTCCGACAGAATTCGGAGACTTTAACGCTGTAGGTTATCTTAGTATTATTGATCAGAAAGAACATTTAGCAATCGTTAAAGGAACTGTTGATGATGGTGCTCCTGTGCTCGTCAGAGTTCACTCAGAATGCCTTACTGGAGATGTTTTTCATTCTAGGCGTTGTGACTGTGGAGATCAACTCAGTCGAGCTTTGGAAGATATTGAACGCGAAGGTCGCGGTGTGTTACTCTATATGCGCCAAGAAGGCCGAGGAATTGGATTATTGAATAAACTGAAGGCCTATAAACTTCAAGAACAAGGCAAAGACACGGTTGAAGCCAACCTAGCTTTAGGCTTTCAGGAAGACTTGCGTGATTATGGTGTAGGAGCACAAATTTTAGCAGACCTAGGAATATCCAAAGTACGTTTAATGACCAATAACCCACGTAAAATTGTAGGTCTCGAAGGGTATGGCTTAAATGTTGTACAACGCGTCCCTCTCGAAACTGTGTGCAAACCCGAAAATTCAAAATATCTTTGCACTAAGAAACAAAAAATGGGGCATTATTTAACAAGTGTTCAATAGTAGATTTGAGGATCGTTCATAAGGCAAAAATATTGTAGAGAAGGGAAGTTCCTATGAAAACATATGAAGGAAATTTATTAGCCCAAGGACTTAGAGTCGGAATTATTGCTGCACGTTTTAACGAGTTTATCACCAGTAAATTAGTCGGAGGTGCCATGGACGCCCTGCGCAGACATGGTTGTCTGGACGATGATATTGAACTCACCTGGGTACCAGGCGCCTTCGAAATTCCACTTGTAGCTCAAAAAATGGCCAATTCTAAACGTTATGATGTCATAATTTGCTTAGGTGCTGTTATTCGAGGAGCTACCCCTCATTTTGATCTTGTCAGCAATGAAGTCAGTAAAGGTATTGCCCAGGTAGGCCTACAGACCGGCGTTCCTGTGATTTTTGGAGTTATAGCTACGGATAGTATCGAACAGGCGATTGAACGTGCAGGAACTAAAGCTGGAAATAAAGGGTTTGACGCTGCTATGACAGCTATTGAAACAGCAAACTTACTTAAATCCTTTTAAGCGTAAGAATTTAAAGCTCAAGTAACTTTATTTACAGGTTTTGGAGGATTGTCCACTGAAATACTCTTGTCAAAAGAGATCATCTCCATTAGACTCATAGAGGTGATCAAGTATAATTTTTGATAGGAGATGAGTGTTATGACTTCGAACATTGGAGCCCAAGATAAAGAAACGGCCATGCTTGAAGCAGCACGCTCAGGCAATAAAGAAGCATTAAACGAAATCATCGAGCACTATGAACCTGAAGTGCGTATCATTGCGTATAAATATTTTTTACCAAGAGCGGAATATGATGACCTAATGCAAGAAGGCCGAATTGCAATATACAGAGCCGTTTTATCTTATGATCAAACTTCAGAAATTCCTTTCCTGCATTTTTTACGAATGGTTATAAAACGCAAACTCATTGATAGCCTTCGCAAGTATACTCGCCAGAAACACCTTAACTTAAACGAAGCATACTCCCTTAACAATGTCTTATCTGAAACAGAGGAAACAAGTTTCTTAGAACTATTACCGAACGCTGAGGATCCTGCATCAATGGTGATCGCAAATGACGAAGCTATTACAATGATTCAAGGCCTAAATAAGAACTTCTCAGATCTTGAACGTCTAGTCTTTAAGCATTATTTCATACAAGGGTTCAAACAACGTGAGGTGACTCAACGTCTGGGGCTTAATCCAAAATCTTTGGACAATGCAATCCAACGCATTCGCCACAAAACTGCACTTTACCGTTCTCGTCAAGTGGCAGGTTAATCTTTAGTCTAATTCACTTTAACCATGGTCGGGAAACATGATGAATAATATTAAAGAACCGAGAACATTCGTTCCCGGTTCTTTAATATTATAGTCACCTCAGGCTATACCACCGCTTTGATTAATCAATTTGCTCACCTTACTATGGGCATTGGTAGCTTCGTTAGCTAAGCGTAAGTACATATCTCTTAAATTACCATTATGAGCACGCGTAGCTAGTGTCATATAGCCCATTGCAGCAGCAGCAGCGTCCTTTTCATAATCATAAAGCATATCCAAATCCGTAAATTGACTCATTTCAAAGCTCCCCTTTCTATTGAAGTCCCACCATTTCTTTTTTAAAATATCCGATGACATCCTCTAAACCTTTGACCTGTTCTTTAAAAAACCCTTTAACTGCAGCATCTTTTGCCATCTCATTGTACATTTGACACTTTTTCATGACAGTTTCGTTTTCGATAATACTTCGGGTTAACATGCCTTGGTCAAGAATCTTCTTCATTTCCAGCTCATTTAATTGCATCCTAAAATCCCTCCCTTTATAACATTAATTTACATAACAGTTTCAGGATGTGTAAAAAGATCGCAAATTATTCACTAAAAATATAAATTATTATTATTCTAGACAGACAGATCCCGATAAGTTAAACTGGAAAGAAAATAACAAAATGATCCTTACTTATTTATAAGTATGCAAGTTGTGAAGTATAAAAAGGAGGGTATGGAAACTATGGACACACTAGAATTCAAACGAGTTTTCCGTGGGTATGATTCGGAGGCTGTCGATCAAGCATGGGCAGAAACAGACCGTCAATTATCGGAAGCCAATGCCGCCAACAAAGAATTGCGCTTACAAATAAACAGCTTACGGGAACAAAACTCGGAATGGGGCAACCGTCTTAAGTCCTATGAACAAATTGAAAAAGACCTGCGGGATGCCCTTCTCAGCGCCCAGAGGGTCGCAAATCAAATAAAAGATGATGCCAATAAACAGGCTAACGAGGTTTTACAAGCTGCTCAAAGTGAAAGAGAAACATTAATCAGTGAAGCCACACAGCTTTCAAAGTCCAAGGAAATTGAAGTAGAAACTATGCTCCTGGAAAAGCGGGCTGAAATTGTCCAGCTTGAGGAGCAAATAGAAGGATTATGGGAACGGAAAAATGAACTTAAAAGCCAAGTAGATCAGGCCATTCGTTATTTAGAAATGGCCAAAGAATTGTTCACATCTGAGCAAGCGATAGATAATAACCTCTAAATCGTTACCCTAACTGCGAGTGCTATACAAAAGACACTGACCCGTATGAATACAGTAAGCAGGATACTTCAAGCTGATATAGGAGGTTGAAACGAGGCCGAAGCAGATGCATGATGCACTGTTTCGGCCTCTTCGAGATTTTTCTCCCCAAACTCCTCCTCATTGGACAGGGAAACATAACTATTTTGAAAATCTATAGATCAGTGGAATCTCAAAAATGACTTAGTGGTTCATCTTCTGGGAAAACGAATATCCTGCCCCATCAACATCCACTTGAATTTGTTGCCCGTCCTTAATTTCACCCTGCAGGAGTTTAAGAGCTAAAGGATTTTGCAGACGCTGTTGAATGACCCTTTTGAGCGGCCTTGCTCCATAAACTGGGTCATACCCTTCATTAGCCAGTTGCTCACTAGCCATCGGAGTTAATTCCAGCGAGAGTCTGCGTTCACTTAAACGTTTACTCAGCAACTCAAGTTGAATATCTACGATCCGGCCGATATGCTCACGCCCTAAAGGATGAAAGACAATCGCTTCATCAAGCCGGTTAAGGAATTCTGGACGAAAGTGCCTTCGAAGTTGTTCGTTAATGGCAGAGCGAACTTCATTTTGAGCTGCATTGCGGCTGATCAGTTCTTCAATAGATAAGATGATATTACTCGTTAAGATGACCACCGTATTTTTAAAGTTTACTATGCGCCCTTGACCATCCGTTAAGCGGCCATCATCTAAGAGCTGCAAGAGAATATTGGTCACATCACCATGTGCTTTTTCAATTTCGTCAAAGAGGATGACACTATAAGGTTTACGACGAACAGCCTCTGTGAGTTGTCCACCCTCTTCATATCCGACATATCCGGGAGGGGCTCCGATGAGACGCGCGACTGTATGTTTTTCCATATACTCTGACATGTCAATCCGCACAATCGCTTGTTCATCATCAAAGAGGTACTCGGCTAAAGCTCTGGCCAGTTCTGTTTTTCCAACTCCCGTTGGTCCCAAGAAAAGGAATGAGCCTAAAGGACGATTAGGATCTTGTATCCCTGCCCGTGCACGGCGGACAGCATCAGAAACTACACGAACAGCCTCCTCTTGACCGATCACTCTTTGATGAAGACGTTCTTCCATATGGACGAGTTTTTCCATCTCACTCTCCATAAGCTTGGCAACAGGAACATGAGTCCAGGTTGCCACTATTTCAGCAATATCTTGCTCCACTACTTCTTGCTTTAAGAGTGAATTCTTCTTGGCTTGAAGGTTTAGCTCTGCCACTTGAAGTTCTTTTTCTAGAGTCGGAATGATACCATACTGGAGTTCGGCAGCCTTATTGTAGTCCAATTGCTGTTGCGCTTGCTCCATAAGAGTACGCGAGCGGTCAATCTCTTCTTTAAGTTGTTGAATTTGAGCCAGAACTTCCCGTTCACCTTGTAACTGCCCTTCTAGTGCGGTACGTTCTTCTTTGAGATTTGCTAACTCTTCTTCAATCTTTGCTAAACGATCTTTACTTGCGTCATCTTTTTCTTTCTTAAGAGCCTCGCGTTCAATTTCCAATTGCATCATTCTGCGTTTAATTTGATCTAATTCAAAGGGATCGCTCGTAATTTCCATGCGCATTCGTGCTCCAGCTTCATCGATCAGGTCAATCGCCTTGTCGGGGAGAAATCGGTCACTGATATAACGATCCGAGAGCATAGCTGCAGCAATGATGGCTCCATCCGTGATTCGCACTCCATGGTGGGTTTCATAGCGTTCCTTAAGACCACGCAGAATAGAGATGGTATCTTCAACACTGGGAGCGTCGACCAGGATCGGTTGAAAGCGACGTTCAAGTGCTGCATCTTTTTCAATGTGTTTGCGGTATTCAGCGAGAGTCGTTGCCCCAAGCATGCTAAGCTCTCCACGCGCTAACATTGGTTTTAACATGTTGCTGGCATCCATAGCCCCTTCGGCAGCCCCTGCTCCAACGACGGTGTGCAATTCATCAATAAACAAGATCACATCATCACGATCTTGAATTTCCTTTAGGACAGCTTTTAAGCGTTCTTCGAACTCCCCTCGGTATTTTGCACCTGCGATTAGGGTTCCCATATCCAGAGAAATAACTTGTTTATCCTTGATAGTTTCCGGAACATCTCCTCGTACAATCCGTTGAGCTAGCCCTTCTACAATGGCAGTTTTCCCAACCCCAGGTTCCCCGATTAAGACGGGGTTATTTTTAGTACGACGGGAAAGAGTTTGGATAACCCGACGTATCTCCTCATCACGGCCTATGACTGGGTCTAGACGACCGCGACGAGCTTGCTTCACTAGGTTAAGCCCATATTGTTCCAGCGCTGCATAAGTGCCTTCAGGATTAGGGCTGGTAACGCGTTGAGTACCTCTGATTTCTCGCAAAGCTTGCAGTAATTTCTCTCGATTCAGTCCTGCTTGCTTAAGAATTTTTTCGACAGGTCCTCCAGCCTTTGTCAAGATGGCCAAAAGTAAATGTTCTGTACTGACATATTCATCTCCAAAGGTCGCCATCTCATCATGAGCAGCCACCAAGACTGTGCGCAAGCGTGGGGAAATATTTATTTGCACGTTTCCACCGCTTATGCGCGGAAATCGATTAATCTCTTGACGGATTGTTGAGATCAGTACACCCGTCGCGATGTCTAGTTTTGTCAAAACTTGAGATGTAACACCCTCTACCTGCTCTAAAAGGGCGAGTATTAGATGTTCTGGCTCTACTAGGCTATTGGCATTGCGTTCCGCCATTGATTGGGCTTCTGTGATTGCTTCCTGGGATTTCTGGGTAAGTCGATTGGTATCAAAAGACATAGTTGCTCACTCCTTATTAGGTTTGTAGTTTAGGTTGAAACTCATCCTCGTTTATTTGCTAACTCTTGAAGGGTGGATAGTTCCTGCTCACTCAAGTCATCTGGAAGAATAATGGAAAGTTCGATAAAGAGATCTCCCCGTTGATCAGGACGCTCAATATTGGGCATTCCTTTTCCTTTCAAGCGGAATTTCTTGCCGCTCTGAGAGCGTGGAGGGATCTTGAGAAGAACTTCTCCATCAAACGTTCGGACACTAACTTCTCCGCCAAAGATCGCCTGATAGAAATCAAGAGGCTGCTTGGCCCTTAAATCATCTCCTTCACGGACAAAGTGAACATGAGGACTTACAGTAATATTTAAATAGAGATTCCCACCTGGTCCACCTGCAATCCCAGGGCCGCCTTGACCAGTGAGTCGCACCTTCGAACCAGTGCGAACCCCTTTTGGAATTTTGGCTTCGATTTGTTTTTCCCCTGTACGGATGAGACGTGTCGTTCCATTAAACGTCTCTTCGAGGCTCACTTGGACGTCAACTTCAGTGTCCTGACCAGCACGACCACGGCCTACTGTAGAGCCGCCGCTAAAGCCACGGCCTTGCCCACCGCCCCCTCCAAACAGGGTAGAGAAGAAATCAGAGTATCCTTCCCCTCCAAAACCACCGAAGCCACCCGTTCTTCCAGCGCCACCGAACATTTCTGCAAAATCTTCTGGGGACATGGTGTGACCCTGACTCCCGCTACCCCCTCTGCCGGGATTTGTCTGCCAACGATCCCAGTTGTAATCTCCTCGTCCTCCACGTTTCTGCCAGTGTTGATAATCCTGCCGGAGTTCATCATATTTACGTCGTTTCTCTGGATCGCTAATCGCTTGATAAGCTTCTGTAGCCTCTTTAAACTTTTCTTCAGCCACTTTATCTCCCGGATTAACATCCGGGTGGTATTTTTTAGCTAATTTCTGATAGGCTTTCTTAATTGTTTTTTCATCGGCATCAGGAGATACTCCAAGACCTACATAATAATCCTTAAAATCCATAGTTTCACCTCATTTACTCTGCATACGCAGGCTCACTTCCAGGTATTGTTATGCTTTTTGATTTGAATTTTCTATTTCTTCAATGGTATTTTTTCCTTGATAGTTAAATTATAATCGATAATCATTCTAAGGTCAATAATGGTCAGAGATTTTTTGACCTTTATTGACCTTAGAAATAAACCTGATCTCTAGATAGGTACAACAACAATCTAAGCTGGGGTAGTCAAGCAGAGCAAGGCTCTGCATAACTACCCCATACCTGTTCTAATTGTAAAATTTAATACTGTCGATTAACCCCATAGGCAAAGGGTTTTGGGATGAAGGGTAAAAGTAATAGGTGCATATCCGGGTTGCTCTCCGTCAATATCTAGCAGTGCTTTTTCAGTCGATGTTATGACAACAGATTGTCCGCGATACACCTCCACACCAGGGATTTTTAGATGTGCTCCACGATATATCTTAGGCAAGTGCCGAAGGAGCGTTAGAGTTGAAAAATCCCCTAAACAGACCACATCGAACAGCCCATCATCTAATTCTGCCTGGGGTGCGATCATCATGCCCCCACCAATAAACCGACCATTTGCAACCATAATGCTGTTTTGTCGTCCTTCGGAAATTAATTTACCGTCGATTTCACAACGCATGACTTTATTCCGGTAACGCAGGATACTTATCACTGATCCGATTAGAAATGAAAGTTTCCCACCCAGCAATTTACTTTGTTGGTTTACACGAGCAACTGTCTCTCCACCTAATCCGACATCCGCAACGTTAATAAAATAGCGGCTCTCTTGCTGCCCATGATCTTTTTGGAAAAACACTTCTCCAACATCGACCTTGCGCTTGCGTCTCTGACTTAAGATTGCCAAAAAACCCTCAATTCCCTTCGGAATCATAAGTGTGCGTATTAAGTCCCCTCCGGTGCCATGCGAAAAAAGGGCTAACTCTGCATCAGGATTAATCATTTGGCCGTCCGTGAAAAAACCATTAACCACTTCATTCATGGTACCGTCTCCCCCGACAGCTATAATATGAGTATATCCCTCCTGCAAGATTCTTTGCGTTATTTTAGTTGCATCCCTTGGCCCTGAAGTGTACTCATATTGGATTAAATATCCCTCTTCTTCTAGTCGTTTTAAATACACTGGCCACTGTTTGAAAGTACTCCCATTGGCTGATTTAGGATTAACCACGGCGTACCAGCGCTCTTTTTCTAACATATAAACTCTCCCTTATCGACAGACCCGCTTAATGCATTTGTTAAGATAATCTCGAAAGAATTCGACAGTAAATGTGAAATTCCCTTTAGATAGATGCTAGGTCACGAAACTATTTGAGAGTTAAGAAAAACCTCAGTCTTACGACTAAGGTTCAAGTACAGGAGAAATTATGATTCCGACCAGCCCCGGGCCCGTATGAACGCCCATAACTGGACTAATCTGATTAAATAACAATTGCTTAATGTTGGGAAGTTGACGAGCGTTTTCTAATAATTTACGTCCTTCCTGCTCTGCCCCCCCATGAACGATGGCTACGTTGTAGCTTCCCTCTTGAGTGCTTTCTACCAAGATATCATATAACTTCTTAAGGGACTGATCCCTGCCACGGACCTTTGCAGAGGTAATATATTTCCCTTCTGCATTCACGGATATAATGGGCTTAATATTTAGTAGCTCCCCGATGGTGCCCGAAACATAGCCAATTCTGCCGCCACGTTTAAGA
This sequence comes from Peptococcaceae bacterium BRH_c23, assembly GCA_000961805.1. Next base: position 11,198 of record LADV01000185.1, on the reverse strand, counting down.
TATTCTAAGGTTGAAAGGACAAAATAGAGTTTAGTCTGTTTTGAAACAGCCTCAGCTACATTTACAATACTTTGGAAATTATTATTGTCGCGGAGTTTGTGAGCTGCTTCCAACACAGGAAAACCAAGCCCCATGGATAGCGCTTTGGAATCAAATACTTCAATGACCATATCCTTATAGTCTTGAGCTACTTGACAGACAGTATCATAGGTACCACTCAAGCCGCTGGAGATATGTATGGAAAGAACATGGGTGAATTTCTCATCCCTTAAGCGATTAAATAAGTTCGAAATTTCAGCAGGTGAAGGTAATGAAGTTGTGGGAACTTCTACCTCCATATTGTCATAAACTTGATCTGGACTGATATTAACTCCGTCGAGGTATTCTCGATCTTTGTAAACAACATGCAAAGGAAGTATCTCGATCCCAAACTCCTTGATCATTTCTGGATCTAAATCACTGGTACTATCTGTTACAATAGCAATCTTAGGGTGGATTAACGGTTCAGAAGTTTTTTGCATGAGACACATTTCCTTTCCATCATACAATATACATTTATTATAGCATAATTTCCTCCAGAATGGACTAGCTAATTATCGCAATATTAGGATATTAGGAAACCCTGAGTAGTCTTGCGCACTTCTTCTAAGTAGCTTGGATAGTCCTCGATCTCGCCGGCTTTATCGATTCCACTAAATAAACAAGGTTTAGTGTAGTGAATATCTAACATATGAAAGAATGTTTTAATTGAGCGTTCGGCACAAAAGAACACATCTTGTTTACGTGTTCCGGCCGCAGAAATAAACAGCCCCGATCGCTTAAGACCTGAGGGGAGAAGAAACGTTTTGTGGTGCAAATATTTAAGTGCCCAAAATGTTTGCATTCGATCAATCATGATTTTTGTTTGGGCGTTTACTCCCATAAAAAAGATTGGAGCAGCGAGAATTAAGCGGTCAGAACGAATGATTTTTGCTTGGAGCTCAGGCATATCATCCTTAAGTACACAGATGCCATTAGTTGAACAAGCTCCACACCCTTGACAGGGAGTTATTTTTAAATCCGAGAGATAAATGGTTTCCGTTGTATGACCCTCAGCTCGCGCAATCTCCATCCCCTCTAGAATCAAGCGAGTGGTGTTACCATTTCGCCGCGGGCTACAAGCAATTCCTAAAACAACTAATGACATAATTCTTCGACTCCATTCTTATAAACCCTAATTTCAACGACCATCCTAATTCCAAGTATAAAAGCGAGTTCCTTAAATTTTTAAGAAACTCGCTTTTAGATTTGGGTCTTAAAGAATAGGTTTAAGTTAACTTGGTTACACTTTAGGATTAGAATCCGGGTCAAAATACCGCACCCTTTCTGTAACTACTTATCCTTCTTCATGGGCTTGCCTTTGGGTTGGTGCAGACTTAATAGATTCAAGTCCCACGGACTCCAAAATCGCATTAATCATTAATTGTTCTTTTGTCATAGAGATTATTTCCTTTCGTATTTTTTTGGGTTATCTTAATATTATATACCTGAATCCCAAAAATTTCAAGAACTATGAAAAACTTTATTAAAAAACTTTGTTTGCCAATTGTTTAACAAAAACGACCCGTATTTCCGCTAAACTTAGGGACTCAACTATCTTATGCGCTGCAACAAGTATTTATGTCACCTGAATGCACATTTCTAATTGTATTGCACTCGGCAATATTTTCTTCGTACAAAGAAACGCAAAAATCCAATCCTTAGGCTGATTTATCAAGGAAAACGGGTCATTTGACCGTTGAAGTAGAGCAGAAATCAGCTCAGCGGCGCCAGCAGCAGAGGCACTCCAAACGTCAATCAGAATGTCCTTTTTCTCCCCTGCAAACATGGCGCCCGCGGTTCCTGACATATTCAGAACTGCAAAATAATTAATATGACGCCTAAGGTAATCTTCCCTTCGTTGCCAAGCTGGCTTAAAGGCACGACTACGGTTTTCAAAGTATAAATCTACGTGAACTGATCTTAGAGGAATTATTCTCGAAGCACTATTATGATAGTCAGTTCTAACTTGTGTGCTGTAGAGATTAAGTTGACGCACAGGAGCAAAGCCTACGGACTGATAAACCTTGAGTGCGTGATTTTGTTCCAATACCTCAAGGTAAACCCGTTTAAGATCAAGGCGTGATGCACGATCGAGTTGAGTTCTCATTAAAACTTCGCTTAACCCTTGGCATCGGTAATCAGGGTCAATACAGGCCGCAGCGATCCATCCATCACTTCCGTCCACAGATAGCAAACTAAATCCGACGACTTGATTATCAACATAAATGCCGATCGAATTCTCTAATGAAGCTTGACTTAGATCACGCCAAACTCTCATTTGCTCATCGGAAAATGACATATTATAGTAATATCCTTGCCAACAGCGGTTCCAAATCTCTGTCAATTCACAATGATTAGTATGTTCCAGTGATGCTAACCTATAGTTTTTCAAACTTTTTCTCCCATTCATGGATATCGATCCTAAGATATCTGCTTTTATCTTTCTGTAAGGGAGTTCAAATTTCCTGCTAAGCAATTATACCATTATAATAGTTTAGGAAGGAATGTCCTTTCTGCGGGGAGAATAAAGATGAAATCTGAGATTCCTTCCTAAGCTAAACTCTGATTTAGGGAACTCCTTCGACTAACGATGAAATTCTTTTGAAAGGTGTAAGATAATATGACTGCATTTATTACTGATGAGGAACGGATGTTTGCCCAAGAACTGCTTAATTTTATTGATCAGAGCCCGTCTGCTTTCCATGCTGTGCAAAGCGTAAAGAAAATCCTTATCCCACAAGGATTTCAGGAGTTATCACTTCAAGATAAATGGTCCTTGGTTCCAGGTGGGAACTATTTTGTAAGCCGCAATAACTCTGCCTTGATCGCTTTCACAATCGGCTTAGGTGGATTGGAGGATTATGGTTTTCACCTTATTGCAGCACACACTGACAGTCCCAGTTTCCGTGTGAAGTCAATTCCCGAAATCCAGGTTGAAGGGCGTTATCTCAAATTAAACGTGGAAGCCTATGGCGGTCCCATTCTCAATACTTGGCTGGACCGACCGCTATCATTGGCAGGCCGGATAATCCTGCGTGGTGAGACTCCCTTTAATCCACAAATTAAACTCTACAACAGTGAACGCCCTTTGCTGGTGATACCTAATCAATCCATCCATTTGAATCGCAAGATTAATGAAGGAATTGAATTAAATAAACAAAAAGATATGCTACCCTTATTGTCTCAAATTTCGGATGATTTACAGAACGATAAGCGCTTGGTTCATCATCTTGCCGAAATATTGAACTGTCCTGTAGAAGAAATCTTATATTTTGATCTCTTTCTCTTTGAAACTATACAAGGCAGTTTTGTTGGACTCCAGCAAGAGTATCTCTCCTCAGGACGACTTGATGACTTAGCAATGGTCCATGCCGGGGCTTGGGCCCTTGCTAAGTCAGAACCTTCCTTAATGACCAATGTACTAGCTTGCTTTGATCATGAAGAATGTGGCAGTACTTCTAAACAAGGAGCGGCATCTCCCTTTCTATCTCATGTCCTAGAACGAATCCTCTTAGCACAAGAAAAAGGCCGAGAGGCTTATTTTCAAGCTTTGGCACACTCTTTCCTCATTTCTGCTGATATGGCCCATGCTCTACATCCCAATGCCGTAGAAAAGCACGATCCAGTCAATCATCCTATCCTCAATGGCGGCCCTGTGCTAAAAATAAGTGCTAACCAAAGTTACACAACTGATGCAGAAACGGCTGCAGTGTTCACAACCCTCTGTCAAAATGCCCAAGTCCCCGTTCAAATATTTGTTAATCGTTCTGATGAACGAGGTGGATCAACCATAGGACCTATTTCTAGTACACACCTTGATATTCCTGCTGTGGATGTCGGAAATCCGGTCTTAGCCATGCATTCAGTTCGCGAGCTCGGGGGGGTTAAAGACCATTTGGCTATAGCCAAGGTGTTTTCGAAATTCTATGGGACACCTAATAGGTAGACTAGCCATAGAGTATATTTTCTTGCCAATTTAATTTGTCCCCGAGCAGTGTTTTAGTTGAGTTTCCCCACCCTACCGGAAACTCAATCACACTTCGAGCCCCACGAATATAGGGTGAAACCTTCCAGGGCAGTAGTTCATCTATCAGCTCACATACATGTCCTGTGCTATCTAAAAACCAAACAGAAACTGCAAACTGCATACCTAACATGTGAACTTGCTGACACGGCATGAGCCAAAGCCCTTCTCCTTGTGCCAAAGATGTGCGTCCCAGCAGTCCATTAAAACGAGGCCAAAACGAGTCTGCTTTAATGACACACTCTCCAACGATCTCCCCAGTTCGTAGGTTACGCAAATGCCCTGATTTCATCCTTCGCTTCCCTCCTGTTTTGCTTAAAGTACTCATCAGCCGAAGTCTCCTAGGTCATGAGTAGGTTTTCCGTTCACTAAATTACTTAAATATTTCAATAATTTGGATAACAGCAGGTCCCAGAACAACAATGAATATGCTTGGAAAGACGAAAAAAACCAAAGGAATCATCATTTTAACAGGGGCCTTTTGGGCTTTTTCTTCTGCTCGTTGCCGCTGCTTCTGCCGTATTTGTTTGGCTTGATTACGCAGAACTGAACCGATGGATATCCCTAATTGATCTGCTTGTACGAGTGAAGCAACCACATTACTAAGATCTTCAGCCGGTTTGTTACGCCTTGCTAAGTCGCGCAGAGATTCCCTGCGTGGGCGTCCCATCTTAATTTCCTGCAAAACCCTCAGGAATTCTTCCGCCAGGACCCCTTTTTGTTTCTCTACAACTTTGAGTAAGGCAGCATCAAACCCAAGGCCCGCTTCCACACTTACGGTTAGAAGATCGAGAACATCGGGCAAAGTATGCTGGATTTCCTTTTGCCGCTTTTTTGCTTTCTGCTTCAACCAGGAATTAGGAAAGATATAACCTATTAAGAAGCCGATGATCCCCATTTCTAAGCTGGTTAAAAGTCCACTATTCATGAATGAAAACATCCCAAAAAGGAGAAGCGCAAGTAATAAGCTCAGTGCATACTGTAAAGCTTTCCATTCAACCTCTGCCCATTGGCCTAACAATCCTGCAGCACTCAGTTGCTCTGTCGTGCGTTCCGGTTTTCCTTTAGGAGCTAGGCGTGATAAGCGCTGTGCAAATTGGTAGAGCATCGGGCGCAGCAACCGCTCTTTAAGCGAGCGTTTATCTGCTTCGAATTTGATTTCTCCCTGACCTAGTGCCCGTAAAATCCGTTCTTGGGCCTTAATTTCTTGCTTTCCAAAGAAAATCCCGATCAGCGTAAAACAAATGGTACCAAATACACTGAATAAAATAATGGATAATAACATAGTGGCTCACTCCCTTGTTCATAGTTACCTCAAACCTCGATCGTAACGATTTTTCGGATAATCAAAAACCCTATGATTTGAGAGATCAGCCCTCCTGCAAGCATAGCCAATCCAGTCGGATTGGTAAACAGTACGGAAAGGTAGCTCGGATTGATCGCGCTCAGAACAACAGCAATTCCGAACGGCAGAATGGCGATAATATATCCAGAAATCCGACCTTGAGCGGTGAGTGTTTTAATTTCTTGCTGGATGCGAAGGCGCCCCTGGATTGTGGCATGAATATTCATAAGTACCTCGGCCAAGTTTCCTCCAGCCTGGCGCTGAATCAGCATAGCCGTTACGAGCAGGTCTAAGACATCGCTGCCGACTCGTTCAGATAAATGGGTCAAGGCTGTTTCTGTGGCAGTTCCATAGGTCATTTCTCGCAAAGCAAGTTGAAATTCTCCAGAAATAGGATTAGGCATTTCCTGGCTGACCATTTCCATGGCTTGTAAGAGACTAAAACCAGAACGGAGGGAATTGGCCAAAACCAGCAAGGCATCCGCTAGTTGATTGTTAAATTGACGGCGTTTTTTCTTTTGAGCAGATTTTAGCCATATCCTAGGAAGCGCCCCCCCAACGACAGCAAACAGAGTCCCAACATATATTCCTTGCGAGAGTATACTGCCAATCAGGAAAAAGAAAACGGGCAAAAGACCTTGGAGGACCAAGAATTCTCCACCTTTGAGGGGAATGTTTCCCCGAATCAGTTCAAGGTCCAATCGTTCGCTCCAGCGACGGGGAGTGTGACGACCTAAGAGCGCCAGCAGTTGTATTAGGTCTCGTTTATCTGTCCCTTTTTTGATCGGAATTCGCAAGGCTGTAAACCGTTGAAGTTTTGCTTCGAGGGTTTCTGCACGGCGTGGAAGGGCAAGAATTGCGAGGTAAACTGTTAGAAAACTGGCGACTACCGAAATGAGTATGATGGTTAGAGCCATCCCATTAAGCATACTCGCCCTCCTTACATGAGATTATTAAGGAAACTATTAATTGGAAAATATAGTATCCGGAAGAATCTGCCCTGCAGCAATTAGTTTATCAACAAAATGTGGCCGAATTCCGGTCGCCCGGAAATGCCCTTGAACTTTACCATGCTTGTCAATTCCTGTTTGCTCAAAACGGTAAATGTCTTGGAGCACAATCACATCCCCCTCCATTCCTAGAACTTCGGTGATATGGGTTAATTTCCGGCTTCCGTCTCTCAAGCGGCTCTGTTGGACGATGACATCTAGGGCACTGGAAATTTGTTCACGTATTGCTCTAACAGGCAGATCCATCCCGGCCATCAACACCATGGTTTCTAGTCGGGAGAGCATATCGCGCGGAGTGTTAGCGTGCCCAGTGGTCAGGGAGCCATCATGACCCGTATTCATAGCCTGTAACATATCCAGAGCTTCCCCGCTGCGAACTTCGCCCACAATGATCCGTTCTGGTCTCATCCGCAAAGCATTACGCACAAGATCTCGGATCATTATCGCCCCTTTACCCTCCATGTTGGCTGGGCGAGTTTCCAGAGTGACGACATGGGTTTGACGCAGTTGTAGTTCAGCCGCATCTTCGATTGTAATAATGCGCTCATCTTCCGGAATAAACGCGGAAATTACACCTAGGGTTGTTGTTTTCCCTGAACCCGTCCCCCCGGAGACGATGACATTTAAGCGGGCTTTGACACAAGCATCGATAAATTCCGCCATCTCCGTAGTTAATGTCCCAAAGCCTACTAGGTCTTCCATGCCAAAGGGAACTTTAGAAAACTTCCTAATAGTAAGGATCGGACCATTTAGGGACAGTGGAGGAATGATCGCGTTAACCCTGGAGCCATCCGGTAAACGAGCATCGACCATAGGCTGACTTTCATCAATGCGCCGCCCTAAAGGAGCAACGATTTTTTCAATAATATGCAAGACGTGTGCATCATCGTAAAATGTGACCCCTGCCAGCTCAAGTTTGCCTTTCCTTTCAACATAGACTTGGTGAGGTCCATTAACCATGATTTCATTGACATTAGGGTCTTGTAGTAGTGGTTCAATCGGACCAAATCCCAAGATTTCATCCATAACCTCTTGTACTAGGCGCTGACGTTCCATGCGAGGAGGGGTTAACCCCAAAACATCAGCCCGCGCATCAAGTGTACGTTCTATAATCGGGTGTAGTGTCTCAGCATTGAGGTCTTGGGTGTTGATCTTATCTAAAGCTTGGATTACTTCATGATGCACTGTGCTTTTAAACTCACGCCAGGGATCATTGGTTGAAGTAGGACGAACCGTTCGTAGCTCATTCCTAGATTCCTCATGAGGTTGAATCTTTTCTTTCTCTAAACGTTTAAGCAACGACATTGCTCATCCCTCCCTAAAATCCGAACACCCTACGCAGCTGCTTTATGGGACTTTGAATTCGTCGCTCTTGTTCCTTTTGCTTAGGCTTTGGGTCGACAATTTCCGATGAAGTGAGTCTTCCGGCCATGGTTCGAATTGCTTCGGAAGCCTTGCTTTGTGGGTATGATGTTACGAAAGGCACACCTTGATTGAGCGCGGACACCAAAGCTCTCCCGTCGCTCGGAATCTCATAGCTGATTTTAGTATTGAGACTTTTTTCCACATCTCGGGGATCCATGCCCATTTCTTTACTGGTACGGTTAAGAACAACTTGAACTTTGGGAGTATGATGAAGCCCCTCGATAACCTCGAGGCTAAGTTTAGCATTTTTAAGGGTTGGTACATCCATGGCCACAATAAGCCAAATTTGAGTTGCAATATCGAAGGTCACCAAACCCACTTCTTCAAACCGACTGACATTGTCACAAATTATAAAATCGAAATTTGGTCTCACCTCGCTAAGAATTTGTTCTACGTGCTCAGCCGTAATCAGTTCGGCATATTCTGGGCGGGTTGGGGCCGCTAACACTTGAAGACCCGATGAATGATTCAAAAAGTAAGATTGGATCTCGGAAAATTTAATGGGCCCCGATTCGATCAAATCAGCAATTGATCGTTTAGGAACAAGGTTTAAGAAGACTGCAACATCACCAAATTGGAGGTTAAGGTCAATTAAGAGGACCCGCCATTTACCTGTATTGGCCAATTGAACAGCCAGATTAGTAGCCAAGGTCGTTTTTCCGACCCCACCTTTGGTACTAAAGAAGGAGATGATTTCTCCATTTCGTTTTTTAGGGTCGAGGAACACTTTGGGCTGTTCTCCCATAACTTCCTTTTTGATACGATCCATTTCATAGACCTTAGCAATGACACTAGCCAGTTCGTCACCCGTAAAGGGCTTGACAATATATTCTCTAGCTCCAGCCATCATGGCCCGACGCAAATATGCCTGTTCCCCTTGTACTGACATGATAATCACAGAACTTCCAGGAACGCGTTGGGCTATGAGCTCAGTTGCCCGTATTCCGTCCATTTCGGGCATATTAATATCCATCAAAATAATGTCCGGCCTTTTTCCTTCCGCGAAAATTATCGCTTCAGATCCGGATCCTACTTCACCGACGACCTCTATATCATCTTCAAACTGGAGAAGCCGCCTGATGCTGTCCCTAGTGTCGGTGATATCGTCCACGATTAAGACGCTGATGCGTTTCATATCAGCCCTCCTTACTTATTTATAGTTGTTAATATAGTTAGTATCCATAAACACATACCCGTTAATCGGAGTATCTTGCCTAATGTCCGTATTTGCTGGGTTACGTAATAATAAACGAAGACTACCTTTTTCACTGCCGAGGGTGACCGCCATCGCTTGGGGCACACTGAGTGCTAATGTGTGAGATTTGGTGGCATCACCCTTGGTTTTATCCTCACCGATACTTTCTCCCACGCTCAAAACTAAAACATCTTGAGCAGCCAGACTGGTCACTGTCACAGCCTGCGAATTTGCGGACGAGTCTTTAATATCCATCGTCACAAGAACATCGACGTGATCACCAGGTTTTAATGAATAGCCAACTCCACTTACTAGATTAATCGGAATCGCGACTGCCCTTTTTCCGTCCGGCACTGTTAGAGCGGTTGTACTGCCTGTGGAAATCCCATTACTCGTATTCTGCTGAGAATTTTGACGTTCGAGCATCGTACTTACGATCAAATCTCCGGCTGAGAGATTCAACAGGGCCACCGAGCCCACAACATTTTGGATCGTCGAATAACCCCCTTGGGGGTAACCATGGCTCGGAACATCCTTGACCACCAACTGGCTGGCGTCTATGACAGTTCGAGCGGGAATATTTGTCTTCACGATCACTAAAGGCTTAAGAACGGTGGTTGAATTTTTAGTCAAACTGTTTAGATAAACATACATTGATCCTGCTGCGATCAGTCCACAAATCAGAGCCAGGAGAAAAAAACCTTTTCGCTGCACGTTGATCACCTCTCAGTATACAAATCATCACTTTTACTATGCTAATTAGACTGGCATTCTTCAAGTTTGTGTCAGAAGAAGATGCGGGTTAATTAAGGATCAGTTTCGGTGTGTATAATCCGAAATCATTACTAGCTACTCCATTCTCCATAGCCTGTTCTGTGTTTAATAAATCCGCTAGGTTGTCCGAAGAATGGCCATTTAAGGCGAGTGTCTGGATAAACCAACCGGTTACGACCGAATCATTTCCGTTTCCGGCAACCCCTTCTAGGAAGAAAGCAGCAAATCCAACAATTTGCACTTGATGAATGGAATTACCACTTTCAGAAATAATCTTGACAATAGGGATATACACGATCTGAGGAGCATTTCGATCATGATGGTCGATTGTATTTTTAGGTAGGCGTGTATCGCGACTTAAGCGAGTGTTAATTGCATCTGCCGTCGGCCCACTCATATTTCCGTGTTTGACATCCAGAATTTGTCCCACTCGCAGCGTTCCCTGATACCCGTTGGCCAAATCCGATTCATAATTGTTGGCACCAGTACCTGTGAGTTCCAAGGCGCCGTACCAGCCGGAGGCTCCAGACTCGTCTCCATGTTTCTTCACGCTATTATTCTTATCCTCATCAAGGTACCAATCTGTGGTTCCAGACCCTCCTCCAGATTTGAGGACATACTTCTGTCCATAAATAAAGCCTTGTTCCTGGACGCTAAGTGGAACGGCTCCGAACAGTCCTAGCGGTGGAACCATCATAGCCTTGGAGGATACAGAAATACTTTTTTCGGTAATCCCCCAAATTCGAGCGAAATAAGTAGGCACTTGCTTGGAGGCTTGAACAATAATTTTGGCGTTATTCGCCTCAAAGGAAACGGTAACAGCAGGAGCCCCATTTTGTGTCGCATAATCTCTCGCTCTTTGTTCCGCAAGGCTGGGATCATTGGGGAGTTCCTGTACCCCAGCGAGTGTTGCTGCATCCACTGAATTCTGCAGCTTGGCCTTATGGGCATACAATAACCCGATATCTGTTACAATGGCGCAGAAGCCGAGAAGGGCGGTTAAGGTCAGAGCAACCAGCACGACAACACTCCCGCGTTCCTGAGGGTAATATGATTTTATTTGAACCATGACCATCCTTCCTTCGTTCAGAAATGGACACTTGGGTATTTTCTATTCGAGTCGCATAACAATGCTAGAACTTACAACAACCGGATTAGGTATCACAGCACTGATGATTGGAATCACTAATTGTACCGGATAAGAGACTTGGATGGTCACACCTTGACCAGATAGACGTAGAGCTTGATTCGGTGTTATATTGATCACTAAGTTCGCGGGATCGAGAGAAGTTGCAGCATTTTGGACAGAAGTATTTATTTCTGAATCAGTTCCTCCAATGGTTG
>LADV01000325.1 GCA_000961805.1 Peptococcaceae bacterium BRH_c23 | reverse complement strand
GTCAGCAAGAAGAAAAAGGTGGCTCTCGTGGCCGTCATGCACAAACTTCTTCACTACATATTTGCTGTTCTTCGTGACCAAAAGCCCTTTGTGATTAAACGACCTGAAGATCATCAAACTTGGAGGACAACAAAGCCTCAACCAGCAGCTGCTTAAAGGAATAGTTTGGATACGACAGAGCCATTCGGATCGTGTCAAAGGTGATGCGAGGGATACCGGAGGGCGTTAGACCGAGGATATGCTCGCCATCATCCTATTGACACGTGCACTACACCCAAACGCTTGAAGACTGCAAAGTCTCTTTTACTCCAGAGAGTTACCCCAAATTGAAAGAGAGTTTGCTTGGCTAGCGCCGAGCGTCCCGTTTCTCTAGGTGGGCTTCCCAAAAATTAACGTTTAGGTCATTGTTCGGATTTTTCAATGGCTTAGTTTGTTATGCCGTATTTTACAAACCGAAAATTAAAAGAAATAATCAGACAAACTCTTGACTTTTATTAGCTGGTCTGTAGCTAAACTTGAGATCACTATTACTTTGCACCGGATTCTGTTTGATATGGCCAGTTATTGATACCCCCTAGATTATGGACATTGGTATAGTTCATCTTAGCAAGTGCTTGAGCAGCTATAGTGCTTCGACTTCCACTTCGACAGTAAACGAATATGACAGCATCATTGTTTCGAAGCTTTTCGGGTGCCTGTGAGTTGATAACCTCGACTGGGATTAACACACTACCAGGAATACGCTTTTCATTGTTTTCTGCTACAGTCCTGACATCAAGTAGAACAATACCTTTTTCTGCATCTAAACGTTTCTTAGCTGTTTCAGCCGAAATAGTTTGAACGGTGACTTTTTTATCACTGTCAGATCGAACTTGAGCACACCCCACAGTGCTGAGGAAACTTACGACAACTACAAAGATAACCAAAAACACGCTTTTTTTCATATACTTTTCTCCCCATAATCTTTGATTTCGATAATATTCTTCTTATTAATCTTATCTTATTTCCTTAAACAAGACAATTATTCATTACTGGAAGACGAGTGTACATTTGTCCTGAATCTACAAGGACATGAATGATAAGGTCACTTTGCTCGCTATTTTTGACAATGCGAGCAAAAAAAGGCATTCCTACCTCCGACCTCCATCTTTTGAATCATTTCATGGCACGACAGACACGCTTTTCCCTCCCGGTCATACGATTGAAAATGTGGATTATAGCCCCCAGTAAAATCGTCCCAAGGAGCAAATCTCTCTTCCATATCTCCACCTAAACGGATAGAATCCTTAAGAATAGTAACCAAGGAGTGATATAAGCCTACTTTATCATCCCTACTAAGCGAAGAAATTAAACGAGTCGGTAAAATACCCGCTCTAAATAACCCTTCATTAGAATAAGCATTGCCAACACCCGCGATATTTTTTGGATTCATTAGCCAAGGCTTGATCATACCCCTTTTCCCCTCAAAAAGTTGTATAAAATCTTCAGCACGGAAGTTTGGATCTAGAGGATCCTTTCCCAGTTCCTGTAATTTCTCATTTAGTGGTTCCTGCCCAAGATAGTGCAGATAGCCCAATGTAAGAGAGCAAAAGAAGAGCACCGAACCGTCCGATAAGCCAAAAACGACACTAGCTTTTCCAGGTAACTCTTTAATACTTTGTTTTAATTCCTCTGCATCACTGTGGAGAACCTCAGATTGCGAAAGTGTTTCAATGTTTTCCGCAGGTAAGTAATAAAGCCTGCCATCCAACATCATGTGAGTCAGAAGATAATGATCGTTGTCAAGATGGAAAATTAGGTATTTACCTCTCCGGGTGATGTCTTTTATATGTCTACCTGTCATACGTTGGCAAAAATCTGCACTTTCCAGGTTAAGACTTTTTGCTCGTAGGACATTACTTTCAATAATTCGTTTATCCTTAACCCACTTAGTTAAATAATTCTTGTATATTTCCATTTCGGGAGTTTCAGGCATTCTGTTACCTCCATGTCAACTTTGGTTGAACGAGTTCACTCCTGTAGAAACAGAGGAGGTTAGCTTTGCTAACCTCCTCTGTCTAAGCACTATAATTATCTACATACCACCGACCGGAGGAGAGAAAGCAACAGTATCTTGGTTTTGCAAGACTTGCTCTAATTCGGCTCCTCGACAATTGACCATACAGATTGCCACTTGTTCTAACGGCAGATTATGCTTTTTGATGATATCTATTACCCGACTGTTCTCTTCTAATTGTGTTTTTTCCTGCATAAATCTGCCTTCACGAAGATCTCCAAAAAGCTTAACATTAACTTCCATAGGTTTTACCTCCTTATTTTGACTAAAACTGCTTCCCTATTTTCTTTTCTCCTTTTTAAAATTTACGACTTACTTATAACTGAAGCACTTGATCAAGCTCTTCGCCCGTGAAATCCCAAATAGCATTATGGGGAGGTACTGGTTCACTGAAGAATTCCGGTAAGCGGTCATCCTTGTTGGTAAATCCAGCCGATGCATTGAAATCCCTTTCAGTCTTCAGTATCATGCGCCCCATATTAAACCAGTCATCTACGGACCAATTCGTTCCATACTTGGCATTAATCATCTCAATTAAAGCATGCGAAACTGGTTCATAATCTAAGATCGCAAACGCTGTAAACACGCAAAGTCCTGCAGAATCAATAGCGGCCGTTGCAATTTGCAAGTTCCTTGAAAGCTCAATCTGACCATCTTTAAGCAACGGGTCTACATGACCTCCAACTTTCAAGATATTATGAGTCACCGAGTACCCTGCAGTATGGTCGGCACCCATTGGAGTAGTAGCATAGGTAACCCCAATCCCCTTGACGGATCTTGGGTCATAAGCAGGTATACTCTGATGTTTAACCGTCGGAATTCGGGTTACCCCAAAGGCTTTACCCGTGAAATCCGCTCCATTTCCCAAGATACGGCCCAGAGGAGTACCTTCTTTAATCTCTTCTTTGAATAATTTCAAGATTCCCTTTCCATCCCCCCAAGGAAGAATACCCGCTTCCATGGCCACCATCATGGTTCCGGCGGTCTCAATCGTATCGATACCTATGTCATTGCAAATCTGATCGACCTCCGCAATAACATCGAGATCATCGACTGTGCAGCCTGCCCCAAAGCCCCAGATCGTTTCATATTCAAAACCAGAGGTTAAGTATTTTTCATCTTTATCATTATAAGTTTGAGAACAACGAATGACACACCCGACATGACAGCCATGTGTAGGATCACCCTTTCTGCTCATGATCGTGTCATACATGGTTTCACCGCTAATCTTTTCCGCCCCATCAAATTGCCCCATTCGGAAATTCTTAGTAGGCAGTCCACCAGCCTCATTAAGAATGTTGATAAGCACATTAGTTCCGTACTTGGGTAGGGCATTTCCACTGACAGGGTGACTAAGCAACCCCTTATTGAAAAGCTGAGCTGCATCTTTGAATTTCTTTCGATCATGAATCTGAATGCCTTCCCCGTCATTATCATCCAGCGTTATGTATTTAATCTTCTTAGAACTCATAACAGCACCAAGTCCACCCCGTCCTAAGCTGCGAATATGCCCTTTGGGGTCTTTAACTGAAATATTAGCCGCGGACATTTTGAACTCCCCTGCTTGCCCAATCGTGATGACCCCAGTATTTTCACCATATCTAGAGGTTAGAGTATGGATGACTTCATAGTTGCCCTTTCCCAGAAGTTCTGTCTCTTCATTGATTTTTACTCCGTCTTTATGGACGTGAAGATTGTACCATTTATCTCCGTCTGGAATGTCCTCAATTATCAAAGCCTTTACCCCCAGCTTTGCCAATCTTTGGGACGCCGTTCCTCCAGAATTACTTTCTTTGATCCCACCGGTTAACGGACTTTTGGCACCGGCTGATAAACGTCCTGCGTTAGCAGCCATAGTGCCCGTAAGCAACCCCGGTGCAAAGACTAATTTGTTTTTACTGCCCAGTGGGTGACAAGTTGGCTCAACTTCTTGGGCTATTATAACCGAAGTTAGCCCCCGGCCTCCAAGCAGCTTCCATTCTTCTGGTACTTCCTCCGCGACAAACGAAAGTTGGGCCATGTTGACACGATAAATTTTCACGAATGCACCCTCCAAAACCTCTTTTTTGTGAACTCGCCCTGTTTCACTTACAACTATTATTTGACATGTGTTCTTTAGCTATACATAGCTGACCAACAGCAGACTAGGTCAAATGCCACGCTTACCCAAGCGTGGCATTAAGAATTTTCACATGATTAAAAGAGTCGACCTCCAGTGTACCCTGTATAACCAAATCTACCGAAATCAGCTTGAAAACCTTGGTCAACAACAACGTTTCTTGTCGTCGTCTGATAATAATGCTGGGGAACATCGACAATATTCTGACGATTAATATTCACAATAGGATGAATCACCGGAACAATACGTTGAGTGTAATAGTCTCGCACGCAATATTGTGGAGGACAACAAATTGGTTTACCTACACAACCATACATCAGATAACACACCTCCTTCTATTTGTTACATTATATTCATATAAACATTTTTGGGAACTTTTATCATTTAAGTAATTTATTTCTATAATCGATATAAAATAGCTTCCTTGATTAAACAAATGCATAATTTGAATACTTCTACAAATTAAAAATGTTTTGAAAGAATTACTTTTATATGGTATATTCTAAATGAATAGCTATTCATATTATTAAATTGGGAGGGGGAGGACATCACTATGAGTGTGACAGCTGAACTAAATGCACTTGTGGAGAAAATGAACGCAAACCCAGAGCATATCAAGGAAGAAAAAGACCGCGTGTTTCAAATTAATCTTGAGGAAAGTGGTTCATTACAAATAGTCCTTAAAAACGGTCAAGTGGAAGTAGTAGAAGGAAATGTACATAATGCAGAGGTAACCTTAATCCTCAATGAGAAAAATTTCTCAAAATTACTCAATGATAATCTTAATGCAACGATGGCCTTTATGACTGGTAGTTTAAAGGTTGAAGGAAAAATGGGATTAGCTTTAAAGCTTCAAGAGATCGTTAAATCCTATCAGTGAACTCGTTCAACTAAAGTTGAACATCGAGTCTTCGGTGACGTAAGTCTCCAATGGAGACTTATGCCGAAGGCGCAGATCCACAGACGAATACTTTCGCGCCGTAGGATGGACTCTACCTCCTTCGCCGCCAAGTGTTCGTATTGGGAAGACGGCTCGGCGAAACCCTCCACAGGAGGCTTTCGTCACCGAAGCGGAGCCAGGCGTACCACTCCCACTTGAAGTGGGAGTCTTACAATTGGATAAAAACGGGTAAAAGTCGTAAATTATGTAGGAATAAAGAAGAGCGGGTTTAACCCGCTCTTCTTTATAGTCGTATGTTTCAAACGATACAAAGTCCATTAAGGACTTACGTACTTGATTATGTCTTTCTGAAGAAAGAACTTCCCCTTTCGCGTATCCTATAGCCAAAAGGTTAATAGGTTCAAGAATATCTCTTTTTTCCAATTTCTAGGATTTCTCTACGATCATACCGCTTAATCAATCATGATTATTATAGCTTCGGTTGCTTAACCTGCGGTTATTAATTTCTTCTCCGTCCAGCATTTTTACGGCAAAGTGGGCACCCTCAAGAATTTGTGCCAAAACGTTGAGTGGGGTAGTTGCCACCTCTCGGTACATCCTGTGGGTATAGACATGTCGAACGTTGGGAAACTCTTGCTTAAACAAACGCCGAGCTTTGTTGCCAGCATCATCGGCATCCAAAAGTACGCAGACCTCATCCTCACTATACTCCGCAATCAATTCTTCTAACTTATCAAGCCCCAATGTCCCATAGGTACAGACGATCTCCACCGGTTCATCCAAAATCCGTTCCAGCTGCTTTTTGTCGGTTTTCCCTTCTACAATAATAACTCTATTCATTATTTCACCTATACTTTCGGTCACTCTGCTGTTCTGTCATTTATTATACCTAGCATTATCCTCTACCCATTGTTCTCGTTCTATACGGAGATTGTTATTCAAGAGCTCAACAAAGCTACTTCACCAATCGGTTAGATCCTCTACCAAAGTCTCGATGTTTAACTTTAGTTTAAGGAGTTCATTATTTTGTTAGTAGCAGCGAACATTTTTCTACATACTGCTGAATCATTCTTTGCACTACAGACGAGTCGAGCTTGCCATGCATACTAGGCGTTTCGAAGAAACGTTTTGGTAATTTCACCTGCCGAGGATCAAAACCTAGTTTTTCTTTAATGCGTAGCTTCGTCGCCAAAACCTTTTTGCCGATTGTTGTGAGATCTTCGTCTGTAAGTTCATAGCCAACAGCCTTTAGCGCTTTCAGGACTGTTTCTCGGTTATACAATTTTCGAGCGAAGAGACAGATAACTAGAGAGTTTAGAACACAGCGTTCGAGTTCTTCGTCGAATAGTGCATCGACGGCTTTGTTCTCGTCAAATTGTTTTATAGATTGGTCAACCGCGTAACCAGCATTACATAAATGTGAGTGCCGAGCGCCTACGGTAAGCCCAACTATGTTTCCATAGCCCGTGTGATAACCTGGGATTTCATTGCCGGCAACCTGAAGAGCAAAGTCTTTGCCCCCATGCTTCTCTCCAGCAGATCGTGTCCCCTCTCCCAGAACACGATAAAAATCATTCTCACGGTTCGCTAGATACATGACAGCCCGATAATACTTATTCGTATCTCCAAAGGCTAGCGGAAGAAGAGTTTCTGCTTCCGTCACAATCCCTTTCATTAAGCTTTCAGTTGCCCAAGCCAAGGAGACACCAGTCGATATGGCATCCAAGCCTGTCTTTTCCACCGCTTCGATAAGATGTAAGACTTCATCCGTCTTGCTAATGCCGAGTAACGTTCCCAGAGCATAAATAAGCTCATAATCGTAAGCAACGCTCACCGATTCATAGTCATAACCCTCGTCAAAGACTCGTCGAAATTGGCCAATATGAATACATCCCACAGGACAACCCGTACAAGCCATCTTACGGACGAGATTATTCTTGACAAAGGATTCTCCGCTGATTTGATCAGCCCCATCAAAGCGGTTATCCGTCAGATTTTTGGTAGGCAAAGCTCCTAATTCGTTGATTGCTTCCACATTGATTGAGGTGCCCTGGTCATGATATTTTGACATGAGATCCGTTTCAGTGACCGATTTGAAAATCGATTGATAAACACGAAAATAGTCTTTAGGGTCTTGGATTTTCGTGGTCTTGTCTCCAGTAACCACAATAGCCTTCAGGTTTTTGCTCCCCATCACAGCACCTAACCCTAGCCGACCAAAATGCCGATAAGTATCCACGCAAACGCTGGCAAACTTGACCATCTTCTCTCCAGCAGGACCGATTCTCATAATGCTACGCTTACCGCTTCCTTTTTCATGATCTCGAATAAATTGGCCAACAGTATCCGAATCCATTCCCCATATTGCACGAGCATCTTTGATTTCGATGTTTCCGCCATTAAACGAAATATAAGAAGGCCGAGAGGCTTGACCATGAATTACGACCGCATCATAGCCTGCCATCGATAACGTCAAGGCCAGTCTTCCTCCCACGTAACTTTCCCCTAACTCACCTGTCAAGGGAGAAATAAACATCCCCACAGTCTTGGTAATCAGGGGGTAAATTCCAGAGATTGCGCCAATTGCCAAGACCATCGGTTGTTCGGGGGCTAAGGGTGGAAGTTCTGGTCGCATAGTCTCCTCGAGCAATTTAGACGCCACACCAACCCCACCGAGATACTCGGTCAAATCAGTCCTCCGCGTGATTTTAATTATGCCCGTAGCGAGATCTATGTCTAAAACCCGAATCGCCTTTTCGTATAACATCACCGTACCCCCTCTGTTAACTGTAAACATCCATGTGGACAAAATCGCGCACAGACACCGCAATGTTTACAGACAATAGGTTTTTTGGTGTCAGGGTCGAAATAGATAGCATCGACTGTGCAGGCAAGAACGCAGCGTTGACATCCGACACAGTTATCTTTGTCTAGAATTACCCCTCCACCTTGACGCTTGACAAGGGCTCCGGTCGGACAAACTTCTGCACAGGGAACGTCCCCTTGGCAGGCTTGGCAGACAATCGCTACAAACTTGCCCGATAATCCTCCACTTGTTTTGATGCGAATAGCACTTTTTAAAATGGAATGGTCCTGCTGATTTACGCTGGCACAAGTTATCATACAAGATAAACAGCCTATACAACGATTCATTTGCATGGCTTTTAATACTTTCATAGTCGAACCTCCAGATTATGATCTTCTCAATTATGTATAGTCCATTATATCTGCTAATCGAATTATATTAAAGCTACAGTCCAAGTAAAAATGCTTAGATAATAATCGTTCTGTCTTATATATGACACTTTTTAATTATAAGAAAAGCAACCTCAATGTGGTTTTCTTTAGGTCCCCATTCAATTAAATCAACCGTTGACTCGATGTTCAACTTTAGTTAACCGAGTTTACTGGGGATTACCTGAGTAAAGAGCCAAGATTTTTCTTTCAGATCTCTTCCTTTTATCACTACCTTATTGCCATAGACTTCTATATATAAACCCTTAATAAGAGGTTCTCTTGTTCTAGATTGACCTTCAGCACGACGTACGATGGTATAATGTACTGCGCCAGTATGAACTTTAGTGTAAGGTTGGTTTAATACCACACTATTATCCGACAAATCAGCGTGAGTGTGGGAATTAAAGAGTATCGCTTCTTCACTTTCTGGTTGTAGTTTTTACTTCCAGAAAATGTATTGCTCAAAATTCGTACTTCAGTCATAATGGTAACAACGATTATATCATATCAATCCCACCGCTTCTTCTAAAGCGATCTTAATGAGTTAGGGGAATTAGAGTAATTATGATGTTAAACGTGAAAAGTTTCCTTATGTTAGTCTTATGTTTGATCTTAACAGGCTGCTCCACTATCCCTACCCTGTCATCCTCATTGACTCCTTCTGAGGTCTCAGGAGTCGTACAGCAACCCTCAACCAATCCAGAACCCAAAGCTCCTAAAACAGAAGCGATCACACTTGTCGCGACAGGCGACATTTTAATGCACAACACTCAGATTTGGGGAGGCCAACAACTGGAAGGATCATACAACTTCGATTCCTTCTTCTCTCCAGTGGAACACTTGATTAAAGTTGGCGACTATGCCTCAACCAATTTTGAAGCACCCATGGCAGGACCGGACTCTGGGTATACTGGCTACCCCCTGTTCAATAGTCCAGATGCTATAGCTGATACCTTTAAAAAGTCTGGATTTGACCTAATAGTAACCGCCAACAACCATATCCTAGACAGGGGATATAAAGGTGCGCTTCGAACCTTAGAAGTTCTACGAAACGCTTCATTGGATACCACCGGTTGCTTTTCAAATCTTGAAGCGCATAACTCACCGCTTATTAAATCAGTTCGCGGCATTAAGATTGGATATATTGCTTATACTTACGGCGTCAACGGCATCCCTCTCCCACAGCATGCCCCCTACTTGGTCAATATCATGGACCCTGACAAAATCATGGCAGATATCTCTACTCTGAGACCAAAGGTGGATGTTTTAGTCTTAGTACTGCACTGGGGCGAGGAGTATCGTCAACAACCCACAGAACAACAAAAGGAACTCGCCCAAAAGTTTCTCGAAGCTGACGTTGATGTGATTTTGGGAAGTCATCCTCATGTCATTGAACCCATGGAAATTAAGAAAATTAATGGCAAAAACAAATTCGTCATCTATTCCCTGGGCAACTTCATCAGTGCGCAGAACGGCCTGGAAAGAAACAGCGGGCTGGTACTTAATCTGCAGTTTGTTAAAGACTTTGACACTAATACCACAAGCCTGAAGAAGATTTCGTATGATGCTACTTATTCTCACGCTTATCGAAGTAACGGCAAACTTCAATATAGGGTTGTGCCGATCTTAGAAACCATTCAAAAAATCAAAGACGGCACCGAGCAAATTCTAACACCTCAAGATCTGCCTATTTTAGAGAAAGCTCTAGAACAGACAAGGAAACAGTTAGGCGATCCTATGCACGAGTTGTAATGGGTTCTAATGAGTTCTAAACTCTACACAAGAACAAATATGTCAAAACAAACGCGTTCACTCTATTGAAGAAACTTATATCCTATCCCTCTAATGGTTTTTAAATACTTTGCTTCTTTAGGATTATCTTCAATCTTCTCTCTTAGGTGGCTTATGTGAACCATTATGGTATTAGCATCCCCATAATACTCCTCCTCCCAAACTGCTTCATAGAGTTGTTTCTTCGTATAGACCCTGCCAATATTATGCATAAATAGTTCAAGGAGCTTATATTCCTTAGCATTAAGCTCTAGTAGCTGACCAGCTTTATAGACACTACACCCATCATGATCCAGAGTTAAATCCCCAATCGCTAATCTAGAGTCTTGGTTTGCTGTCTTGCTTGCATAGTTATAAGACCTTCGCAGCTGGGCTTGAACTCTTGCTACAAGTTCCAGTGCACTAAAAGGTTTAATCATATAATCATCTGCACCAAGTCCTAATCCTAAAATTTTATCCATATCCTCTCCCCGAGCAGTTAAAAAGATGACCGGAATTTCACTCGTTTCTCGTATCTTGCGAAGCAGATTAAAACCATCTAATTTTGGCATCATGACGTTGAGTATAGCAAGATCAATCGAATGTTTTAGAAAGATTTCGTGAGCTACTAAACCATTAAACGCATCATAAACATGATATCCTTCCTTAATAAGCAACAGCTTTAAAAGCTCACGGAGATCTTTCTCATCTTCGGCAATCAAGATTCAAAACATCACTCCTCTTGTCAGTTTAAGGCAATTTGTTCCATAAGCTTTCTTCCCCTTCCATCCTTAAAAATCCTTTTTTATAATACTAAAAACGAACTCCTCCTAGACTGAAGTACTAGGGGGGTTCGTTTTTTTGCAAGTCCGATCTCCAATTAACAACCGACTCTGTTAAAAGCGATATCTAAGGCCTCTTTAACTGTCTGAGCATAATCAAGCTTTAAGCTCTTTCTTTCATCTAGATAGGCTTCTTCATAAGCAATGCTCCTCACCTTTTTGGCCCAACCGCCCGATGGTTCTAGGATCACGACTGGTTTAAGATTAAGATACGCGGCAGATAATTCACCCAAGGTGCCATTCCCTCCAGCAACCATAATCAGAGCATCCGAAGAATGAACAAGTATTAAGCTCCTGTAATCAAAGCTTAGTCCTGTCGAGATAGGAATATCTATATATTGATTGGCCCGATCCAACGAATCTCCCGGTAAAATTCCAACGACTAGCCCATTAGCCTCCTTGGCTCCCCTAGAAGCACACTCCATCACACCATTCGTCCCACCAGTTAAGAGGACCGCTCCTCTTAGGGCAATTTCCCGTCCTACATCATGAGCCAATTGTTGAAGTTCTTTCGGTATATCCCCTGATTGGCCGATCACCCCGATTCGTATCACTAATCACTCACCCTTTCTGCATTGACAATGCTCAATAATCTTTTATCTTAATCTATAATAATCCAATCGATCTAAAAATAGTCAGCATTATAAGTATTACAACCGATGAAATTATTGCATACAAGCCATTCCGACGAGGCCCTACCTGGAGCGGCGACTGACCAGTCAACCCGGATATGGCAATAACAGTGGCTGAAGAGGGGGAAATGGAAATTCCCATCGCCCAACTAATAGCTAAAACCAGGGCCAGATAAGTCGGACTTACACCGTAAGCAGCAGCTTTAACTGTTCCTCCGATAATCGTGACTGAAACAATGGGGTGAATACCTATAGCCGACAGCGTGAGTACGAAGAGAATAATTACGATTGCAAGTAATAAGGCGTTTTGTCCGACCAAAATGGATAAAATCTTGGAGATATTTGTTCCTAAGTGAGAGAAATTGATACTTGTGGCAAACAGGCCTGCACCCATAAAAAGAATTATTTCATTTTTTAATTTCGGCAAATTTTTAAAGTAATTTCCCTTAAATTCAGTAATCAGCACTTTAAACCGACCAATTATTCCCAGCCAGAGGACAGGGTATATTAAGCACGCCATGGAAACCACGATGACTGTATGTATTCCAGTAATAAGTGATACTGCCGCAATGGAAAGAATCAAGATTATACTAAAAACACTTAATTCTACTGCTTTTCGAACATCAAGATCCACTATTGGTTCCTCAACCACGCCTGTAAAAGCATTACCGATTTTTCTCTCTTCATACATGGTCACGAAATAACCGACCAAACCAGCGATAACACCGCATAAAATTCCATAAGGAGAAAATAATGGCCAACTTGCTTCACTCAATTGGATAATTAGGGCTATGGCCGCAGTTGTAGGAGCCCAGATTGTGCATGTAGCAAAACCACGGAGGATTGCAGCGCTTAACAGCTTTTTATTAGAACTTAAACTACTAGCCTGACTAATTTGAAGCACAAGCGGAACCACTGCTAAATTGACCAGTACGCCTACAAAAGCAGAAATAAAGCTCACGAGAAGGTAAAAACGACCGTTGTTATACACGTAGCGCCTAAACACACCTTGTAAGGCTTCAAAATAACCTCCATGCTGAATGGGGATACCTAACAGAGGTACTAAAGTGAACATGACGACTAGATATATGTTTTCTTGTAAAGCTTGCTGCCATACGCTTAGAGGAGCATGATAATACAGGAAAAGAAACGTGCTAAGAGCAAACGTCAGGACTCCAATGATCAAGGTTGTGCCCGAAATGAACATGAAACTGAGCACAATTATGATTACCATGATGACTAAGTTGAGATCTTGAATCAGACTTGACTTGATGAACAGGTTCACTAGAAAAATAATCGCAATGCTAAAGGTGAGTATGCTACGAATCCGGGACAAAATCTCCGACATTTCTTAACTCCTCGAATCATTCAAATTGAATTCTATCGTTATCGAACCATTATAGCATGCCTAATCACCGTAAAACAGGGGGACAGGTTCTATGTTTCCTCCCGAAACATAGAACCTGTCCCCCTTTACCCCTATTTTTAAGAAGTTAAATGAAAAGCATTTACTAGTTCATTCAATCCTCAATGCTTAGCTCTAGGATGGTCAACTCGTCATTGTTGTCGCTTAAACTGAATCCACGAATATAGGATAGGCTCGAAAGCAGCAAACAGAACTAACGCAAAATACACAACTGCACTTCCTGTACCAGGCAAAAATGCCAGAATACACATTAAGAAGCCAATTATAAACCATACGAATCCACCATGACGATGAGACTTTGCCCATACAGTCTCATTGGCAAGAGTCCATGGGGTTTTAATTCCCACAAAATAGTTCTGTTTAAATTTCGGCATTAAATTACCGAGGACTATAAAAAGAATACCGATCATCAATTTAACGATTGTGTCAACTTTAATAAACGTAGCACCCAAACTTATGGAGAGAGTCACCATTTGCAAGATCACCAGAAACACGACTAGCATCAGCCTAATGATAAAGTATTGTGGTTTGAATCGTTCGTAATTTTCTTTCTTTGGATCAATTTTTGGTAGAACTGTCGCCATAATGGTGATTGCGATACAAGTCACCGGTAACATAAAAGCCCAGGGGAATTTCGGATACCAGGCATCAATTTCACCTTGGATATTCCAGTGCATCGGAATCTCCTCTGGAAGCCTACCGAACACGAACACTGTAATAAGCACAGGAAGCACGGAAATAGCCCACATCAACCTCATCATTGTCTTCTCATTTTTCATTTTGCTCCACTCCTCTCAACTCAATTAACCAAGCCATGATTTCCTCAATCACGGAAGTGTTCAGTTCATAGAAGATGTATTTACCGTCTCGTCGATCCATAACAAGTCCCCCATCTTTCAATACGGAAAGATGGTGTGACACCGTGGCCTGCGTCATAGAAAAGCGAGCAGCAATATCTCCCGCAGTCATATCCCCATTCTTTAGCAAATTCAGGATTTCTCGTCGGGTTTTGTCTGACATCGCCTTTAAGGATTCATGAAACCCCATGTCGATCTCCCTTCATTTAGATAACCATCTAAATGTTATTGTAATATATTTAGGCTAATAAAACAATATACATTTAGACGTTTTTCTAAATGTATATTGTAACTCATTCTTTTTTAAGAAACGGGTAATATAAGCTGTCTATTAGAGCAGATTTTATTTATAATGACCCTAAGTACTTTTTGAGAAGAAAATCCTAGGAGACTCTGTCGCCAAAGGAACAGGCGATGAAAAAAACAAGGGGTTTTCAAGCTATCTACCCGATTATTTTAATAACAACACCTCAAAAGAGATTATCATAGATAACGCAGGAATAGACGGGCTGGAAAGCATAGGCCTGCTGGAACAGCTCCAAAGCAGAAGGCTTGAGAAAACAATCAGCGAATCGGATTTAATCTTGGTCTCTATCGGTGGAAATGATGTTAGAAACATTCTCTCAATGAACGATCTCGCCAAAGATGATGCCTTTAAGGTGAGATTGGATAACAGTTTAAGCAGTTTAGAACAAACTCTTAAAGTCCTAAGAACTACCAATCCGAATTCCAACGTAGCTGTTCTAGGTCTATATAATCCATATGCCAAGGCAACCAGCGTCGAAGACACTAGACTTTTGAATACATGGAACTATAATGTCCAACAACTCGTTGAAGAAGATCAGCGAGCAATTTTCATTCCAACCAATGACTTACTGAAATTTAATCTTGACCGATATATCGCTAAGGATGGCCTTCATCCGAACTCTGCAGGATATCAAGCACTCTCCAATAGAATTAGTAAATCAGTTGAAACTATTATTTCCAATCAGTCAATGCAGTGAAATAAATTTGTTTCAGACAATGTACAAATCTCTTCTGAGCCCTTATAATCAAGATACCCCCCTTACCCCGGATCGGTTAATGCTTAGATCAGTAAAAATAGATTGGAGTATTTTGATGAAACAAACTTGGATGAAATATTCGTACTTGTTTACTATCTTATTTTTTACCTTAGGCTTTTTTAATATTGGCTTTGCCTGGATCGGTTTTTTCTGTCTTATTATGCCCTTTGTATTTGTAATCAAAGATAATAAACGAACCTGGTGTCAAAGCTACTGTCCTCGATCAAATCTATTTACCAGACTGTTCGCTAGAATTGGGACACACCGCCAACCTCCAAAATGGCTGATCAACGGCACAGGAAAACGAATTATGCTGATCTACTTTACGTTAAACTTTCTAATGATATGTCTTTCTACTTTAATGGTATTTCTAGATAACAGAGATCCTCTAGAAAAAATAAGATTCTTGATGGCTTTCCAACTTCCCTGGAATATGCCAAACCTTCTCTCTATTGGAGCAATACCAGATTGGGCTGTACATTTGGGGTATAGAGTTTATTCCATGATGTTTACAACAACAATAATTGGCCTCTTGCTTAGTTACAGATACAGAGCGAGAACCTGGTGCGCCATATGTCCAATGGGCACGTTATCAGGCTTTGCTATAAGAAAGCCTATTACCTTAGGGACTAACGAACATGTTGCAAAATGAGAATAAAAATTTAGGCAGTAATCAACATACTCCTTCCCACTCAGATCAGGTTCTACTTCAAAGTAGTCCGCAGCTTCTTTAAGGTAATTATTTTCGCAAACATGGGAAATGTAAATCTTAAACTCTTGGTTGTCAGGATTGCTTAGTAATTGCTTAATGACCTTAGGGGTTGAAGTAAAGCAACGGTTAAATTATAAAAAAACAAAACTGCTCTTATTCTTTGAGAGCAGCTTTGTTTTTATTCGGGAAAACAGGGGGAGAGGTCCAGTGTTTTACCACTTGTTGCCGTAAAGCCCCTAGTTTAAACTATGGGGATATAAGGCAATCCATAAAACACTTGTTCTCTGCATAAACCTTTTATGGTATAATATACCTAATATGCTCTTTGAAAATCAAACATATGGGGTTGTGGCAGAAAGGCTGCCGCGTAAAATGTTTGCCGACTAATGTAGGAGTATATTTGGCGAAATGCGAAAACCAAGCAGTAGCCAATTAAGAAAAGCATTGCTTTTTCGTTAAACGGTGGGACACATCGGGATAGCTTGTGGGACTGAACCGGGTTGCCGGGCAGGATGAACCAAGAATCCCCTAGATTTATCTACGGGGAGTTGTCAAACTGTATCAATTGATGCAAAGGTCCTGCGGATCCCTTTTTGATACTCCACCTTGGGATAGCCAATAATCACAAATAATCCTTCTCGACTTTTATAGCGGATGCCATACTTCTGTCTAAACTTCTGAGCAGCTTTCCCGTTTTGAATTAAAGGATGTATAGCCCCAAGCATGCATGTCCCTAATCCTAGCGACTCTGCAGCGATCATGGCATAAGTAGCAGCAACAATGGGGTCGGCAGGGTCAGAATAAGGGGACCCATAGAAATACAGCGCTACGGGAGCATCATAATTTACTAGGTTTATCCCTTTATTCATGTTGTCTAGATACAAGTCCATTGTCGGTCGCACAAATCCCCTGAAAAGTTCATCATTGGCCTTTCCCCAGAATGGCCGCATAAGTGCCAAAAACCATCCTGATACAAGCCATTTTAGCCCTTCTAGATAATCGCAAAAGTCCTTTGCAAACTGTTGAACTTTTATTGAGCTGTCAAGAACAAGAAGGTTTACATCCGAAGGAGGTAAGCCCATCGGAGCTGTTTGGGCTGCTGCTATGACTTTTTCTATAAGTTCTTTTTCCACAGGAACCTCTTTAAACTCGCGAATACTGCGGCGGCGTTGCAAGAGGTTCAGCACTTCCTCATAAGAGGCCTTTTCCTGTTGGTCGGGCAGAGTCCATAAATCTTCTGGAATGAGACATCGGCCATAAATCTTAATTGCTTCTTGCGGGCAAATCGCCATACAATGCCCACATCCGATACAACCATAAACAGAACCCTTACTGATCACTTTGCCGTTTTTTCGAGAAAGATTAAAGCCTTTACATACTTCGATGCATAAACCACATCCCGTACAAAGGCTAATGTCGATCGAAATCTTAGCGGATTCTTTGGTCCTTGAAGTAGGTATTGCCATTAGTTAGCTACCCCCTCTAATTAAAATCCAACGTACTTCCTGCCATAGCCCACTTAAATACACTTGGAAATTCTGTCGCTAACTTACTCAGCATCCCCATACCAGTACAGTGATTTGGCGCTAAACAATCCAAATTGAGTCCTCGCAAATAGTCTATCGTTTGTTGCTGCTGATCCGGAGTAGCTGGGCCAAGATGAGTTCCTCCAATGATCGCTCTTACTTTATGCTCCCCAGTCACTCTCTTCGCATGTTCTACGATGTTCACCAATCCTGAGTGTGCGCAGCCGAGAAGTATGATTAACCCCTGGTCTGTTACATAAAAAAGGCTTAGATCATCTCGAATACTGTCCTGAACAATGTCTCCTCCTTTGATCTCAATTAACTTATCGTCAACGCGTTCAAAAGATGTTTGTCGTGGGATTTCACCACTTAGCCAAAGTCCCGGACTTAATTCTAAAGGCTCACTATGCCAATGAAACTTAGCTCCAGCACTCTCTAGTAGCTTCTGACAGTGTGGTACCCCGATATATCTGTCTGCATGCCCTTTAAGTCCCCTACCGTAGTGCTCAGTAAATAAATTAGAATGTGCATACACTGGAATTGTCCCTCTATATTGAAGGAACTTAAAAAGTCCTCCCGTGTGATCAAAATGTCCGTGGCTTAAGATGACACGATCAATTCGCCGCAGATCATGTCCCAATATCATAGCGTTGCTGATTAGATTGCCCTGTTCCCCGGTATCGAATAAAATTCGCTCATCGCCAAAATCCAAGATCATCGACAAACCCCACTCCGATAAGAGCCCTAAAGGAGCTCCAACCGTGTTTTCTACCAAGATCGTTACTTTAAGCTTTCTCAAATAAAGTCCTCCTTCATATATGATCATTTTTTTGTCAAAAGCTTTACTGTTCTGTAATCACTTTACAAATTCAATATGCACAACCCTTAAATCCTGCCTTAAAATCTTTAAAACTTGTTTTATTTTCCCTGATTTCTATGAGTAGCAATACTTTTGGCGTAACCCCTCCTTCTCCTTCACCATCTAGGCAATTATTTGCTCCTATTTATTGCCATCTCCTAGATTACCTTTCAGAAAAAAGACATCGCCTAGTTAGTTGAAATTGTTGTTGATGATTTGGGTGGAGAGTAGCGAGGAAAAATAAATAGCTGCTAGCCTCTAAGTCGAATAAAACGTTTTTAAATGGGATTTATTTGAGTGGTATTTCCTGCTATAATTTAGAGGGCTTAAAATACTTAAATGGAGGATTAATTAATATGAAGTTTTTAACTCAATTAAAAGGCGAGGACACTTGGCAGGAAACTACTTTGGAAGAATGCCTTCTCAAAACAGAAAAAGCTGGTTTTTATACACCAGGAACTGTTCAGAAAATGTTAGAAGACGGTAAAGCTGTCGATACGCCTTGGTCCATTTTCAAGAAAGCAGAGTAGCAACTTTGATTATCTCAACAAATGATTGAAAAGAGCCCGTAAGTTACGGACTCTTTTTTATATAACAGAGTGGAATATATCTGAAAATCTATCTTGATCTTTATTTCAGGAATTCTCGTCTTTATCTTACTTCCGGAGCTATCACGGAGGCTTTCAACTTTTTTGAAGAGATATCGTCAGATTTATTCCCTTGGATTCGTCTATAACTATAGCAATAAAACTAATCAGCAAAAGAATTTCAGATACGGGGAGGATTCAAGATGAAGAGAGTTTGGTATTTTCTTGCCCTAATTTCAGTGTTCACGGTTGTCATTACCATATCCAACCTGAATAAACCACCAGATCTAAGTTTGGCTCAAGTACATAGTCTGCCTCAGGAACAAAGTCTACCTGTCATAGGAACGGTTGAAAAGCTACGCAGTATTTTGGAAACGGCTGAGAGTTCCAGAATTTCCACAAGACAAGGGATAAATTTTGGAACTGGGATAATGAGGGATGAGATGACCAAGTCGGCCGCTCCCTCATCCGCCTCCTCAGCTCCCGCAACTTCAAATATTGCGGTAAGAGGAAGTAAGGACTTTTCTACAACCAACCTGCAAGTAGAAGGGGTTGATGAAGCCGATATCGTCAAAAACGATGGCAAGTATATCTACCAAGTTAGTCAACAGGAGCTGATCGTAACCCAAGCGGATCCCTCTGATCAGATGAATATTGTTAGCCGCATCAGTTTTAAAGGCAGCCAATTTTCACCGCGAGAGCTGTTTGTCGATGATAAATATCTAGTTATAATAGGCAATGCTAATTATCAAGAAGAATATCCCATCAATCCTCAAAAAGATCAATCTAAATCACTAATATATCCACCAATCTTCCATAAATCAACGGCCAAAGTTATCATCTACAATCTAGCCGATAAAAAAGATCTTGAAAAAATCAGGGAAGTAGAACTTGATGGAGAATACGTATCTTCACGAAAGGTCGGTAGTAATCTCTATTTGATCGCTAACAAATACTTAGACACTTATCGGATTATGCAACAAGGATTAGAGCCCCAATTGCCAAGCTATCGAGATACTGTTAATAATAGCGAATTCGTCACCATAGACTACACCGATATCCGTTACTTCCCAAACTCTGTCGAGCCCAATTATCTGCTGATCGCTGGTCTTAATCTTGACCAAGCGAATCAAAAAATGCAAGTTTCCACCTACCTTGGCTCAGGTCAAAATATTTATGCTTCGCCGTCAAATCTCTATATCGCAGTTACCCAGTATGAGCAGATAGAGCTACCGACACCCAAACCTCAACCAACCCCTGATTCCAAAGTGGCTCCAGCTATGGATCTGATAGCCCCGCCTTCAGTAGAAACCACAACCGCTCTCTATAAATTTGGTCTGGCTCAAGGCGAGACAACATTTAAGGCTCAAGGATCAGTACCGGGTACTATTCTTAACCAATTTGCTATGGACGAACATAACGATCATTTTAGAATCGCTACAACAAAAGGCAACATGTGGCGTACCGATGACAATACCTCTAAAAATAATGTCTATATCCTAGATCAAGCCCTTCAACCGACTGGAAAGATAGAGGATATTGCACCCGGAGAAAAGATCTATTCAGTTCGTTTTATGGGGGATCGCGGCTACATGGTCACCTTCAAAAATGTTGATCCCTTCTTTGTTCTAGATCTTAAAGACCCTACTTCGCCTAAAATCTTAGGTGCTTTGAAAATACCAGGATTCAGTGATTATCTCCACCCTTATGACGAGAACCACATCATCGGCTTTGGTAAAGAAACCATCGAAGTAAGCCAAACGAACCGTCAAGGAATTCTTCCCGGTACGCCCATGGGTTCCAATGCCTTTTATCAAGGCATGAAACTTGCCGTCTTTGATGTGACCGATGTCAGCAATCCTGTGGAGCTGTTCAAAACGTCCATTGGTGATCGAGGGACTGATTCTGAAGTACTTCGCAATCACAAGGCCCTACTCTTCGATAAAGAAAAAGGTCTTTTGTCGTTCCCTGTTACCTTAATGGAAGTAAAAAATTCGGATAGTAATCCAAGAGGTATCCCTCAATATGGCAGCTTTTCTTTCCAAGGTGCATATGTTTACCACTTCGATTTGCAAAAGGGTTTTACTCTCAGAGACAGAATTACACACCTTAATGATGCTGACCTTTTAAAAGCCGGACAGCATTATTATGGATCTAAAACCATCGAAAGGGTCCTCTATATTAAGGATACGCTTTATACCATTTCTCAAGGAATGATCAAAGCGAATGATCTCTCATCACTACAGGAGAAAAACCGCTTGATTCTTAATCCCTAAACCATGCCTATCTAGAGGTACCTTCTTCAACCTGTCACCTTGCCAACACAACACTTTGTTATGGCAGGTAAGGCTCAAACACATCCAGTTGTTTGAGCCTTACCTGCCACTAGTTTGTCCGTTATCCGTTAAAAATTTAATTCTTTCTATGCCCCCTAAGTACGATGAAAGCTCAGTTAAGAGTTATCTGTTGCAGTTACATTGAAGGATCTTTGGGCTTTTTTCTGAAAGGTAACCGACGTTTTAAGTTAATAAATAGTGACCCGCTATTCTCTACTTTTTCGGCTGAATAAATACCATCAATTTCATTAATATCTGCAATCAGATTTTCGATATTGATTTTTCGAAAGGGAGTTCTTAATTTGTACTCGATATGTGTTCTATTTGCCTCTTCTTTTAACAAGGTCATAGAAATATTCTGAGGAATTATGCTATGGGACTCTATAGTATGGTTAATTTCTTTGAGTTTACAGGTACCATTGACAGCAACGACTTTTAAAGTTTGGCTATTTCTAAAAAAATAGGTTTCAACAGAGCGCTCTAAGGTTAGGAAAACCAATACAGTTGCGACGAATGCTGAAAAATAAAAGCCGGCTCCTGCCGCCAATCCAATTGCTGATACCACCCATAGTGATGCAGCAGTGGTTAATCCTTTAATTGATGTTTTATCTCTTAATATTGTCCCTGCCCCTAGAAAACCAATGCCTGAAACAACTTGGGCGGCCAATCGTGCAGGGTCTTTATTTACTGAATCAAAATCAGAAAATCCATACATAGATATAATCATAATTAAAGCGGCCCCTAATGAGACCAAAATATGAGTTCTAAACCCTGCTGGACTATCGTTTCGTTCTCTTTCAAGCCCTACTACTCCACCAAAAACACAAGCCAAAAATAATCTAAGAGCCACCTCATAATCAGTAATGTACATACTTTCACATCTTTCACTACAAATTTTGCAGAGAGATATCCCATTATGCTGGAGATAAATTCTTATTGGATTGTGACCAGCGGTTTATAAAACTTTTTAAGCTATCTTTAAGCTATCACTTGATTATTCGTTGTATGGATGAATAATTCCTTTCATTTCCTAGAGCCTTCCAATTATAATTTCTGATGATAAGTTCAAAAGAAGTAGCTAATAATTGTATCAGATTAAGCGTCAAAAAAAATGGCGAATATGGACTATATAAGGCAAAAGCGCAACAAGTTTGATGCTGCACTTTTAGCCTTAAATCAAAATTCTAGCTCTAGCCTGCGAGCACAAGTGGGTTCCTTATGCGTTGGCTCAAGGCGGTTCTAAAGGTTGACGAAGTTCAAATAAGATGCACACACACACTAACGTCTAATCATTTCTCTGGTTACTCTCACCATCGATGAACCGTTAATTCCATCGTTTTTCTCCATTTTAGAAGTGATCAATCTTCGTGTCACTTCTGATGGGGAAATATTTCCCAACAAATTGTGAGCTGCGCTCATTGGAAAAATCATGTCCCGGGTAACCTTCACAATGGATGAACCGGCCTCCATCGCTGGATTAGAAAGACTATCTAGCAGATCACCGAACTCTTTGCTTTTAGCTCCGTCGATACCTTTAACTTTCACTTTTTCTTTCCCTTTTAACTTACTTTTATTTTTCCCCTTTCCTTTACGCTTACTCGTAATAAGTTCTATATTGTCGCTCTCTAGATTTGTTTCATAGTTAGTATTGTTAGGTTTCCATGTTTCTAGCACTTCTTGGGCAACTCGCTCCCAACCAAACCGTTCTTCTGCCAAACGTCTACCAGACTGCCCCATTCTCTGTCCAAGTTCAAGATCAGATAGGAGAATTTTTAGCGTCTCTGCAAATTCAACAGGGTCTTCGGGCCTCTCAACAATTAACCCATTTTGATCAATCACAACCTCTGGATTGCCACCTCTTGCTGTTGTGATAAAGGGTAAGCCCGCTGCCATGGCTTCGTAATGGACACGAGCCAAAGGTTCTTGCCATTCAGAAGGGCACACAAAAATATCTCCTGCCCAAAACCACTCATGAATTAGATCAGCGGAAACGTAACCCGTTGTAATCACTGGAAATGGCGCCTTCTCTGCAATAGCGCGAACATAAGCAACGTAATCTGTTACTGTGTCAACACTATACCATGTTCCACCCACTATAACCAAAGCAATATTTTTGTCAGATGAGTACGCTTCGTTGATAGCCCTAATTAAAAGATCTGTTCCTTTCTTGGGTGTCAGGCGTCCCACAAATAGTATGACTTTTTTGTCCTGTAGAAAATATTCAGCACGAAGTTTCTTTCGAATTTGAGCGGCAGAATTTGACGTTTTCCAAGGAACAAACCTTTTTAGGTCTACTCCAGAATAGATTGTATGGACCTTCGATGCCGCTTGAGGATACAGACTACCAATTTTATTTCCTACATAATCACTGACTGTAATAATTTTCTCTACTTCATTGATCGCGGTAAGCGCTATGCTAGGCAGAATTTTATCGTCGTTAAACATATCATTATGCATACTCAGAATAATTCTCGATTGTGGCGCAGCGTCACGGATTAAGGGAACAAGCCTAGGTCGATTAAAGACGTGGATTAAATCAAACGAATTTTCCTTAAGAAAAGCAATGACCTTCTCAGCGTATATTTCTAAGACGTGGTCGCCGTCGACTCTGATATACCGTATCTTATCGACTTTTTCTTCAAGAGGGAGTGAAGGATCTGTTGTTCCTAAGATCGTTAACTCATGATGCACACTCAAAGTATCGGAAATTCCCTTGATATAGGTTTGGATTGCTCCCCCACACACAGGCGGGACAGGTAGTTTTTCTGTACAAATCATAAGAACCTTTAGTGGACCTTTCTTGTCTGCAATTACACCCTTCAGTTTTGAAAGTTTACCCTTATTTGTTTTCTTCATGATTGATTCGACTTGCATCATCTCAGAGGTTTCAGATGGAAAATCTAGGTTTGATTCATAATCACCAGGTTGGAAGCTAATCATATCTTGGTTGAGTTCATCTAAGGCTAAACTCTTTGTTTTTTCCATGAGAGTGAGACGCTCGATAATGCTTCCTAAATCATGACTAATAAAATTTAGAGGATCGTAGAGTATTTCGTTAATGTGTTTATAAAACTCATTGGGAAAGGCCAAATCGATTAATAATGTTTGATAAGTTTCTACATCAAGTGGATTTGCTTGATGGTAGGCATCAATCATACCTTTAATCCAAGCAACATCCCACTTTCCCAACTCGTCCATGGTACTCGAAATGAGCTTGCGAAGATCGCGAATCGGTAAATCAAAGGCTACTCCATCTAAATCAATCACCCACAGACCACCTGGACCAAGTTGTCCGTTTGACCATCCGTAGTCTTGGTGAACGAGTCCCCAATGAGCTTCGCCTTTCGTAACTATCCGAGCATAATGAGATTTTTCTAGAAGACCTAATGCGTCTTTAGCTTGTTGCTCAAAGATCTCTAAAGTCGAAAGAAGCTCTTGACTACTTGGTAATTCTTTATGAACCATTGCTACATTTCGAAACCAGTCAATTTTCTTAATTATTTTGCGATAATAAGCCGGCCAACGATATAATCTAGAGGCTCTTTGTGAACCAATCGGGGGAATATATCCCTTGGAATGCTGATGAAATTCTCCTAAACCGTAACATAAGGCCTGTGCGCCCTCAAGATCCTTCCCAGCCGGGGTTAAGGTGTCAATCCAATCTGTGACAATCCATAACTTTCCACCCTTTTCTACATTGAGACGGCCTTCTTTCGTCATTTTTAATTCAGGAACCCTTCCACCTTGTTTTACAATGTAGTCCTGTGCCCCTACACTGAAGAGACTTCGAATTGGCTTCCTGTGTAGAACTTTCAAACTGCGAGGTCCTTTATCCGTTTCAATCTTCCAGATAGCCCCACCTTTGTCCGATTTTGAAGTGATTAACGTCTTATTTTGAACTTCCATATCGTAGCAATTAATTACTTGTTCAGCCAATTCATCAACTTGTGGGGGTACCCACATATCTAAATCGATACCTGTCTGCTGAACTTGATTATCCCACGGTTGGATTAGATACTCTTCCACATCTTCCCCTCCACCAAAATCAAATAATAATATAATATAATCTATTCTAATCAAGGGCTAAAGGAAACTTACCTCAGACGGAGTTTTAACTTCCTCTGTCTATACCAAAATCTGTAACGCTTCATCTCTTGCACAAATACAATAAGTTAATCGACATTATTTGAGATTGGGTTGACGATTTATGAGAATATGTATTGTAGGAGCAGGTTATGTAGGGCTCACAACAGCAGCTGCTTTAGCGGATTTTGGTCATGAAGTTCAATGTGTGGATATGGAAGAATCAAAAATCGAAAGCCTTCGTCGAGGGATAGTCCCCATCTATGAACAAGGTTTAGAAAACTTGATCGGCAAAACCCTTAATAGTGGTAAGCTTACTTTTTCATCTCAGGTAAAAGAGAGCATTCGGGATTACCCAATTATTATCATAGCAGTTGGTACTCCATCTAAAGAAGATGGCAGTAGCAACCTTACTTTTCTTAATCAAGTGGTTGAGATGATAGGTTCTGAGATTCATGATCATAAAATGATTATTACCAAAAGCACAGTTCCACCGGGAACTAATCAAAGCATCTATCAAACATTAATTGCAATGGGAATAAATGAAGAATTATTTGATATTGTTTCTAACCCCGAATTTTTACGGGAGGGCACGGCATTATGGGATATTTACCATCCTAATAGAATTGTCTTTGGCACAAAAACTGCTCGGCCCATCGAAGTTTTGAAAAAGCTCTATGAAAAAGGAAGCGCTCCCTTAATTTTTACCAGTTTATCCGGAGCAGAACTAATCAAATACGCCAGCAATGCTTTTCTGGCCACTAAAATCTCGTTCGCTAATGAAATCGCTCGTATCTGTGATGTTTATGAGGTGGATTATGCTGATGTCGCTAAGGGTTTGGCGACCGATCCCCGTATAGGGCGGCTTTTTTTGAACGCTGGACTGGGTTTTGGCGGATCATGTTTACCCAAAGATTTAAGTTCACTTAAACATTCTGCATTACTACAAAATGTGGAGACCAAACTACTTGATGCAGTTCTAGAAATCAATGAGACTCAAATTGAACTTTATTTGAACAAACTGAGTACGATGCTTCCAGACTTGTCTAAAAAGCAAATAACCGTTTGGGGTGTGACCTTTAAACCCGACACGAATGATCTAAGATCCTCTCCTGCCATTGCTCTTATCAAACGACTTGTTGAAAAGGGGTGTCGTGTTCATTCTTTCGATCCTATGGTTCAACTTAAGTTTCCTGAGGTTACTCCATATAGAAATCAGTATGAATCGGTGAAAGATTCCGATGCTCTGATTATTGCAACTGAATGGGAACAATTTATCAATACTAATTGGTTAGAAGTAAAACTAAAAATGAAGGGATCTATCATTCTGGACGCCAGAAATTGTCTTGATGTGAAAAAGGTTAGAAAACAAGGATTAGTCTATTTGGGGGTTGGAAAACGATGAGAGTATTAGTGACAGGGGCCGCTGGGTTTATTGGATCTCATCTTTCTGAACGATTACTTCAAATCAACGATGTCGAGGTAATTGGAATCGATGGTTTATTGTGAAGATTTACTCAACCAAAAGGTAGACTCCTGATTTTTCGGACCGACTTAAAGGAGATCCCAAGGATACCTGGGCAGATATAACGAAAGCACAAACGTTACTAAACTATTATCCTGAAACCACATTGAAAGCAGGGTTAGAACAACAAATTCATGATATGCGCTTATTAGGATGTGTAAACACTTATATTGTCAGAGCAATCCACAATTTAGTACCAATTGGTAGAAATATTCATATAATACACAAGAAATCTCTAACCTTATAAAACTTATACAGGTGGAGATAGATTGTGTACGGAAATTATTTTGAGGAAGGGTGCGAGAATATGCACAAGGATGAATTTCTGAAATTACTTCATGATGTACTAGCAAAAGAAAATGACATCGAAAAAATCAAGGTAATCTATAAAAATGGAGAAGAATTGAAAATAGGATTTGAGGACGACGAGGACGACGACGATGAAGTAGACGATGTCGAATCTGCTCAAGAAGTAATTGCTGACGGCGATGAAGTAGACGACGATGATGACGACGACGACGATGATGATGATGACGACGACGACGATGATGATGATGATGACGATGATGACGACGACGACGATGATGATGATGACGACGACGATGATGATGATGACGACGACGATGATGATGATGACGA
>LADV01000324.1 GCA_000961805.1 Peptococcaceae bacterium BRH_c23 | reverse complement strand
GGTCAACAACCACTACCCTAAAGGGATAGTGGCTTGTAGGTAACTACAAGCCACAGGTTGACTAGACTAAGCATTAACTTGCTACGTTATGTAAGCCATCATACCCGTGGACGTTTATCCTAATCTACGGCTCTATGGTCTAACATTAAACAGTTTTGCGTGGTAGAAACAGTGTGTTAGACATGACAAACTTATGTAACTTTGTCTAAGGATAGTTAACTCTGAAAGGAGATAGGCTTTATGTTAGTCTATGTTTTAAATCAAAAGAGTGAACCATTAATGCCTTGTAGTCCTTCTAAAGCAAGAAAACTCTTGAAGCAGGACAAGGCAAAGGTCATTAAAACAGAACCCTTTACGATTCAGCTATTACACGGTTCAAGTGGGTATAAGCAAGAAATCATCCTTGGCGTTGACGCAGGGAGTAAAGTCGTTGGTCTAACGGCAACAACCACTAAGAAAGAGTTGTTTTCGGCAGAAGTGCAACTAAGGAACGACATCGTTGATTTATTATCTACTCGAAGACAGAACCGACGAACGAGAAGAAATAGGCTGAGATACAGGAAACCACGATTCTCAAATCGAGTGAAGAGTAAAAACAAGGGATGGTTAGCACCCTCTATTGAAAACAAAATCCTAACGCATTTAACGATAGTTAGCAAGGTTTATAAGATACTGCCTGTGTCAAATATAATCGTTGAAGTTGCTAGCTTTGATATCCAGAAAATCAAAAACCCCAGCATCAGTGGCGTAGCTTACCAACAAGGCGAGCAAATGGATTTTTGGAACGTTAGAGAGTATGTTCTATTCAGGGATGGACATCACTGTCATGGTAAAAAAGGTTGTAAAAATAAGATACTCAATGTCCATCATATTGAATCTAGGAAAATTGGTGGAGATTCACCCAGTAATCTCATTACGCTTTGTGAAGAATGCCACGACGACTTCCATAAAGGCAAGTTGAAGTTAAACCTCAAGCGAGGACAAACGTTCAAGGACGCTACCTTCATGGGGATTATGAGGTGGAGTTTTTACAACAAACTGAAAAAACTATATCCAGCCGTAAGTATGACGTATGGCTATATCACTAAAAACACAAGAATCACCCATAGCTTGCCAAAAGAACACAGGATTGATGCATTATGCATAAGCGGTAACCCCCTAGTTGAAAGGCTAGACCACTTCTACTTCTTGAAGAAAGTAAGGTGCCACAATAGGCAAATTCACAAAGTAAACCTCTTAAAAGGTGGTGTTAAGAAGCTAAATCGAGCTCAATACGAGGTTAAAGGATTTAGGCTATTTGATAAGGTTCAGTATCAAGGGAGGCTTTACTATATCTTTGGACGAAGAAACAGTGGCTTCTTTGACATTAGAACGCTAGACGGGACTAAGGTAAACAAAGGGAGTGTTAGCTGCAAATCGCTCAAGCTAATTGAGAAAAGAAAAACTATATTAACTGAGAGGAGGATGGCGGGTTAGGGTATGCGTAAGGCATTCCTCCACTACCCTAAAGGGATAGTGGTTTCCTGCCAAGCCATTATGAAGAGCGTTGGTCAAAGCATTCGTAAAATTGATGGAATTGCAATTGCCATGGGTAAACCCGTGTATACTGAGGATTTAGTAATGTCTAATGCCTTAGTGATAAAAATCCTAAGAAGCCCACACGCTTATGCCAAGATAACTTCGATTGATATTTCAAGGGCTAAGAGTTTAGAGGGGGTAGAATGCATCCTTACCTACAAGGATGTTCCAAATGAACGATTTACCCTAGCTGGTCAATCATATCCTGAACCCTCGCCTTACGATCGTCTAATCCTCGATCAAATCCTTCGCTATGTAGGGGATGAAGTGGCGATCATAGCAGCGGTCGATGAAAAAACGGCGCTGTTGGCGATAAAAAGGATCAAGGTTGAGTATGAGGTAATGGAGCCTGTTTTAGATTTTGAGCAGGCTATCGGGCATTCCTCAGTCGTTCATCCTGAAGAGAACTTGAGCTGTAACTTTGAGATTGGATTGCAAAAGGAAAAAAATATTACGTCTACCTCTCATGAAGAAGTTGGAGATGTTGAAGAAGAATTTAAGCGTTGCGCCGTTGTGGTAGAGGATGTCTATTATCCACAAGCCCAGGCTCACACTATGATGGAAACCTATCGAGCCTTTAGCTATCTGGATCATGCGGGAAGGCTGATCGTGGTCAGCTCAACCCAAGTTCCCTTTCATATTAGAAGACAGTTAGCAAGAGCGTTGCAGCTTCCCGCAAGTAAAATTAGGGTAATCAAGCCTAGAATTGGTGGTGGTTTTGGCGGAAAACAGACGGGAGCCGTCGATATCTTTACAGCCATCGTAACTCTAAAAACAGGAAAACCGTCGATCATCATTTATGACCGAAAAGAAACCTTTAGCTGTACGACAAGCCGTCATGCTATGAGATTAAACGTCAAATTGGGTGCCGACCAAGATGGAATTATCAGAGCGATCGATATGCAGGTTTTATCGGACACGGGAGCGTATGGAGAGCATGCTCCGACTGTTTTAAGCTGCGTAGGCCATTACACCCTGCCACTTTATAGTAAAACTAGAGCAGTACGATTTGACGGGAAGGCCGTTTATACAAACAAAATGCCGGCAGGCGCTTTTAGGGGATATGGCGCAACTCAGGGTACCTTCGCCTTAGAATCAACCGTAAATATGTTAGCTGAACGATTAAAGATGGATCCGACAGAAATTCGTTTAAAAAACATCAGTAAAGTAGGGGAAACTTTTCTTACGGGTCAGGGGGTTATGCTAGGCAGCTCGACTTTGGATCGATGTATAGAAAAGGGTAAAGAGCTGATTGGTTGGGAGAAAAAATTTCCGCGCCGTGAAGTCAGTCCCAATAAAGTAAGAGCAGTAGGTATGGCGATCACGATGCAGGGCTCCGGGATTGCCAATATCGGGACTGCCTCAGCAGAAATTCGCTTAAACGATGATGGAAACTTTACCCTTCTCACAGGAGCAACGGATATGGGAACAGGCTGCGATACGATTCTTAGCCAGATGGCCGCTGAGATTTTGGAGATTCCTATGGAGAAGATCATTGTGAACGCCGGAGATACAGATACTTCTCCCTATGATCCGGGGTCCTATGCTTTAAGTACAACCTATGTTGCGGGGACTGCCGTCGTCAAAGCGGCGGAAGACCTCAAAAAGAAGATTATAGAACAGGGAGCTAAGCTCTTAGGGGTTTCTCCAGAAAACGCTCAATTCGACGGCTTAGCGGTCCGAACAGATGACGGGGATCAAGAAATTAGTCTTAGAAAAATAGCAGAGCTTACCGTGCTGGGCGCAGGGAAACTTCAGCTCATTGGATATGCGACTCACGGAAGTGACGTTTCACCGCCACCCTATATAGCCGGTTTTGCAGAAGTAGAAGTAGACCGAGAAACGGGAAAGGTGGAGTTGATCGACTATGTTGCAGTCATCGACTGTGGTACTGTGATTAACCCTAATCTCGCTCGGATTCAAGCCGAAGGTGGAATTGCCCAAGGAATTGGAATGGCTCTTTATGAACAAGTGAGATATGATGAGATCGGCAAGATGGCTACCAATACCTTCATGCAATACAAAATCCCCACTCGTCAGGATGTCGGGAAAGTTCGGATAGCGTTTGAAGAGAGCTATGAACCTACGGGTCCATTTGGTGCAAAATCGATTGGGGAAGTTGTTGCAAATACTCCCCCGCCCGCTATTTCTCATGCGATTTATAATGCAGTCGGAGTTCGAGAAAACCATTTGCCAATTACCCCAGAAAAGGTCTTTTTAGGAATGCAGAAACTATAAACACTTGGAGACTGGGTTGAAGCTGCTTATGCTTTTACCTAGTCTCCTTTTAGTCATCCAGTCACTAAGTTGTATTTACTGGGGACAGCGTCAAACTCGTTGATGATGGTGTATAGTTTTGCACATCTTTTGTCATGACTCTTTTTGCCTTAGCAAAAGAAATTATCCTATTCTAATTTCATGTTATAATAGTATGAGAAGGAAAGGATGTAATGCAGTGGGAAGAGTCGTAAGATCAAGAAAAATATGGATAGGAATTGGATTGTTTTTGTTGGGGATCTTAATACCATATTGGTTAAAACCTCAACTTATAGGATTGGATCAATTACTCCAAACGATGAACCAAAAAACAGACGGCAGTGCGTTAATGGTTAATGCCTTTCTCATTGTGTCAATTAATACCATTATATCCATACCTCAGTTCCTCAGCGTGGTGATGTTGGGAGATGGGATGGCAGATGCTTTCAATCGTTCTGGATTAAAAACCATCATTCCCCTAACTGTAGTACCCCTCGCTTATGTGATCGTCAATCTGATGACTCCATTAAACTATAGTTTTGGGGCCACAGATATTTTTCTTTGGCTATCGATTGTAGTGATGCAGAAACTAAGCAAACAAAAATTGAATATGGGGATGAAGCTACTGGTTTTCTCCCAATTGATTTTTGGTGTTGCTTGGTTAAATCAAGTTCCTTTTCTTACCCCTTATGGTTTCGGACTAGGTTCCTTATCGATAAAAATAAAACAGGCAGCGATTCAAATTGGATTTGGTCAGGTTCTTGCACTTTATGCGAATGTGTTGTTTTTTATCTTCGTAGCAAGTGCTATTACTTTATGGATTTATTTGATTTTATATATGGAGAAATGGGCTATTTCGCAAGACCTACACCGTGCCCAACTTGAAGCCAATGAATCTCGTTCAGGACGTGAAGTTCTCCATCTTGTCCACGACCTTAAAACTCCGCTTGCTACAATCGAGGGACTGGTTTCATTGATGGAGCTACGATGGCCGGATCCTAAGATGCGAGAATACTGTCAAACTATCTATGGTTCTATTAATTCAATGAGCAAAATGGTTTCAGAAATTTTGTATGAGGATCGAAAGAACTGGTGTGAGCTTAAAGAACTAATCGATTATATTCGAGCTAGTCGTCTAAGCGGGACGAATTCAGCGGTGGATATTGAATTAGAGGGAGAACCTCAATCAAGTCTTTACATTAATAAAATTAGGTTGACTCGAGCAATCATAAA
Organism: Peptococcaceae bacterium BRH_c23; assembly: GCA_000961805.1. The sequence goes on along the minus strand of LADV01000324.1, from coordinate 11,472 downwards.
TTTAATTGATAACGCGTTGGATGCCATTCAGGAGCGGGAGAACGGAAGGGTAGTTTTACGCGCCATAACTTTAAAAAACGTAGTAGAACTAGAGGTAGAAGACAACGGATACGGTATTTCGGCAAATGATGTAAAAAGAATCTGGAAGACCGGATACAGCACGAAAAACCATCCTGGGGTTGGCTTAGCTTTTGTACGAAAAGTTGCAGAAGGACACGAAGGGTCCGTTAATATAAAAAGTGAAGTAGGGCAGGGGACGAAGGTTTGGATAACCTTGCCACTGGGAGAAAGCCAATGAGAATTATAATTATGGATGATGATCAGTCCCTGCGCTATACGTTAAGTGAAATATTTACGTTTGCTGGATGGGATCCCATAGCCTATCCTAATGGAAGAGAGGGAATTAAAGGGTTCCTAGACCATGGAGCGGATATCATTTTAGTGGATTATCATATGCCTGAAATTGATGGTATAGAAACGGTTCGCCTGATTCGGGAACAGAATCAGCAAATACCTATTCTTGTACTCACCGTAGACGAAAGGCAGGAAATTGCCGATCGTTTTCTGGATGCAGGAGCCACTGATTTCGCACTTAAACCTGTCAAAGCGCCGGATTTGATTGCTCGCGTTCAATTGCATAAGCGGTTGTTGGATATGACAAAGACTGTTCAAGTAACCTCAAAAATGCAATACGAAGTGTTTGTAACCAAAGGAATTAGCGAAACGACTCTGTCCTATATTGAACGACATCTCTCGGCTTGTAAGCAACCTTCCACAGTGGAGGAGATTTCGAAAGAATTATCGTTAGCCGTTCCTACAGTTTATAGATATCTTACGTATCTTGTTCAAAATGGCAAGGTGCGGTCAATTCCTAGTTATCAAAAAATAGGAAGACCAAAAAATCGATATTGTTGGATTTAATAATCTATTGTACTTTTTCTCTTTTTTATTTCTTTAGTTGGTCTAATCCTTTTGCTATAATTAGGCAATATGGTTAAGGGTTGGTATTATAAATTGCAGAAAATATGCAATAATTTCCAATCGAAGAAAAAATAGGAGGAAGAAAATGAGAAGAATGAAAAAATTTATGGCTCTTGCTCTGACAGCGGCAGTCATCCTTACTGGATGCGGCACCAAGGCAAGTAGCGACACCCCACCCAAGGCTAGTGATACCAAACCACAGGCCAGCGATACCCTGATTTATGCACAAGGCGCAGAACCTAGAGGGCTTGATCCAGCCCTGGTCGACGACGGCGAGTCAGCTAAGGTAATGATCAATATCTATGATGGGCTTTTAAAGTATAACAAGGATTCCACCAAGGTAGAGCCCTCTCTAGCTAAAAGCTGGGATGTGAGCCCGGACGGTCTTACATATACTTTCCACCTGCAAGAGGGCGTAAAGTTCCATGACGGTACTGATTTTGATGCGAACGCCGTGAAGGTTAACATCGACCGCCAGATACCTCCACAAGTTACGGCTGATATGGCTTACGGATCCTTTGTTTATGGTTCCGTGAAAGATGTCCAGGTTGTGGATAAAAAGACCGTTAAAGTCAATTTGACTGCACCTAGTACTCCTTTCCTCGCCAATCTGGCTATGGTCATGAGTGCACCGATTGTAAGCCCTAAGGCTTTAACGGACAGTAAAAACAATGTAAACCAGGCACCGGTCGGTACAGGACCGTACAAGTTTGTAAAGTGGGCTAAGGACGAAAACATTGTTTTAGTCCGCAATGATGAATACTGGGGAACCAAGGCCCTCACTAAGAATGTTATCTTCAAATTCATTAAAGACAACTCTGCACGTGTAGTTGCCCTGAACAATGGCGAGGCTGATATGATCGATGGTATTGATGCCACTGTGGTTAAGCAAATCACGGATGCAGGCAACAAAATCTTTCAGGCCCCGGGTATGAACGTCAATTACATGGCCTACAACACTTCCAAAGCTCCTTTTAATGACGCAAAGGTCCGTGCAGCCGTTTCTCAATCTATTAATGTTCCGGAATTGGTAAAGAGCCTGTATCAGGGTTACTCCGAACCTGCCACTTCCGTTTTGCCAACCTTTATGGAAGGTTATGACAAGAGCATCGCTCAAGTTGCCTATGATGCTGAGGCTGCTGCCAAGGCCATCAAAGCTGCTGGATTGACTAAGGTACACATGATTGCTTATACCAATCCGAGACCATATAATGCCGCTACCGGGCAGACCCTGGCCGAAGCTATTCAAGGCTACCTTTCTAAAGTAGGGGTTACCGCTACTATTGATTCCTTTGACTGGACAACTTATAAGGAAAAAATAAAAGCAGGTGATTATGATATCGCCTTCTACGGCTGGATTGGGGACAACGGAGATCCAGATAACTTTATGTATCTGTTATCTCACGAAGATCCTACCATGAACATTGCACGCTACAAAAATGCCGAATTCAACAAATTAATTGCTAAGGGCTTGGAAACTCCTGCTGGAGCTGAGCGCAATGCAGTTTACACCCAAATGGAAAAGGTCGCCGCTGCCGACGCTGCATGGCTCCCAATTTCCCACGCTCAAACACTTTGTGCCTTCAGACCCAATATCTCGGATTTCTATTTCCATATGACCGGTATCACACCTTTAGCCGGTGTATCAAAGAAATAAACCTTTGCTAAGTATTCCTTAACTTTAGACTGCCGAGAACCGGTTAATACCGGTTCCCGGTTTTGTTTTTTTCCTAGTCAAAGGAAAAATCCACCATACACAGATAATTGTGTAGCTAGGAGGAACTTCTCGCCACTGCTAAGTACCTAACGTTGAAAGGTTGTTGCCGATGCTCAATTATATCCTTAAGCGAATCTTAATGCTGATTCCCGTGCTAATTGGTGTTTCCATTATCGTCTTTCTGATTATGCGTGTCTTTTCCCCTGATCCGGCTCCGATCGTTTTGGGCCAGCATGCAACTCAGCAGGCCGTAGAGGCGTGGCGGCAGGTCAACGGACTAAACGATCCGGTTTATCTGCAATATTTCCATTTTATTACGGGCGCGCTAACCGGTGATCTTGGTACCTCCTACTATACCAAGATGCCTGTTACTAAAGAGATTTTTGCCCGCTTTCCGGCCACGATTGAGCTGGCGGTGGTTGCCATTCTGCTCGCTTCGCTTTTTGGTATTCTGATTGGCGTTATTTCCGCGGTAAAAAAGAACTCCATTTTCGATAATGCCGGTATGCTGATCGCCCTGATCGGCGTTTCCATGCCGATCTTCTGGCTTGGTATTTTGCTAATTATTTTCTTTTCAGGCACGCTGCACTGGCTTCCCTCCAACGGAAGGATCGACCCGTTGCTGCAGCCTGCGGCCTTTACTGGTTTTTATCTGATCGATAGCCTGGTTGAAGGCAATATGGACGCTTTTAAAGATGCCTTGCAGCATTTAGTGTTGCCGGCCACTGCCCTGGCTATGTATTCCATGGCCATCATTACTAGGATGACTCGTTCCAGCATGTTGGATACTTTACAGCAGGATTACATCCGTACCGCGAGGTCGAAAGGAATTTCGGAGGGCAGGGTGATCCGCAAACACGCGCTGCGCAACGGACTGATTCCCATTGTCACAGTCATCGGCTTGCAGCTGGGCAGCCTTCTCGGCGGCGCTGTGCTGACGGAAACGGTGTTCTCCTGGCCCGGGATCGGTGCCTATACCGTGGCCTGCATCCTAAAGTCCGACTTTCCTGTGGTGCAGGGTGTTGTTTTGCTGATTGCTTTCATATTTGTGATGGTAAATTTACTGGTTGATGTGATCTACGCGTTCCTGGATCCGCGTATTAAATATTCGAAAGCAAAGGGGTAGCTTGTATGGGGAAAAAATATAGTTCAAAGGCAGATGAAAATCTGATACAGGCTGCAGAATACGTGGAAAAACCGGAATCGCAGCTGAAAGAAATGTGGGAAACGCTCAGGCAGAACAAGGCCGCTGTCGTCGGTCTCTTTATCATCGGCTTTCTGGTGCTGATTGCCCTATCCGTCTGGGTGAGCGGGCTGATGGGAAAACAGATTTTACCTTATGATCCCAATCACTCCGACATGACCAAAAGCTTTATCTGGCCGAACGCTGAGCATTGGTTTGGAACGGACCAATTGGGTAGGGACATATTCAGCAGAATCCTTGATGGGACAAAGATATCCCTGTTTGTGGGTGTTGCTGCGGTTGCCATCTCGCTTTCTACTGGCGTTCTGTTGGGGGCCCTCGCGGGGTACCGCGGTGGAAGGACGGATGCGATCATCATGCGAGTGATGGATATGATGCTAGCCATCCCGTCTATTTTATTGGCCATCGCCTTTATGGCAGTCTTGGGGAAGGGCATTGACAAAGCGGTCATCGCCATCGGTCTGGTGTCCATTCCAGAATATGCTCGTATCGTGCGTGCCAGTATTTTATCCGTCAAAGAAAATGATTACGTTCAAGCGGCTAAGGTCATCGGCAGCAGTGATAGCCGGATTATTATGAAGCATATTTTGCCGAATATTGTTTCCTTGATTGTCGTTAGAGCCACCCTGGGTATTTCCACCGCTGTTCTGGATACCGCGGCCCTTGGCTTTTTGGGTCTGGGTGTTCAGCCGCCCTTCGCCGAGTGGGGCGATATGCTGGGTAGAGCAAGGGGCTTTATTTTCAACGCACCCTACACCCTGATTTTTCCCGGGATTGCCATCACTACAACCGTGTTGGCCTTTAACCTGTTGGGCGACGGGCTGCGGGATGCGCTTGATCCCAAATCCAGAATAAAATAAGGGCGGTGAATAGGATGTTGCTGGAAGTAAAAAATTTAAGTACGGAATTTAAACTGAAACGTGGTACTGTTCGTGCAGTCGATGACATCAGTTTTACCATAGATAAGGGTGAAATTCTAGCTATTGTCGGCGAATCTGGCTCTGGAAAAAGCGTGACATCCCTTTCAATTATGGGACTTTTACAGAAACCCGGCAGGATTGCAGGGGGAGAAATTTTGTTCAACTCCCAGGATTTGAACAAAATGAGTCAAAAGGAATTGCAACAGATCCGTGGCAACAAGATTTCTATGATTTTTCAGGAACCGATGACTTCGCTGAATCCGGTTTGGCGCATTAAAGACCAGATCATGGAAAGCCTGATGACCCATATGAAGGTTTCTAAGCAAGAAGCACTGGCACGCACCATTGAAATGCTGAATACGGTGGGCATACCCTCTCCAGCTGAACGGGCCAACGATTATCCCCACCAGATGAGCGGCGGCATGCGTCAGAGGGTCATGACCGCCATGGCGCTTTCCTGTGGGCCAGACCTGCTGATCGCCGACGAACCGACCACAGCACTGGACGTGACGATTCAGGCCCAGATTTTGGAACTGCTCTATCGGATGCGGGAGAAGTTCGGTATGGCGGTCCTGCTCATCACCCATGATTTGGGCGTCGTTTCTGAAGCGGCCGACCGCGTCATCGTAATGTACTGCGGTAAAATTGTGGAGGAAGCCGATGTGAAGAGCCTGTTTGCCAGTCCGATGCACCCTTACACCGTGGGCTTGCTACAATCTATACCTCAGATTGATGACGACAGCGATAAACGCTTATATATGATTAAGGGCATGGTGCCCAATCCCTTACGTATGCCGCATGGTTGTCCCTTTTCCGACCGCTGCGACCGCTGCCTAGAACGCTGCACCCAAGAAATGCCGGAATTGCAAGAGATTGACGGACATAAGGTGCGTTGCTTTTTATATGACGAAGTCAAGGAAGGAGCGAGCGCAAAATGAATGAAGTATTGATGGAAATACAAAACCTATCCAAGCATTTTATCCTCGATACCAGTTTGTTTGGCAAGCCGATTTCCGTGTTAAAAGCGGTTGACAAGGTTTCCTTTAGAATTGACAAAGGGGAAGCTTTTGGTCTGGTCGGCGAATCCGGTTGTGGAAAAACAACCTTGGGTAAAATCCTCGTCAATCTTCACAGTCCCACCCACGGCAAACTATTTTTTGAGGGTAAAGAATTAACTGCCCTGGATGATAAGCAGCGCCGTTCCTATTGCAAGGATATTCAGATGATTTTTCAGGACCCTTACGCCTCTTTAAACCCCAGAATGACGGTGGGAGACATCATTGCAGAACCGATGATCATCAATCAATTGCTTCCCGCCAATAAAGTGGAAGAACGGGTCATCTATCTTTTAAACTGTGTTGGTCTGGCACAGCACCAACGCAACCGCTATCCCCACGAATTTTCCGGCGGTCAGAGGCAGCGTGTGGGGATTGCCCGCGCTCTTGCAGTGGAACCAAAACTGATCGTCTGTGATGAAGCGGTTTCCGCTCTGGATGTTTCCATTCAGGCCCAGGTCTTAAATCTACTGGTTGATTTAAAAGAGGAATTCGGGCTGACCTACTTGTTTATCGCCCACGGTTTGAACGTGGTCAAGCATATCAGCGATCGGGTAGGGGTGATGTATCTGGGCAAGATGGTAGAAATCACCTCGAAACGGGAGCTTTACGGCAACCCCTTGCACCCATACACCCAGGCGCTACTTTCCGCAATCCCGATCATCAATCCGGAGAAGAAAAAGGAACGCATTATTTTAAAGGGTGATGTGCCCAGCCCGATTAACCCGCCCGCTGGCTGTCGCTTCTGTTCCCGTTGCTTTAAGGAGCTGGACCAGTGCAAACTCCAGGAACCTGTACTCAAAGAAGTTTCGCCCAACCACTGGGTCGCTTGTCATTTATTCGAGTGATTCAAGCTGACGTTTCAAGATGCCGCTTTGAATAATTAAAGCCCTGATGAGGTATGAAGTACGAAGAAGGCCGTTTGCAAATAGTGCAAACGGCCTTCTTGGGTATATAATGGTTAAATATTGCAATGGATACAGTTTACAATCAGACCATTTAAGCACTATAATAAGCTCCACATCATTTATTTTTGTAATAATTGGGAGGCAGTCGAATATGACCACAGATAGAACGTTAAGCGAAAAAGTAATGATTTCCAAAACAGTAACTCTTCCACGCTTAAACCGCTTAAGTCCTTCTTTGGAAGGTACAGCTTTGAAGATCATGGAGGAATCCGGTGAGTTAGCTCAAGCAATCGGCAAATTTAGGGGACTTAGTGGAGAGCAACAGCGCTTCGAAGAAGAAGAGGCCATGCAGATGGTGGCCCGAGAATTAGTCGACGTGGCTCAGACAGCCGTCACAATGATGTTTGTCCTCGAAGAACAATACGGTATAGATTTAGAAACTATTTTGAAGGAGCATATTATAAAATTACGACATAAGGGATATTGTGATTAGAAACGGCTGAGGATCAACAAACGCATTGATTTGTAGTTTGTGTGCGCCAAATCACGAAAAGTTTGATTAGGGATTGGTATAATCAAAATAAGAAATATAAAACTATTCAGACTAGTAAGGAAGGAGGCTGTAATAAGTGCTTCCAGGTAAAGCTTTAACAACCGCCATGGGCATTTTGCCCCATACAAATTTACAAGAGGCTCAGAAATTAGCGCTTAGCTTAGATATTCCTTTTTGGCCTCAATTACCACGCTTTCGATTCAAAGAAGATATGTATGCTCAATTTGCCGAGCATTTCCCGGGGATCAAGGTTGATGAAGAAAAGCAAAGTCTTCATTTCTCTCACGAACGCTTTGCGGAGGAACTGGATGAATACCTCGAGGCTAGCGTTATCCCTGATCACTTTGCCCTGTCTGAGGAATCTTCTGCAGCTTTTAGTGGATTTTTAGAGCAGGACTTGTCCGCATATAAAATGGTCCACGGACAGACGGTTGGTCCGATTAGTTTTGGTCTAAAAATATGCGATGAAGAACGAAAGCCAATGATTTATAATGATTTTGTTCGAGAAATTCTTTACGATTTTCTTGGTCATAAGATCAGTTGGCAATATCATCAATTAAAAAAGGTTCATCCTAACCCCTTTGTCTGGTTGGATGAACCAGGATTAGAAATGATCTTCAACTCTCTAAGTGCTTATACTTCTGAAGTCGCTCAAGTAGAGTATCGAGCTTTCTTGTCAAAACTGCCGGGACCTAAGGGTATTCATTTATGTGGTAACCCAGACTGGGCCTTTCTTCTCAACGCGGATATTGATATCCTTTCAGTGGATGCTTTTAGCTGGGGTCACATTTTTGTGCGTTATATTGATGAAGTAAAAGAGTTTTTGAGACGGGGCAAAATAATATCGTGGGGAATTATTCCCACCTTAACCAGTGAATTAAATTCGGAGACAGCGGAATCTTTAACTGCTCGACTGCACGAATTATGGAAGTTTCTTAATCAGCATGGCCTGGATGACGATTTAATTTTCGACCGTGCTTGGTTAGCTCCCTCGCGCTGTTGTCTTATTAATGGTGATGGCACAATCAGTATCGACCAAGCTTTTGCTTTATTAAAAACAATATCTTGTAATATTCAAAATATTTAAAAAAGTTAAAAAACTTAAGTGATTTCATGGCTTAAATAGAATAGTATATATAAGTCACTTGAGTCAAGACCAATTCAAAAGTCATAGGAGGTATGATCATGATTAAGAATGAGGACGTTTCTTGCACAGAATGCATTTATTGCGGCTCTACTGAGAATGTGTTCTCTTTCTGTAAGGTTCAGCATACTACGGAAGGAGAAAAACAAGTCTGTTACTGTACATGCCCGATTTGTGCTGATTATATCGAAAAAAAACTGACTCCTGAAGTTCCTTGCGAGACCTGTGAAATGTGTGGTAAAGAAACAGATGTTTTTGCTTTTTGTTCCTATGCTCCTACTGAGGATGGTCTATCTGAAAAGGTCTGTTATTGTGTCTGCCCAGATTGCGTCGGTACGTTACAAGACAAAGTTTTCAATTATTATGATGAAACATTAGCACAAGGGTATGAACCTAAAAAAGGCTAGTGTCCAATAAATCCCCCTCTTAAGATTCAAGCACAAAGCTGGAAATTAAACTTCCAGCTTTGTGTCTTTATTTATTTTATTTTACAAAAGGATTTTAAAAGCTTTCACCGAACTTGTATAATTATATCGAAGGACTAACATCGTAAACATGTCAATGTTTGAAGTAAAGCAAAATCGATCGTTATTATCCAAAGTATACAAATGAGAAATGTCCGTATCGACGAAGGTCACTGAACCTCATAACATCACAAATATTTAATAAATCGGAGGGTTTTATATGAAAAGGATTGCCTTAGTAACTGATAGCACTGCGGACTTAACCGCAGAAATTATTGAAGAGTGTGATATTCATATAATCCCTCTGAAAGTAAGGTTCGGAGAGCAGGAATATTCTGACGAAGAACTGACGAGTGAAGAATTCTATCGGCGTTTAAAAGAGGACACAATACTTCCCCAAACGTCACAGCCTACACCCGAGGAGTTCGGTACTTTATACAGTAAGTTGCTCGAAGAGTATCATGAAGTAATATCTATTCACATATCATCGGCCCTTAGCGGTACGTTCAATGCGGCCTATCTGGCCAAAGAAAAGTTTAAAGAAAAGATCCATCTCGTCGACTCCAAAACCATTAGTTTAGGTGCGGGTTTGATGATTATGGAGGCCGCTAGGAATATTAAAGAGGGTCAGGACATTGTTAGGATTCTTAATAACCTTGTGAAGGTAAGAGAGAACATAGAAACCCTTTTCACACTGAATACCTTGGAATACTTGCAAAAAGGAGGCCGAATTGGAAGGGTTCAAGGTTTTATGGGGTCGCTCTTGAATATTAAACCTATTATTAGGGTTGGAGACGATGGAGTATACCACAACTCGGGAAAAGCTCACAGTCAGAAGAAGGCCTTAGATACTGTAGTCCAGGCTTTTCAGGATTTGACAAAGGGAAGAAAAGCTATTCGCTTGGCAGTGGCTCACGGCGCTGCACAACAGGCAGGAACATACTTAATGGAAGCTTTAGAAAATGCCTTTCAGCTTCCAACGACTGTTTTTACTCAGGTGGGATCCGTGATTGGTGTTCACACTGGTCCAGGCACAGTGGGAGCAGCTATTCAGTTTGAGTAGTAATCTGAGCACCCTTGGGATAAAATCTCCTCAGGGTGTTTTTCGTCTATGATTTATTAAAGATGATGATACTTTAACTATCAATGGCGTAGGATAGAGATGAGAAAGTCTTTTAAGGCAGTTAATGATTAAGTGGACGGAGGGTGCGTGAATATGGGTTATTTGGTGTTAGTTATTGCCTTAGGAGTTGTATTGTTATTTGGTTATGGGTCAAGATATCAACGTCAGAAGACACAAGGGAAACAGAAAACGAAAGCAGCTAAAGTATATCCTTTGTCGAAGGTAAAGAAACAAAGCAATTTACGAAGGGTAAAATAGTTGTGCTATTCTAATGATAGAGGCAAGTATCACTTAGACATCAGTTAACTCAAGGTAAAGTGCGGTTTTATCAAAATCAACAAGTTATCAGGGTGGGACCGGAAATGTTCAGGAGGTAGAAATTATGGCGGTTTTGGTTACTGGGGGAGCAGGCTATATAGGCAGTCATACTGTGGCTGAATTTATGGCCAAGGGTGAAGAGGTTATTGTATTAGACAATCTGCAAAAAGGTCATCGTGAAGCAGTTCTCACTGAGACCTTTTACCAAGGGGATATTCGGGATACGGAGTTGCTCGAAAGGGTATTCATAAATCACGACATTGAGGCGGTCATCCATTTCGCGGCGGATTCTTTAGTTGGAGAGAGTGTACAAGAACCCCTTAAATACTACGATAACAATTTAATTACTGCTCAGAGATTGCTAGTGTGTATGGTGAAATATGGGGTGCGGAAGATTGTCTTTTCTTCGACAGCTGCAACCTATGGAGAACCAGAAAATATTCCAATCCGAGAGACGGATCGAAAAGAGCCGACGAATCCCTATGGTGAGACCAAACTCGCCATTGAAACAATGTTAAGATGGTGTGAACAAGCCTATGGAACACAGAGTGTCGCCTTGCGTTATTTTAATGCTGCAGGAGCACATATAGATGGGCATATTGGAGAAGATCATCGACCGGAAAGTCACTTGATCCCAATTATTCTGCAAGTGGCAGGAGGCCAGAGAAAAGATCTGGCGATATACGGCGATGATTATCCAACAGCTGATGGAACGTGTATTCGAGACTATATTCATGTAACAGATTTGGCAAATGCTCATTGGCTTGCTTTGCAAAAACTTAGGCAAACTGAGGGAAGTGCTGCTTATAACCTTGGCAACGGAGAGGGCTTTTCAGTGAGAGAGGTTTTAGAAAAGGCTAGGGAAATTACGGGACATTCAATCCCTATGCAAATAGCCCCTCGTCGTGTAGGAGATCCTGCGATTTTGGTTGCCTCTTCAATAAGGGCTCAGGAAGAGTTGGGGTGGAAGCCAGAATTTAATAGTTTAGGTCAGATTATTCAATCTGCTTGGAATTGGCATAAGAACCATCCCAACGGATTTGTAAAGTAAAGTAAAGTAAAGTAAAGTAAAGTAAAGTAAAGTA
>LADV01000274.1 GCA_000961805.1 Peptococcaceae bacterium BRH_c23 | reverse complement strand
ACTATAGTACCGTTGAATTGGACTTTTTTATTACTAAATACAAAGGCTGTGAAATTGCTCCGCTCGCACAATATGCAAATGGGCTGCTTGATGATTATGAAGCTGTAAAAAATAGCTTGATATATAAAGACATTAGCAATGGGCCATCGGAAGGCATGAATAGCAGAATTAAAATGAAGCATCGTAGAGGTGGAGGACGAGCTGGTATTGAACTGATAAATGCCTATAATGTCCTAAAAATGAGTGACCTTGCCGGATGATGTCATCTTATTTGAGAAAGAGCCTAACATCATAAATTACAGAACTCTGTTTGTCCAGTTAATTATAAAACTCCCATAAAAACCTATACAAACCGGATAAATCAACCAATAATTCACTTACGAGAGAGATATACGTACAATAAAATAATCAAATGATAACGCTCAATGAGCAAAATCTAGCTAAAGATATTCTATTGCACGTTCCTTATTATTACATCTATAACAATAAAAAACTATTCAGCAATGGGTCACACCAGCGGAATGTGGGACCAAAGGTTTCATAAGTGGCCGTTTCGGAAAGTGGCGGAGTTGATTCGATATAAAGCGGCTCTCGTTGGGATTGCAGTCGTGAGCGTGACGGAAGAGTATTCCTCTCAGACGTGCTCAGTGTGCAAGGAAATGCCGTCTAAGGTAAATGCACGGAAGGCAAATCGTAAACACCGTGGGCTTTATGTGTGTAAAGATTGCGGGACTGTGATGAATGCCGATATTAATGGGGCAATAAATATTGCTAAAAAGTACCTGGTAACATTTTGTGAGCGATCACAAGATCGACCAGTAGTGGATTTGGGCCGTCCATGGATGTATAGGTTTAACGGATCTCGGTTCGTTGCCTAGAATCCTAAAGATGCTTTCCATTTCAATGGAGAGTGGTTCACCTACATGATATAGTCCCTACTGAAACATACTAAACATGGGATACTAATAAAGTAAAGATACATGGAGGTAAGCATGAAAAAGTCAGGAGAGATTCAAAAGCACATTAAAGGGCTCACAAGTGCAAAGTATGATTCAAGAAGCGCTGAATCCAAACAACATCAAAAAAAGGATCAGAATGTCACTGAGAAAGAGTCTAATACTTAAATTGTTCAATGTAATTAGGGGTTGTAACAAAACTAGTTTATCTAGATTGTTACAACCTCTTATAAGCGATTAATTATTAACGTAGAGGCTTATTGGTGGCACTGGTAGGAACCTTTTTCTGATCATTATCAGAATTTGGTCGTTGATCATCAACATTTGCAGCATGCGTTCTCGATTTGTCAGTTCTCTTATTGCTCATTATTTTTAATCTCCTTTCCTTTAAAAAACCTTTTGTTGAGCTGATTTAGGTTATCCTTAAATGCCGAGATTGATGTAATACAAGGCATAGTCCAAGAAAAGTAATTGACTTATTCAATGATCTTCAGTTTAATAGGATTAAGAATAAGTCAGAATAGTATCGTAGATTCGTGCCTGAAAGGATTCGTGGGTATCGAGAGGAGCGTTCAATAGTGCCGTTTATAGACATTCAGGGTAAGGACACTTATTATCGCCAAAATGGTGAGATATCGGCTGATCGGACATCAGTAATATTTGTGCACGGAGCTGGGGGAACGGGTAAAAATTGGGCCTATCAATTAGCAGGAATCGATGGTTATAACTTAATTGCCCTTGACCTTCCTGGGCATGGCCGCTCAGAGGGCTCTGCCGATGATGTAATACAAGGTTACTCCGAGTTTATTTGGAGTTTTGCACAGGCCTTAGGGCTTGGACAATTTGTTATTGTCGGGCATTCCATGGGAGGAGCGATCGCAATGGAGCTCGCTTTGACCTATCCCAAAGCTATAAAAGGGCTAATCATTGTTGACAGTGGAGCTAGATTGCGAGTGAACCCCTATACATTTGAAGTTTTGAGTAGAGGTGAACACCCACTAGAAAATATCAAAAATACCTATTCTGAGAAAGCTTCTGAGCTGGTCTTGAAAGAAGCTGCTGAAGAGATGAAAACAATTCCCACGGGGGTATTCTTAGCCGATTTTAAGGCCTGTAATGCCTTTAACATCATGGATCGTATCAAGGAAATCAATCACCCTGCTTTAGTCATTTGTGGAGAAGATGATCAAATGACGCCAGTCAAATATTCGAACTACCTGGCCGACGAATTAAGGCAATCAACCCTCACAATTGTTCAGGATGCGGGGCACATGGCTATGCTGGAACAGCCAGATTTAGTCAATCAAGCGATGCGAAGTTTCTTAGGCGGTCTCCGCTAAGACTTGGTGCTCCGAGTGATTTAATGGTTAAGGGTCAAGTTCTAAACGTCCGAGAGAATTCGAGGTGGCTATATCAACCATGCTGAAAACAATGGGTGCCTATATGAATGTACCACTTGAGGATTACGATGAGGGTATGTTATTTCATGTGGTAGAATTAATGAAGGAAAAATTTCGAGAACAAGCGGTAGAGACTATTCTCGAAGATACATGGAACGTACAAAAGAAGCGACGTAAACTATGCAAAAATGAGGCTGGGGACTGGGAACTAATGGACAATGAACCTTTAGAGATTATTCATAATGAAGAATCTAAGGTTCGAGAAACGCTAGAAGTCATGACTGTTGAATTAACTGTCAAAGTAGAAGACTGCATCTGAAAGAAAACGGGGTGTGCTAATTGGCAGTCGACAAGAAAATATTGCATAAAGTAAGGGCATTGCTTAATTTGGCGCAGAACGGTGGTGACCCAGCAAGTAATGAGGCACAAAGTGCGCTTTTAATGGCCCAACGTTTAATGGCGGAAAACGGGATCAATGAAGTTGAAGTAAGAGACTCAGCAAAAAGTACCCCACCGAAAGAAGTTCTTGATGATTATGCTACGGAATTTGAAAAGTTATCCTGGTGGAAAAAGAGCTTGGGCAGGGTCATTGCCCAAAATTTTAGGTGTTATTCTTATCTCAATAAATGCAAAGGCTATACAAGGCTGGCATTCATGGGACTGAAGGAGGATACCGAAATAGCGATCATGGCATTTTCTTTCGCTACGGACTACATACGATTCGGGGCAGACCAGTTCATGAAGGCTTATCGTAAAGATTATTTATTACTTCATGGACATCGCCTAGGGATCTCTCAGCAAAGAGGGGTTCGAAATAATTATGTTGAGGGCTGGATTTCGGGCTTAGAAGCTCAATATAACGAGCAAGTGAGCAAGGAAGGATGGGGACTGGTTTTAATGAAAGATGAGTTAGTAACTCAAACTTATAAAGACATGGACTTAAAGCGCGGTCAATCACCACAATATACCAGAGTCAATACTTCAGCTGGTCAAGTAGCCTACTCTAAAGGCTATAGTGATGGCAAGGGTTTTAGTTCTGCCGCTCATGGAAGGCTAAGATAATCAGATAAAGCTAGATGATTTTTACTAAAACTTCCATAAACTTGCCATTTGGAGGATCAGCAATTATGATAGTAGATATTTAATAATCAATAACAAAGAGGTAAGTCTTGAACGGATTACTTCTGGAATTAAGAAAGGTTGAATCCAAATGGCAAAAATTGAGCTGATTGCAACTGCGGCATTTGGTTTAGAATCCATCGTAGCTCGAGAACTTAAAGTCCTCGGCTATCAGGAGTTAGTTGTCGAAAATGGCAAGGTCTCCTTCGTCACGGACGAGTTAGCTATCTGTCGCACAAACCTATGGTTGCGCAGTTCTGATCGTGTTCTGCTTAAAATGGGTTCTTTCGAAGCTCGAACTTTTGAGGAACTTTTTCAGCAAACAAAATCTCTTCCGTGGGAGGATTGGCTTCCGGAGGATGCCAATTTCCCGGTCCAAGGAAAATCCATAAAGTCCCAGCTCTTTAGTGTCTCTGATTGCCAAGCGATCGTGAAGAAGGCGATCGTGGAGCGCCTCAAGGAAAGGTATGGCCGAAATTGGTTTGAAGAAACAGGCCCCCGTTACCAGATTGAAGTCGCCCTTCTGAATAACAAGGTCACTCTTACTATTGACACGTCAGGGCTTGGTTTACACAAGCGCGGATATCGACAACTTGCTGGAGAAGCACCCTTAAAAGAAACTTTAGCAGCGGCCATGATCCAACTGAGTTACTGGAATAAGGATCGTGCCTTAATTGACCCCTTTTGCGGAACGGGAACCATTCCTATCGAAGCGGCTCTGATCGCCCAGAACCGAGCTCCAGGACTCAAGCGAAGCTTTGCTGCAGAGAAATGGCCAAATATCCCGAAAAAACTTTGGCAAGAAGCTTGGCAGGAAGCGCTGGATCTGTGGGACCGGAATGTACCACTACATATTATTGGTTCAGATATCGACCCCAATGCTTTAGTGTTGGCTCGCAAGCACGCTGTTGAGGCTGGGGTAGACGAAGTGCTTCATTTCCAACGCTTACCTGTGGCAGAAGTGCGGTCTAGGTTCAAATATGGACATATGATTGCCAATCCACCTTATGGAGAGCGGCTTGGAGATGTAACTGATGTTGAAGGACTCTATCGGGAACTTGGAGAAACGTTTAATCGTATGGAGAACTGGTCGCTTCATATGCTAACCACTCACCAATTTCCTGAACGCTTAATAGGACGCCGTTGGGACAAAAGTAGAAAACTATATACGGGACGTCTCGAATGTCATTATTTCCAGTTTTTCGGTCCGCGTCCACCCAGAGAGCTCTATCAAAAACCCAATATTAATGGCTAAAGAAGAAGTCTAATGTGTTCTGCATTAGACTTCTCTTCTATATAATATAAGTTTCTTTAATTTCTAAACTTTCTTTATTCGAACCAATCGTTCCTCCGATTAAGAGCACTGCCCCTTTAACGAAGATATCTTCTCACCAAAGGAGGGCTTTATGGGGAAGGCAACAAAGGAATTTGTTGTTCTACAGCAGCGACGACCAGATGCTAAATCCAAATATATTATAAAATACCAAAATATGTAACGTTATCCTCCGTCCTACATAAACTACATTAAGAAAACCATAAATTATTAGAATGGAGGAATATCAAATGGCTTTTGGTGGAGTAGTTGACGGAGCTTGTGGACCAAACTTGCTGTCCGGCATCGCTGTTGTAGTGGTTATTATTCTTCTGCTCATCGCAATGGGTATTGTGTTTTAAAATAAGAATCTAAAATCCATGTCAACTTTGGAAGGAGGAAATTTCATGTACGGATACGGAGCAGGTTGCGGTTTAGGAAGTTGTGTTGGCGTAGGGATTATTGCAATCGCAATTCTTATTCTTATTGCCCTTGGTGTGATTTTCTAAAGATCTGAGTTATAATATTAAGGAGCATTTCTGTAAGGATTTCCTTCGGAGATGCTCTTTTTGATTTTCATAAAGTATTTAAAGGGTATATCAGATAATTCAACGAATTCTTAATTGCTAATACAAATATTGTCATCAATTTATGCGATGGTATTATGAGAAATGATAATTTTACAAGCATCAAAAACTCAC
>LADV01000275.1 GCA_000961805.1 Peptococcaceae bacterium BRH_c23 | reverse complement strand
CACAGCGTAAGCTGGTAAGACCCCTGAAAGATGATCAGGTTGATAGGCCAGGTGTGGAAGCGCGGTGACGTGTGGAGCTGACTGGTACTAATAGGTCGAGGGCTTGACCTACTCGATGTTCGATGTTCGAGGTTCGTGGTTCGAAAGGACGACGGATAAGGACGGAAGACTTCATGATTGCTAATGACTAAGTAAGTGGCTCAAATTCAATCGACAATGACTAGAAAAGAGACTCTGTGCAGTTTTGAGAGAACAGCGATAAGGTTAACTCCTTATTTCTTGTTTTCGAAGAAAACAATTCGAGTTCGAACCACGAACATCGTATTTCGAACATCGAGTAGGCATCTGGTGATCATGCCGGAGGGGTTCCACCCGTTCCCATATCGAACACGGAAGTTAAGACCTCCAGGGCCGATGATACTTGGGGCATAGCCCCTGGGAAAGTAGGTCATCGCCAGGTAAACAAGCGAAAGGACTATCTCTGACGAGGTAGTCCTTTCTGTGTTAATGATACTGAAAAGATTATGGATATATGGGTCATGGGGTTCCACCCGTTCGGATCCACATTGCTGGAGTTTGCGTCACGAGTCGCAATGTGGCGAAAGGCTCGTCCGCCTTTCGTCACACTGCAGGAGTCTGCGTTCTAAGTCGCAGTGTGGCGAAAGGCTCCCCTTCGCCACGAAGTATTCCTTTGAGGTGGGTGGCTCGGCGATACTCTCCACAGGAGACTATCGTGCCTTTCGTTCCAAGGGCAATGATACTTGAGGCATAGGCCTTGAGAAAGTAGTGCATCTAGGAAATAGTAAGAGACTATCTCTAACTTTAGAGGCAGTCTCTTACTGTTCTTGAACAGAGGGTTTTCGAGCATCAAGCTTTAAGCAAAACAACGCGCCTGTTCCCCGGTTTCCCCATATAAAAGCTTTTCAATAAGATGATTCCTCAAAAAAATGGAAATCTTTTCGAATAGATTGGATTGATTAAAAATAAGAAGGAGAGTCTGTCCCGGCGTATGCATGTCTATGCCTATCGTCAAAGCTCGTAACTCCTCTGTAGTTGTGGATATGGCCGCCACCGGGTAGGAAGATGGCAGGTCCGGTTACACCTCCAAAGTAATGGACATGACCATCTTCTAGGGTGGTGTACCCACGGTAGTAATGGACGTGGGTATTTCCTTTTAAAACTCCGAGACTGGTTACACCAAATACTCTATGGGTGTGACCGTTATCAAAAGTAGTGGGAATGCTATAGTTATGAACGTGAAATATCTCTGCAGCCTGATACAACAAAATCACCTCTCTTCTCAAAAATCTATAATACCATTATATGGATATAGACGAGCAGAGGAGATTAAATATGTTTGCTCTTGCTAGAACATAAGAGTTTGTCATTTTTTGTGGTAGTTTCCGCGTTGGTTACAGGTGCATTCGATGTGATACAATATAGACTAAGGGACAAGATATAATATAGATTCTTGGTCCGGCCATCAGACAATTGTGGTATAATGTGGTATAGAATCAGCTTAAAAGGAGAGATGAATAATGGTCTCTAAGTTGAGTGAGGATGTTGCGAATAAAATTGTTAATTTTATTCATGATCAATGTGGATATTCTGTGATAGTTTGTGATGAAACGGGGATAATCATTGCTGATTCAGCCAAAACTAGGATAGGTGTGCAACATAAAGGGAGTCGGAAAATATTAACAAACAACATTGACTTTACTGTAGTCACAATTCAAGAAGCAGAAGCTTCTGAGGGAAAGCTTAAAGAGGGTTATAATGAGGCAATCAAGGTAGATGGAGTTAAAATCGGTACCTTTGGAATTGCCGGACCATTGGATATAGTTACGCCTGTTGCTAAAATTGCAACTGGGATGGTTGTGATGTTGTTAAGGGATGAGGAACTGAAAGTTATCATTCGTAATCAAGTGCAGGTTCTAACCACAGCGATCGAACAAGCCGCGAGTGCAGTCCAACAAACTGCTGCTTCTGCCCAAGAAGTTGCGGCGATAAGCCATGTCATTGCTGAAGAAGCGGAACAAGGTAAAAATCAGCTACATTCTACCTCAAGTATTTTAGAACTTATTAGGAAAGTGGCCAAGCAAACTAATCTATTAGGCTTGAATGCAGCTATTGAGGCTGCACGGGCTGGCGAACAAGGTCGAGGTTTTTCGGTAGTTGCTGGAGAAGTGCGGAAATTGGCAGAAGAAAGTAATCGTTCTGCTAGTGAAATCAGTGGAATATTACTTGAATTTCAATTAATAATCCAAAAAATCACCGAAAGCTCTTTGCGTAACCGTGAAATTACACAAGAACAGGCACGGGCCAATCAGGAAATTGCTAAATTAATTGATGGAGTCCAACTAGTAAGTAGTGAGTTGAAAACATTAGCTACTAGTTTATGAAAAAGGGTTGAATCAGAGAATAGGAGGATGTTTTTGTGAATGTAATGTTAGCTTATGGAAAAAGTGGACTAAGTGTGAACGTTCCTGAGGATACGAGGATTGTAGAACCCACCTTTTTGGAGTTGCCTGAGGACGATCATGAACTTGTCCTAAATGCTCTGCGCAATCCTATCGGGACTAAACCCCTCCGCGAAATGGTTAAGTCTAAGGATAAGGTCGTCATTGTAATCAGTGATATTACTCGGCCAACCCCTAACCATAAGTTAATACCTTGGATATTAGAGGAGCTACCTCATGTTCCGCTTGAGAATGTTACGATTATTAATGGTCTTGGGACGCACCGTGACCAAACAAGACCAGAGTTCGTGGAAATGTTAGGAGAGACAATTGTTGATTCGGTACGAATTATCAATCACCATTGTCACGAAAAATCTGAATTGACACATCTAGGAACAAGTAGCTACGGTTGTGAGGTATACCTTAACAAAGAATACGTTGAGGCTGACTTTAGAATTGTGACAGGGTTCATCGAACCTCATTTTTTTGCAGGCTTTTCGGGAGGGCCCAAGGGAATTATGCCTGGCATAGCGGGCATTGAAACTATTTTGACGTTCCATAATGCTCGAATGATAGGGGACCCGATGGCTACATGGGGTATCTTAGACAAAAATCCTCTTCAACAAATGACAAGGGAAGTCAATAATTTTTGTAAGCCGGATTTTCTTCTCAATGTCGCTTTGAACGGTAAGAAGGAGATTACGAATGTTTTTGCCGGAGAACTGACTGCGGCCCATGCTGTTGGGTGTACATATGTCAAAGAGCATGCCATGATTAAATGTGAGGAACGCTATGATGTGGTCATTACAACAAACGCAGGTTACCCTCTTGACCAGAATCTATATCAAGCAGTGAAGGGCATGGATGCTGCCCGTATGATCGTCAAACAAGGTGGTACAATCATTTGCGCAGCTGAATGTAGTGAAGGTATGCCCGAACACGGTAACTTCGTTAAAATATTGCAGATGCGAGAATCTCCAAAGGAACTCTTAGAAATGATTAATGTCCCTTCATTTCAAATGTTCGATCAGTGGGAAGCACAAAGACTTGCCATGATTCAGGAGTGGGCAGATGTATATGTATATTCGTTACTACCCGAGGAATCAATCAAAACTGCCATGCTTAAGCAGACAAAAGATATTGAACAAACTTTGCAGGAACTGATGGACAAGTATGGCAAGAAAATGAGTATTGCAGTATTGCCACTTGGTCCCTTGACTATTCCGTACGTAGAGGAATAGACGGCTTTATATATATCCGATCCCCATACCTTAAAGCCACATTACTGATGAGTGAAATGTATTCTTTTTTTCAGAGTAGAAAGATAAAGGAAAGGGACGATGTTTCATGATCGATCGCCCTTTCCTTTTTGTTCAAGAACCATAATACTAGCTTACCAGGTTTTTGTGATCACTCCTCAACTAATTCAGCGGTATCTTCGTTAATCCATAATATCTGCACCTTGTTCTGCCATTTCCTTTTCAGCATAGGTAATCATCTTTTTAACCATGTTTCCACCGATTTGACCAACTTCGCGGGTAGTCATATTGGCATATCCTTTTTCTTGAATATCATCGTCTAAATCTAATTCTTCAGCGACTTCCCATTTAAGTTGATCCAACTGTCTTTCGGATTCAGGAACCTCAGGTTTATTACGACTCATTTTACCGTCCTCCTTTATTTCAGTTGCCTTCGAAACTCATTTATTATCCTCTCCATCATAGACAACCCTATACCATTTTATCAAAGTCAAATACTCTTCTGTTATGATAAGATTTAGTTCTTCAGCCAATCGTGAGACGTCTACTTCTACAAGTATGCAGGTACCCGAGAGCAAGAATTCAGCCTATTAGGGTTTCGCTATACTGATAATTCGGAATTATTACAGCGACTGTAAAGGATATCCAAACCTCCCGTCGAATAATGTTGATAAGATGAAGAAGATACAATACTATACAAGGAGTGATAATCTTTGCATGAAATGTCTTTGATGGGAGGGGTATTTGAGGTTATTGAACAGACCATATCCCAGCATGATATAAAGCGTGTGTTGCAAGTTAAGCTTAAGGTCGGAGAGTTGACCAATGCAGAACCTGAAGCCTTGAATATGGCCTTTGAGGCGTATAGCAAGGGTACACTATGTGAAGGAGCAGAGTTGATAGTAGAACGCGTCTCGGTGCGGGGGCGTTGTCAAACATGCCATGAAGAATTCGCGGTAGCAACTATGTTGTTTCTCTGTCCTAAATGTCAAAATTCTGGTATAGATGTGATACAGGGTGAGGAACTATTACTTGAAAGTCTGGAGGTTGAATAAATGGAATCAAACCGTCGTGAAATCGAGGTCATGGCTAACATACTTAGTTCAAATGATAGGCAAGCCGATCTGAATCGCGCTCATTTCAGAAAAAGTAATTGTTTAGCTATTAACGTGATCGGCTCACCTGGAGCAGGGAAAACGACCCTCTTAGAAAAGACGTTACCGCTGTTAATGCTGAACATGCAGGTGGGAGTTATTGAGGGGGATATCTTTACCAGTAAAGACGCAGATCGCATTGCTGCTTACAAGGTTCCGGTAATTCAGATTAATACTGGCGGAGGATGCCATCTAGACAGTAAAATGGTCAACAAAGTACTACCAGAATTTGAGGGGAAGGGAATAGACCTTTTAATTATCGAAAACGTTGGAAACCTCGTTTGTCCAGCGGATTTTGATTTAGGAGAGGCGTTTAAAGTTATTGTTTTGAGTATTGTAGAGGGGGATGATAAGCCCGCAAAATATCCTGTGATCTTCCGCAATGCTAAAGTCGTTGTACTTAATAAGATGGATCTTGAGGCGCTGACAGACGTAAATATGGATAATATGAGACAGGATATCCTGGCAATTAATCCGGACATCAGAATTTTTGAGGTTTCTTGCCGAAACGGAAACGGGCTTGAAGAATGGACAAGTTGGCTAAAACAAGAGGTAGGTAATTATCAGAATAATTAAATGAAAATTACTTCAGGTTTGTTCTACTCCCATGAATGGCAAGGTGTCGTGATAGCAAGGCACGTGATGCCAAGCAGCGACCATTTAAGAAAGAAAAAAACACACTACTTAAGTACGTCTACATAAGCAGTGTGTTTTTTATATCGGCTTTAATCCAGCGTTGAAGTGAATTTCCCTTCGCTTTGAATGGAATCGACTTCTTTGAGAACAAACTCTACTAGACGAGGAAAGAGCGCTTCGATTTCAGGACTGATATCCAATCCCCATTCTAAACTCTTAGGTTGAACACCGAAAATTAGGGTTTGTGGAGCCTGGCCTAATACCTTAGCCATAGCAAGGACCTCTATTATGCCTATTTGATGAAATGAAACTTCGTATTGTTCAGGGATGATTTGAAGATCTCCTGGCTGAAAGCGGAACAATGCCCCAGGTTCAGCTTTTGCATTAAAGGCATCGACGATAATCAGAAAGTCGATATCTTGTATCAAATGGACGAGTTCAAGCCCAGCCGTACCCCCTTCAAGTAGTTCTACATTGTCGGGAAGTGTAGTTTTAGCTAGTTCGTCCAAAAAGCGAACTCCTAAACCTTCGTCAGATAAGAGGATGTTTCCTACTCCCATCACCATAATTTTTGGTGACTGCATGTTTATACGCTCTTCTCCTTTCTAATCTTGCCAAAGAACATGAATAAGAATTGTTCATAGGCTGCGGTAAAGACTAGATAAACATGAATGGCGATCACTGCGATAAATAACCACATTAAGAGGTAATGGAAGCCGCGTACAGCAGCTATACCTCCAAAATAACCGGCTGCGCCAGCCAATTGTTCCCCCTTGTAGAGTATGATTCCTGTTACAGCTTGAAGCACAGCCATAATAGGTAAGGCAATATAGGCCATTTTTTGAAGAGGATTGTATTTTCCTGTTTTTGGATGCTTGCCCATAAATAAATAATACTTTATTTGTGGCCAAGTTGTTTTGACATCCTGTGAGTTAAAAAAGAAGGATTTATAGTCTTTATGCTTTCCAAAAAAGGAGAAATAGAACCGTACTATACCATTAATGATTAAAAGGTACATGAAAATGAAATGTAAATTTCTGATTAGATTCATAGGCATTCCAGGATAAGGGGAATGAATGAACCAACCTGTAATGATTAAAATCAAAAAGTTAATCAAATTGATCCAGTGGCTAACGCGCTGAAACAATGGGTGGTCTAAGTCTAATTGGCTAGACATGTCCTTCCCTCCTTTATTA
>LADV01000304.1 GCA_000961805.1 Peptococcaceae bacterium BRH_c23 | reverse complement strand
AAAGTCTACCCTCCGGCAACCGCTCTTTTCCAATAATTCAATCAACGCATTTGCCGCTAAATCTTCAATTCCAATAAATCTGTACACCAATAGCACCTCTCCTCATCACAATATCCGACCCTAAGATATACTATGTTGCTCCATATTGCCCCGTAAAATTCTGAGAAAGGCCACTCTTTTAACTGCAAAAATACGTTTTTAAAGTATTTTTGCTACATTAACATAGTATGCCAAACAGCTTGTTCTATTGTCAATTGTATGTCCTGTATAATTCTTCTATTCTTTAAGGATAAATTCCTGCTGGCAATTTTTTATCATTAAATTTTTTTTATATAACACTGGACAGTAGTTTCATCCTAAGGTTCTCACACCCAAGAAAGGAAACCATCGCTGAAAGGGTTACCTCATTAGTCTAACCGATTCCCTAGCGATTGACCATACTTATGCGAACTGATCACCGAAGGTATGGAAAAGGGCATGGAGAAAGGCAAGCTGAAAGTAGCGAAGAATTTGCTGAGACTTCCAAGCCAAAGTCCAAAAGCTTTTTCGCAACTTCTCCTTTCCTTCCGCTTTTTCTTTATTCCCCGCCGGCCTCTATCCTCGTCAGCTGATCACGTAATTCAGCTTCTCTGGCTTTGTACAGCATTCTTGCCTTTTCATCCTAACAGAAGTCTATTATACTGAACACTAACCTGGAATTTTCACGCTAGGTTAACGTGCTTTATGATGGCCAAATGACGGCTGCCCTGGTCAGCAGGCTGATGCACAACTGCTACCTTCTTCTGTTCCCCGGAGAGAACAACCGGTTAAGGGAATCCAGCATATATAGATTCGTAAACAAAACAAGCAATGATCATGTCGTTAAGGAGGACGCCTCTAGTGTTACTGTTGTAGCTACCACATCTAAATAGAGGTGTCTCTCTCCTTTCTTCAAGGATAACGTCATAGTCATTATTTTCGTCAACTTATAGACAGGTAAGACCGTCAGATTCGGACTTTTTAATCAGCGCCAACAGTATATTCACTATCTATCAGCCTCTGTGAGCGGCAATTTTATGCAGAGGTTTCGATTGCGTATACTTCTCGTACCTACAACATCGAACTCTAGTTTTCACAAGCTAAACAATAAGTTGATAAGTTGGTGTCAGGCACCGAGGTCAGGCACCGAGGTCCATTTTACGACCTAGCACATCCGCACTGTCAGGCACGGGGTTCTTCGAAGAAGAAAATCATGCTTATCGGACAGAGCGGAAAACGAGAAAATAATAAACTATAATTGCTCAAAAGCATCTTATTTGTTATATAAGATGCTTTTTCTGTCTGAACGTAGGTATAAATGTGTATAATTTTGTATACGTTATATTGACATAGGTAAAATATATAAATATAATGCCTATATAAAGGAGGCATGTACTATGAATGAATATAATTCACCTATATTACCACCCGATACAGAACTTGAAACAAAATATGTTTTAAAACAACTTGCAAAAACAAATAGAGCACTTGCGGAGCTTAAAGGTTATGCGGATACCATACCCAACAAGCATATTTTAATAAATGCAATAACCATTAACGAAGCGAAAGACAGTTCCGCAATAGAAAACATCATAACGACTCATGATGAGTTATATAAAGCTATTAGTCAGACCGGATATAAGAACCCCGCGGCAAAGGAAGTCGTAAGCTACCGCACTGCGCTATGGCATGGTTACGAGCAGGTAAAAAAACGAGAAATGCTCACAACAACTATGATTCTGGACATTCAACAACATATTGAAAACAATCGTGCTGGTATTCGCAAATTACCCGGCACAGTTTTAATGAATGAGACAACTTGTGAAACCATTTATACGCCACCGAGTGGCGAGCAGAAACTACTATTGCTTATGGCAAACCTCGAAAAGTATGTTAATGAAGATTTTGACGGCATCGACCCGTTGATCAAACTTGCTGTGATCCATTATCAGTTTGAAAGCATCCATCCTTTTTATGACTGCAACGGCAGGACAGGACGTATTATTAATGTTCTGTATCTCGTGCTAAAGGAATTGTTGGATAGTCCAATTTTGTATTTGAGCCGATACATTATTCGCAATAAGTCAGCATACTATACACTTTTACAGGAAGTAAGGACCAAAGGAAACTGGGAGGCTTGGATTCTATATATCCTTAAGGGTATAGAGGTAACTTCTGAGGAGACTTTGGTTCTGGTTAAAAGAATTAATAGAGAAGTCGATGCTATGACCGCTGAAATAAAAGAAAAGCTCCCCAAAATATATTCGAGGGAGCTTATCGACCTACTATTCTACGAATTTTATACTAAAATACAGTATATTGAAGAAGGTTTAAGCGTGTCGAGACGAACTTCTGTCAATTACCTTACCGCACTTGAAAGAGAAGGCTTTTTAGTCTCGGAAAAACTTGGTAAGGAACGGATCTACCAAAATAAGCGACTCTTTGATTTAGTTAGGTATACAAAATGAATTACTCATGCTTCATCATATTACGACCGATAATAACTCTTACGTTCAGCAAGAGTCATAGTGTCATATACTTCTCGCACCTACAACATCGAACCCAGGTTTTCACAAGCTAAACAATAAGTTGATAAGTTGGTGTCAGGCACCGGCTTCCTTAACACCTATGTACTGCAAGGGTTCGAGGCACTTCTCGTGCCTACGGACTGTCGAAGCCGAGGCAGTTATTCTTTCTGATTTTGGTGGTCTGAATCCTTGTCCGACTTGATCAAAACAAATTCCCTATCCTGACTATGTATGCACATTTCTTCCGTCTGACGCTGTACCTGCTGAATTTCCTCAATGATATCCGACATTTTGTTGAACAGTATGCTATACATCTCTTTATAATCTACCACTGTTCATCACCCCACAATAATAGTTTAAACACAAACATTTTATACGTTTTTCGTATAAAATTTAATATGCAATTATTGCATACGATAGAATAACGTTGGGGTGAATATAATGTACCAACGATTACGGGATTTAAGAGAGGACAGAGATTTAACACAACAAGATATTGCAACCTTGCTTAAGGTAAGCCAAGCAACCTATTCAAGATACGAAAGCGGGGCCCTTGATATTCCAAGTTCTTCTCTAATGAAACTTGCCCAATTTTATAAAACCAGTATCGACTATCTGTTGGGACTGACCAATAACAAAAGGCCCTATTACTAAGTGGAGTGAAGAGTCTATAAAGTGCGTTCAAAAATAATCACAAATAGTGTGACGAACGACGTTGATCGAAGTCAATATATTAAGAGTAGGACAAACACTCTCGGAGCAAACATTTATTTAATAAGCAGTCGGCAGATGTCGATTGCTTTTGTTTCGAGATTGTGAGTCTTAATTATTTTTAGAAAGGATATAAGGGACAGTAAACACTCAGGACCCATTTTAATAAAAAATAGGCCACCACTTGCTGCTTGCACTTTACTCATGCCAGGGTCGCCTTTAATTTTTAACCATTGCGACCGATAACGCACATTACGAAAAGAAAGAGCATTTCCAACCCCTTGAATGAGTTCGACAAAATCCGGGAAGTACCAGTCCCCTTGGGGTCCCCTTGGGGGTCTCTAAAAGTGAGGTCATTTTTGAACAACTATGGGCAAAACGAGAAGGTTTGCCTCCAATTGATGAGGACGATTTAGGGGACTTGTGATATGGATCGAGTGTTATTTGATACAACCGTTCTCTGTAGTGCGATCCTTACCCGCGGTATAAACTATAAACTCCTGGAACTGGCCCAGATTCCCACATTATTTGAACCAGTAATTACTGAAGTAGTAGTATGTGAATTCATAGCAATTGCCGAAGGGGCATGAGAGAGACTATGTACTCCGAGAAGGAAATTGATCTGTTCTTTGAGGGATTTGCCCCACTCTTAAACTTTGAAAACATCGAGCGTATTCAGGTAGGTCGGCAACTCTGGATAGACGTTACAAAATCAAACCAACCAATAGGACATTTCCTTTATAACCTATTCATGTTACGAACTGGTCAAAGAAAAGAGGAACTGCTGATCACCCTTGACAACGAAGGTAAAAAACTGAAGGATATTGACCCCTGCGACATCCATGTGATGTTTGGAGCACTGGAACACGAATGTAACATACTGTTAACAGCTAATGTAGATGACTTTCCCAAGATGTTCGGCAACGTTGAAGTGGTACGCCCTAGTGCTTTCTATGAATACCTTACCAACAAACTCTAACCCCTAATTGAAGTCAATTAACCATATGTAGATGAGAATAGTTTAATATTATAATGAATTAAGCCCTTTACTTTTATTACAATTACGCAGTAACGATGTTTGCTTAATTTGGAACATCAAAAATCATGACCATTGCGGCCTATAATGACCGTTACGTTAAGAAGGAGTTATTGCCAACCATCTGAAGGGGGTCGACAAATTGCGGGAAGCACCAGTCCCCGAGGGAGGAAAAGATGACCCTCGATGACGAACGTCGAAGGCCTTTTCCGACCCGAGCAGTCCCCGACCGAGCGCGCAGCTTATCTCAATTGCAGCCAAAGGATATACAGCAATTACGAACGAGGTGAGGTGGATTTACCAACCGGAATTTTAATCAAACTGGCAGAATTACATAATACAAGTACAGATTATCTCTTGAACAGAACAAACAGGAAAAAACCATGTCCTAAAGTCTGAATCTGAATGGAAGTATGGAAAAGAAAGGGGCCAGGAACCTGCGCGAACGGTGAGCAAAGTGAACCGTTCCGCCGAGTAGTAGTGTGTCATTTTAAGGGGAGCATACTAACGTCCACGACACAATTCTAATTCTATAACTGGAAATATAACTTTGAAAAAATGGGATAGATGATTTTGATTGCTTTCTTGGAGTTAGTAAGGCAATTTCCATTCTTTTTTTATTGCCTGTTAATTGAGGTAGCGAAGTATTGGAAGGTTTCGCTTCTATTTCTAGAGTATGGTACGCTGTGTTTATCAACTGCACCAACAATATTGACATGCTACAATATTTAGCGCTAACAATAATCTGATAATTCAGATCATTGTTAGCGTCAGCCACCGGTCTCCTTCCTTTTTCGGGATCCCAAGAAGGATGTGCGCCTGGGTGTAGGTCAAATTTGTCACCAGTGACGAATTTGGATTGCAGTTCTACCACACCGAAATATTCAGCCTTTTCTGACCCGAGCACCTGTCCCCACCTTTTCACAAACTAAACAATAAGTTCACACGAAAATGGTTTTTGGTAACAAGGTATTTAAAAACAGGCACCTGTCTATTTCACAAGAGTGCCTGTTTATTTAGTGCGTCACTCCATTTTCATTCCCCATTGTGCCGCCAGTCATGATGGTTGATAAGTTGGTGTCAGGCACCAGGCACCCTTACTTCTTTATCTGACTCCTTGCACCTTCTGTCCAGAGACGACAACTTTTCCTTCAAGCTCCATCTGACAAAGCAGTTCAAGCAAGCCACTCAAGTCTCCATTACATATACTAAGAAGGTTCTGGACAGCCTGGGGCTGATCAAGCATATCAAGAATCGCCTGTTCTTGGGGATTAGTCGTACAATCCAACTTCTCCTGTTTTTTCATTGCCCGAGGTGGGCTTAATTGATCATTAGCCGAAGAACACTTTACTTCAATTTCATTATTGTCTATCAATTGCCGCGGCTCCAGATAAACCTCTGCTCCGTTCAATAGCAAACGATTCGTTCCTACACTTTCCGGACTATAAATACTATTTGGAACAGCCAAAACCTTGCGGTTATATTCCAGCGCGTACTTTGCCGTAATCAACGCTCCACTCCGTTCAGTGGCCTCGACGACCAAAAGCTTATCTACCCAGGCAGCCAAAAGCTTATTCCGGTTCGGGAAATATTCCTGACGCGGACGCGTACCCGGAGGATAAGAAGAAATGACGGCCCCATTCTCAATAATTTCCTCCATTAGCGTTTGATGTTCCGGAGGGTAGCAGATATCCACCCCATTCGCCACGAAGGTTAAGGTATATCCCCCTGCCTTGAGGCAAGCTGTATGGGCATAACTATCTATACCCTTCGCCATCCCACTGACCACTGTAACCCCTGCCATACCTAGGAAAGCTGCTGCTTCAGCAACCACTTCCTTTCCATAGGAGGTGCAGCGCCGACTTCCGACAATTCCAATACATGACGTCGGTAAACGTAAATTCCCGCGATAGTAAAGCACTGCGGGTAGGCTTGAAAACCTATTTATATAGTAAGGAAAATATGGATTATCATAGGTTAAAAGATGAATTTCGTACCTTCGCATGAGCTCTTGTACCCTTTTAGCAGTATCTAAAGAGCGCTGACTTAATAACGTCTCAATGAGGCCCGACCTAAGGCCCTGAATACTCAACAGTTTCTCGTGCGTGGCCTGATAGACTGCCCTCGGCGAACCCAATCCGTTCACAAGCTTTCTTGAAGTTGCTGGGCCTATTCCTTTAAGATGACTTAGCCAAAGCCAATAAATCTCCACAGCAACCTCCCAAATAACTCATTTAAACCACGAGCATGCCACTTCGTTCCTTATCCAGGTCCCGACTCATCAGAGCAGCACTCACATCCTTTTTACGAATAACCTCTGACTCCTCGAGATCAGCGAACGTTCTCGCAATCTTAAGAAACTTATTATACGTCCTTGCACTGTAATGAAACTTTTCGAAGGCAAGACTTAAAAGCTTGGTACTGTCCGAATCGAGCTGACAAAATTCTTTGATCATCGCCTCACTCATCTGCGCATTCGAGTTAACATTAGTGACCCCAACAAACCGCTTTTGTTGAATACGCCTTGCCCTCTGAACTCGTTCTCGAAGTTCAGCCGAGCTTCGCCCTTTCTCCTGGGCAGATAGATTGAAGAAATCCACCGGTTGAACATACTTATGGACCTCAATCCGATCCAAGATCGGGCCAGAAAGTTTCTGCCGATACTTCAGAACCTCATAATCTGTGCATCGACACCGTAATTGCCCATGATGCCCACAAGGACACGGATTCATAGCAGCAACGAGCATAAAATTAGCTGGAAATGTCCCAGTGCTATTAACCCGTGAAACGGTAACGACCTTATCTTCCATGGGTTGTCGAAGAGCATCTAAACTCTTCTTGTCAAACTCCGCGATCTCATCGAGAAAAAGGATTCCATTATGAGCCAAAGAAATTTCTCCAGGAACCACAGGGCTTCC
This sequence comes from Peptococcaceae bacterium BRH_c23, assembly GCA_000961805.1. The sequence continues at coordinate 1,924 of LADV01000304.1, read as the reverse complement.
ACCACCCACGAGTGAATTCATCGAAGCATTATGATGAGGTGACCGAAAGGGACGTTCTGTAATCAAACTTCCCCGTTCACGCAAATGTCCTGTAACACTATAGATTCTCGTGATCTCAAGAGCTTCTTCCTCACTAAGTTCGGGCATAATGGTTGAAATCCGTTTCGCAATCATAGATTTCCCACAGCCTGGTGAACCAATCATGAGGATATTGTGCCCACCAGCCACGGCCGAAACAATATACTCGATCAGGACATCTTGCCCACGAACATCAGCAAAGTCAAGGCCCTCATGGGGATCGAATAATCGTTCTACTTCTTCAAAAAGCGGCGGAAAATACTCCTGTTTCCCTTGTAAGTAATCAGCGACTTCAACTAGAGATTTAAACGCATAGATGTCCAAACCTTTAACAAGGCTCGCCTCACGATAGTTCTCAATCGGGACAAAAAGGTGCCTCATACCGTTTTCTCTAGCCGCTATCACCATCGGGAGTACTCCACTGACGGGACGCAGCTCTGCATTGAGGGATAATTCACCGATAAAGGCGGAATCTGAGAGCATTTCTGGATCGACCAGGATCTGTCCCGACTCCTGCAAAAGACTTACTGCCATCGCCAAATCAAAATGAGAGCCACTCTTCTTGACTCCGCTCGGGGCTAAGTTGATTACTACTTTGAGCTTGGGAAACTCAAAACGTCCATAGGTCAAGGACGCCTCTAAGCGGTGGGCCGCCTCTTTGACGGCAGTATCCCCCATTCCGACAATATTGACTGAGGGCTGTCCATGAAGCGTCACTGTTTCTACTGTCACCAAATAAGCATTTATACCAGATAAAGCAAACGAACGACAAACAGTCGCCATTCTAGTGAACCTCCTCTCTCCTCATCTGGATTATCGTCTACATCCACCTGAATCAAACTTTCCCAAAGCGCTTCAGAAAAAATCCTAACACCTTCTTAAATGTATTCGACCTTATCTACCGTTTTCCTACTGATAAACCACAATTTTCTATAAAATACACTTCTTAACTGAATAAAAGACAACCTCTAAATATAGCGGTTGCCTTTGAAAATTTGTGGAACGCTATATTCTGCTCTCTATTCCAAGACATTCGGTAATGTTGAGGTGGTACGCCCTGGAACTTACTATGAATACCTTACTAAACAAAATCTAACCCCTGAGTGACGTACAGCATCCACTCAATAATTCGCTCTCTACATACAGGCGATAACGTTCAACCCTTGGCTCAGAAAAGTAGCCCAAGGTTTTCTCGGTAGTGACAAGTGAGTCCTGCCGAATACCCATATAAACACGATAACTGCTCCAGGTATAATCGATCGGTAGCTCTGTCATATTAGCCCGTACAGAGTTTAAGTGTATATATCTACTAATTTCCAAGTGATACCGATCAGTTTCAATAAGTTCAGACTTAAAACGATCCTGGAAGAGATGTCCTACAAAGTTATATTTATTATTAAAATACTGAGCGTAAAGCAAGTTTATCCTTTTCATGATTATGCTTATGTTAATGTCCGCAGTCTCCATATGTAAGTGAACATGATTTGTCATAAGGCAATATGAATGCAAGTAAAAGTTATACTCTTTCTTTGTTTCTCTAAGGAGAGTGAGATAGACCTGCCTATCCTCATCGTCTCTATAAATGTCATGCCTATGATTCCCGCGACACATGATATGATAATTAGCCCCCGGATACCAGATACGCGCTTTCCTCGGCAATAACATCTTCCCCTCTCCAGCCTTTTTCCTTATTTTTAGCATACATATAAAGGTTATGCATTCGCTTACTTTAACTACTCAACCGAGCCGAACATGGTCTAAAAGGGATTCGACAATATTCGGGAAGTACCAGTCCCCTTGGGGAGGAAAAGACGACCCCCGAAGACGAACTTCGAAGGCCTTTTCC
>LADV01000163.1 GCA_000961805.1 Peptococcaceae bacterium BRH_c23 | reverse complement strand
TTAGGCACGCCGCCAGCGTTCGTCCTGAGCCAGGATCAAACTCTCCAAAAAAAGTTATTCAAACTTCTACTATTGAAGAAGATGATTCGCTCATGATTTATTTTGAAACTCCTTCGAGTTTCTCTCATTGGCTGTCCTTGTTGTTTAGTTTTCAAAGACCATTAATTTTCCTTAGCCATTTTGCGGCCGGATTTACATTTTAGCATTTCCAACTCTCGTTGTCAACAACTAATTTTCAGTTCCGATCAAGCAGCTTGAAGCCTTGACTCCTTACATTTCGATCACTGTGCATCTTAGCTCATTTGGGCCGGATACATATCTTAGCATTTACAACTTCAGTTGTCAACCACTAATTTGCTTCATCTCAAATTGAAAAGTTCGGAGCTTTTACTCGTTTGCTTTTCAGTCGTTGTGCGTTTTTAGGCGCTCAGTAAGAATACACCCTTTAGCATGTGCTGTCAACTGTTATTTTTCAATTTATGGTTTGCACCGTTCATAATTATTTTAACACCTTGGGCAATTGCACAGAACTTGCCGATTATTAATTTGTCCCCTAAGAATTCATAATGGTGTTCACCAACGCCTGGAGCTTCCTCCGCCTCCACCTGAACCACCACCGCCACCGAATCCGCCACCACCGCCGCCTCTGCCCCGGAATAACATTCCCAATATCAAGCCGAAGAAGAAACCGTTAAACAAGCGCTGATCAACCCAAAACAACAGGATGATCAGGATAAAGAAAATAACTTTAGCCCAAGTTGGCAGGGGCTCATCCGTTGTGGACGAAGATGTATCGGGTAACGCTTGTGGCGAATTAATTTCTAAGGCTACTTGATACTCTTTAGCCACTTCAAGAGCTAAGGCACTGTATCCATTCAGAATCCCCTGATCATAATCATTCTTTTGAAAATACGGGATCATATACTCATCTTGAATTTGACCCGTCTTGGCATCCGGCAAGGCTCCTTCCAGCCCATAACCGACCTCAATCCTAGAGGCTCGATCCGTTGGAGACACAAGAATGAGCAGTCCATTGTTCAATTTTTCATCACCGATCCCCCATCCCCGCAAGATAGCTAAGGCATGTTCCTCAGGTGATGTTCCGTTCAGGCTTTTAACCGTGACGACCACGATCTGAGCCTTCGTTTTTTGCTCCAGAGCGGCAGACGTTCGCACAATCATTTGTTCCGTAGTTTGATCCAAAACGTTAGCCTGATCTAAAACGAAAAATTCACTGCTCGGCCGAGGGATGGGATGGTTGTCCGCCCTTAAGGGAGATGCTATCGTGAGTAAAAATAAAACTAACAGCACAAGAAGGGGTATCCTCTTCATAGGGCTTCATTCCCTTCGTTAAAACCTTCTTTACTTTAAAAGTTAACCGCTGGGACGTTGTTTACATTGGTATTCGGTTTGAAGTAATCTCTTTGTTCGAAGCCAAAGATTCCGGCATAAAGTACTGTTGGAGCCGTCTTGATTTTGGCATTGTAGCTCTCAACAGAATTGTTATAGTCCATCCGAGCGGTAGCAATGCGGTTTTCTGTCCCGGCTAGCTCATCTTGTAAGGTCCGAAAGTTTGCATCCGATTTGAGCTGAGGATAACTTTCGGATATGGCTAATAATCTTCCTAGAGCACCAGTTAATGCCTGGTCAGCTTGAGCTGCATCTCCTACAGTTGCAGCACCGGCTAATTTTGCTCTTGCTTCAGCAACCGCTGTAAAAACTTCTTTTTCCTGCGAAGCATATCCCTTTACGGTCTCTACTAAATTAGGAATCAAATCTGCTCTGCGCTGCAATTGGTTTTGAACCTGGCTCCAACTTCCATTAACACTTTCCGAGGTCCTTACAAGATTATTGTAACCAGAGATCATCATCACTACCAGAAGGACAATTATACCTACTGGAACTATCCATTTTTTCATCAAAGCACGCCTCCTCCTATTAATTAGTTCTACCCAAATTCACCTCTAGTTTAACATTAGATTTGAGCACAAACAACTCGATACCAAAGATCCTGAAGTTTCTCCCAAGTTGCACTGAATTTCTTGGTGTAAGGAGATTGTCTGCATTCTATACGAACACCACTATCTACTACCCCATTGCTCCCTGCTGCATCATAAACATTTTGTGATAAATCCCTTCATTAACCAAAAGTTCAGTATGCGTACCCCTTTCTACGATTTTCCCATTGTGAAGGACCAAAATAAGATCAGCATCCTGGATCGTAGAAAGGCGATGAGCAATCGCAATCGTTGTACGCCCCTTGCGCATTTTTCCTAAGGCCGTTTGAATGGCCTCTTCGGTTTCCGTATCTACACTGGCTGTTGCTTCATCCAAGACAAGGACTTTCGGTTTACCAGCCATTGTCCGAGCAAAACATATAAGTTGACGCTGACCGCTCGACAAAGTCGCCCCCCTCTCTCCAATCGGTTCCTCAAATCCTTTCGGAAGCTTTCGAACGAATTCATCAGCCTGAACAAATGCAGCCGCTGCTTCTACGTCTTTCTTAGTCACTGAAGGCCTAGAAGGCGAAATATTTTTGGTGATATCTCCGAAAAATAAAAAGGGGTCTTGAGCCACTAGCCCAACTTTCGAGCGCAACTCTTCATCAGAGAACTCAGACAAATTGACCCCATCAATGAGGATTTCGCCACGAGTAACCGGATAGAAACGCATGAGGAGATTGGCAACCGTGCTTTTACCGCTTCCAGTATGCCCTACTAAGGCCACGGTCTGTCCTGGATAAGCGATGAAACTAATCTTTTGCAAAACATCGGATCGACCGTCAGATGAACCGTTGTAAGAAAAACTAACCTCCTTAAATTCGATCTGGCCATTTAGAATTGAGAGAGGCTCAGTGGCTCTGCCAGTCATAGGAGTCATACGCTCATCATCCAAAATCTCAAAGACCCGTTCGGCTGCAACCAACGATTGCTGAACTTGAGACAACCTCTGCATCATCATATTAACGGGTTCGAAGAAGCGATCTAGATAGTTAATGAAGGCATAGAGTACTCCAATTTGAATGGGTCCTTTCAGGGATTGAAACCCAAAGAAGTCTAACACAAGAACAAGGGCAAAGGTGTAAATTAAATCAACTGCCGGTCGAACAAACAGGCTTTCTAAGCGGATGTTATTGATTGCTGCCCGATAATAGGCGTTATTTATCACACCGAACTCTTGCTGGAAGCGCTTTTCTTGGCGCATGGCCTGGACGATATTCATCCCTTGGATGGATTCATTTAATTTAGCATTGAGGAGACTCAGTTCTTTTCGCATAGTCCGGTAAACTTTCGTACTCAACCGTCGGTACATATACATTAAGCCAAGAATGACAGGAAGCAAGACAAGGCAAAACGTGGCTAGTCGAACATCTAGACTAAACATGGCAATAAAGATAGCAATTAGAAAAATAAGATTTTGCACTAAGGTCGCAAGAACACCAACGAATAACTCCTTGATCGCTTCCGTATCATTTGTAATCCGTGAGACCAAGGCCCCGCTAGGAGTTTTGTCAAAAACCACAAGGCCAAGGCTTTGAACATGATTAAAGACATCCACTCGTAATTGTTGAATCACCTTCAGTGCAATCTGATTGAAGCTGACCAGCTGATAATAGTGTAGCCCTACTGAAAGAATATGAAGGCCTAAATACCCGCCTCCCAGGAGCACCAGATCCCGGGACTCGAAGGAACGCGGCATTAAATGACGATCGAGAAAGATCTTGACTAGGATCGGACCGACAACATCTGCGAAGGTGGCTACAAGTAAGATTACCGAAGCAACACTTAAGGCTTTGTAGTGGGGTTTGAGATAGTTAAGTAAGCGTCGGATTACCATGTCATGCTCCCCCTTCCTCAATCAGAGATTCTAACTGCTGACTTCGGTAAGTGGAAGCATACCATCCCTCGACTGCCATGAGTTCGGCATGAGAGCCCTGTTCAGTAATTTTCCCAGACTCAATAACTATGATCAAGTCCGCGTGTTCAATAGCACTCAATCGATGAGAGGAAATCAGCGTTGTCTTTTGGGACCGTTTTTCTTTTAAGCCCTGTAAAATGGCCTTTTCTGTTTTGGCGTCCACAGCCGACAGTGAATCATCTAAAATAAGAATTTCTGGTTGGAGTAAGAGGGCCCGTGCAATAGATATTCGCTGTTTTTGCCCGCCTGAAAGGGTTACGCCCCGATCTCCAACCAAGGTGCCATATTTATCTTGAAAATGCAGGATATCCTTGTGAATGGCAGCTATATCCGCGGCCGCTTGGATTTCCTCCAAGGTTGCTTCTGGTTTGCCAAACGCGATATTCTCTGCAATCGTCGTGGAGAACAGGAAGTGATCCTGAGGAACATAGCCAATCCCTTGTCGCAAGGATTCTAGCCTTAGGTCATAAATCGACAGTTCGCCAATCTTAATATCTCCCCCGCAAAGATCAAACTCCCGCAGGAGGAGACGAAAAAAAGTAGTCTTCCCGCTCCCCGTTCTTCCGACAATGCCCAGGGTTTGCCCCTGATTGACTACGACGTCAATCTTTTCAAGAACCAATGATTGAGTCCCTGGATAAGAGAATGAGGCCATCTCATAGGTTACTTGTCCGCTGGGGACCCTGTCCACAGCCCCCTCCTGGTCATAGATTTCGTCTTTAACATTAAGCAACAAATTTACTCGACCATAAGACGCCCGTCCACGTTCTAGGATGTTAAAGAGCCAGCCAAATGCCAGCATAGGCAGTAAGGTTATGAGGGTGAGTTTCCAACTGATAAAAAAGGCCATGGAAAAGACAACCAGACTCCCTGTCGTCAGGGAATCGACAAGAGTCAAAACCCCCATCCCAGCGGTCATTTCTATCGCTTGAATATCGTTAGTGGCATGGGCCATTAAATCTCCGGTTCGATGCTGCTGATAAAACTGCCGCGATAAACGTATAAAATGTTCAAAGAGCTGCTTCCTAAGCAACCTCCCGAGCCGACTCGAAGCACCGAAAATTAGCAAACGCCAGATATACCGCAAACTGTAAGCTGTTAACCCAGCAGCCAAAAGAAGCAAAGACCATTTGAGCAAGCTTCCTTGGGTCAGATTTCCTTTGCTGGCTCCGTCCACGATAACTCGTACCACATAGGGTGGAAACAAATTGATAATAGCTACGCAGATCAGAACTAAAATCCCTATCCCGTAGCTTTTCTTTTCTTGCTTAAAGAACCACATTAACTCTTTAAAAAGAAGCATCTGCTTTTCCCTCAAATCTAATCAACCAATACAACAATCATTCAGTAGAACTTGCAATCATTTTTTCTTTTTTAATTTACTTTCCGCTTGCCTTTTTATATTCTCAGCAACTCTAAATTTAACGATCCTACTTATTAGTGGATATGGTAGTGGCTTATCTATAGGAAATTGTACTGACCCTTTTGCTCCCTTATATTCCGATAAATCCTGTTTAAATGCCTCAATGCCACTGGGGGCTGGATAAAATCCGATATGATTTTTAAAAGCAGCAAAATGCACCAGATTTCCATGTAACTCAAAAGTAGGCATTTGATAGCTTATCTTTTCTTTTGCATCAGGCGCAGACTCTTTGATAACTTTTCTTAACGCATTAAGTATTTCCTGAATCTCAGGAGGGAATTTTAAAATATTTATATAACCCCGGGGTAATTCCATCGACATTATTAATGAGCAAATAAGTTTCAAACACATGGCGAGCCCCTGCCGAAGGAACGTTTCGCAAGGTTGCTGTTCCTTGGAAAACCTCTTTAACTCCTTGAGTACACCATAACAGATAAGAAAGTTGATCCATCGTTAACGGTATATTGGAATAACGCCTGATGCTTTTTCGTTGTTCAATGACTGTTCGAACATCTACGAACTCGGTTATTATTTCACTGGGTTTGGGTAGCTTAACGACCGGTTGACTCTTGTCGTATTCCAATTGGATTGGTGGTTGAGGCTTGCCAGAAGACTGATCTGATGGACCAAGATTACTATGCTTTGTTTGTTTGATAAACTGTTGTCCTATTGAGTCCATGAATTCAACCCCTATTATCGTTTTGCTTTTTAGTCTGCCCTAGCTCTTAGGCATTATTATCTTAAATAATCTTGACCAGAAAAAGGATCTTAACTTTCAACCAACTCACCAGGAGGATTCCCGGTTCGCAGAGGCAGAGTTTCTCTGCCCTTTAGTATAGCTTCATACCCTATGGATGTGGCAATCATACCTGCTGACTCGAGACTCTTGCGTGACAGAGCATTGGGAATGCAAGGCTTTCAAGGTGCGATTTTACTATTTCTAAAAAATATAGGATTCTATAAGGCGACCTTTGGCAAATCGCTCGGGATGGAATAAACTAACGTCGATCAGCTCAGTTCTGCCGTTCAAGATCAAATCTGCTATGATTCGCCCAGCGGCAGGAGCGTGCATAAAGCCGTGCCCGCTGAACCCGTTAGCCAAAAAGAATCCTTTCAATTCCATTGCTTCGCCAATAATCGGATGAAAATCAGGAGTTTGTTCACAAATTCCCGTATAGGTACGCAGCCATTTTATATCGATGGTGGAGGGGATTGTTTCCATCGCAGCCCCAAAAAAATCTTCAGCTACAGATTTGTCAACCACTTCTGCCAATCCAGGCCAGGTGTCTTTGTCGGTTCCCCCCAATAATACCGTCTTGCCGCTAGCTTCCTGATGCAAATAAAAACCGGAGGCTAAATCCACAATCGTGGGCGTAGCCTTTGGCACATCTTTCGGGTTGGTACATACGTAAACTTGCCGGCGGAAGGGCTGCACAGGAAGCGCAATCCCTGCCGTTGCAGCTAACTGGGCAGCATACGGACCGGCCGCATTCACGATGAGTGGGCACCAAATCGTGCCTTGCTTGGTTTGGACACCTTTAATAGTATCTCCATGATGAATGATTTTTCTAGCTTCCCGGCCGAAATGAACCTCAGCACCTTGACGGCGCACCGCTGCATAAAGTCCTGCCAAAACGGCAATGGGGTCAGCATAGGCATCCCACGGGCATAATGTTCCCCCCAGGAAGCGGTCTCTGTTGAGATATGGGAAATTGCTTAGTAGTTCTTGATGGTTTAAGAACTTCATAGGGATGCTTTCTGACTCAGCATGTTCCGTTGTCAATTGCAAATGATTCCACAATACCTTATTAGCGGCCAACATTAAATACCCCTTTTCTACGTACCAAATTGGGGTATCAAAAGCCGACTCGAAATTACGGAAGAAATCTCTACTGAGAAGACTTAGGCGCCGAAAAGCTGGGGACTGCTGAATTGATAGCGGATACCGCCAGTGCCTTTGCCGGTAGAACCCAAGCCCAGTATTTTCTCCTTTTCCAATATAGTGATCGATAGTTTGGGATCTGCCTCCAGAATATGATAAGCAATGCTTAAGCCAATAATACCAGCACCAATAATTATAATATCCGCATTATGATGTTCAGTACTGATGTTCATTATGTTCCACCTGCCTGCTCAAATTTTGGCTGCTAAAATGTTTAGCGTGAACATAATTGCCCTCTTGGTTATCTCTTCACACAAATGTGGCGGATTGTCTGGCTTAAATCCTTCCGGCCGTAGATCTCTACAATTTAAACTTCCAAATTCTTTTTCAAAGTCTTTGGCAAAGTTATGGCATTTATCTACTATAGCCTCATGTTCTAGTCCATTTTCTTTTCCTTTAATTCCGATAAACATTAATGATCCTGTAACTAATCCGCACTGAGCTCCATACCTACCTGCTCCTGGCATTCCAATTGCTGCATCAAGAATTTGGAGGTCTAAATCAATTTTAAATATTTCCGAAAAAATCAGTAATGAAGTAATAGCACAGTTCAAATCCTCTTTCCAATAAAGACTGTGAACTCTTTCGTTAATATACTCGCGATATTGCATATTTAACTCCTAAAAAAGAATTTACCGCATTTAGAATTAACCTTCAAGAAAAGGAACCACCTATAGTGGTTACAACTAAATGCAGTTGTCTAGAGTAAATTACTAAAATATTTCTCTAAGAGATATTGACCTTCCACTTAAGTGGAGGGTCTATAATTTTATTAAGGACGTACTTGCTTGAACACTCCCCCACCTACGCCGAAGGGCTAAGAGGAGGGGGATTCTAAACCTTCATTGAGAACCGCCCTTCAGCCAGAGCCTCTAGGTCTTACGTTCACTCCAGTTCATCACGTGATGGTCTAACATCCATCACGCGGCCCGGTCATGGGCGCTACGCCACTGTCGAAGATGCGGACACACTTCGACTCGACGATACTTTGTTTCTTGATACTTGGGCATTTCTCGGCCTGCGGTGATCTCTCCCTCCATGCCTTTATTTCGAATATTGGACGCTCCGACAACATCTCGATGACCGGTTGCTTTGCACGCTGGGCAACCATAGTTCCTTGAATGTTGTTTGGTGAAGGTCCCACAGACAGGGCAGGTTCCCGAGGTATAGGCCTCATTGATTTTCTCAAGGATAATCCCATGACGTTTGGCTTTATACTCCAGCATTCTTCGGAGTTCACCGAACGGCCAATTCGAAAGTTTTTGATTCACGTTACGTGAACGCTTGTTATGCGAGCTTTTTTGAACCCCATCAGGGTTTCCTAAGTATAGTTTCTTAATTCCACGTTTGACACACCAATCGATGGCCATTTTGGAGAGACAATGCAGGGCATAGTCAACCTTTTTGGAAATCCAAGCTAAGAAATTTTGTTTCCTACGAACCAGTTTCCAGAAGGCCTTGGAACCTTTACGCTTTTTGGATATCTTTTTCGAAAGCTGAGCTAAGACTTTATTTCTTAATTGATACAACGACCGAAGTTCTCGCGCGGTGAGAATAAGGTGTTCTTTTCCATCCGTTAGAGTCAACGCATGAATCTCCCCTGGATCAGCCCCGGCGATGCCGGAGTCTGTAACGGTGATTAACTTTGGTTTCTCGATGGCTAGGTGAAGCCAATATTGATTGTAAGCCCAAACGATTTCGGCCGAATGGATAGACGTAAAGGGAATATGTTTGGGTCGTTTAATCACCAAAGACTCTTCATTTCGGCCATTCGAAAAGACAATGCAATCGGTCTTTTCCAGGTGACGGAGAGCAATTTTCTTATAGTTAACCGAGAAAAATCGTTTATATCGCCAAGGATATTTCCAATCGAGGTTTCCCTGTACTCGTTGCTCCCGGGTCCGATCGCACGTTTCCTGATGGAGTTCTATCGTCGCTTGGATCGTCTGGGAATGAAGTTTATGCGTTTT
>LADV01000212.1 GCA_000961805.1 Peptococcaceae bacterium BRH_c23 | reverse complement strand
GCCAAGACTCGAACAGGACGTTCGAGATTAGAGCGCCGCCATGACGATAAGCACGATATTCTCCAGTGGAGAGTATCGCCGAGCCACACACCCAAAATGAATACTTCGTGGCGAAGGAACGAGCTTATCGCCACACGGTGACTCATTACGCATACTCCTGCAGTGTGGATTGGCAAGGCGCCGTGATGGCGGGAAGCGACCGAGATTCGAGTGCATGTGAGCTTCTGAGCCTTGATGTCTTTCGCGAGGTGATTTTCCTGCTCTGTGATGCTCGTTGTGGCGGAGGAGAAATCTACCCGTCACTTTATAAGAAGGGGCGGTTTAGAAATTTGGATGAACATGAATGAAAGGATGCTAGATAAGTGAAGATAGGGTTTCCTCGGGCGCTTTATTACTTTGATTATTTCCCCTTTTGGGCTGGTTTCTTCCATCAATTAGATATAGAGGTTGTGACTTCACCACCGACACATCGCCGAATCATGGAACTCGGTTTAAAAAGTGCCAGTGATGAAACGTGTTTGCCCTTAAAGCTTCTTGCTGGGCATATCCAAGCCCTGCGGGAGGTCGATTGGATTTTCTTACCCCGAATGGTCAGTGTTGAAGCAGACACTTATACTTGTCCTAAATTTTTAGGGATTCCAGAGAGCCTACTTTCCGCTGTTCCTGCTGGGATTCCAGTTCTTACAGTCACGTTAAATTGGCGAAAGGGTCAACGTCAGGTTCTAAAAGACCTTACAGAAATGGCGGGACAACTGGGTAAAAGTAAGGCGGATATTCGGAAGGCCTTTGCTGAAGGTCAAAAGTGGCAAAAAAGGTTTCAAGATGCAAGAGGGAGAGAGTGGAATTTTGAGGAAAGCATTCGTGAGATAGCGAGTGCAAATTATTCGCCTAAACCTCAAAATACCCCTGTATCTACACAACGTACTTGGAAAGAGAGAATGTTCGGCAAGATGACCGTGATACCCTATACACTTCCGACGGATGTACCGCTTGCCAAGACCGTTAAACCCAAAGTGGTTCTTGATTCCGATCGGTTAAGAATTGCCTTAGTTGGACATTCTTACTTAACTCAAGAAACTTACGCTAACTTGAACCTGCTTAGGAAGCTACGGCAAAAAGCAGAAGTGGAGTTAGTTCAACACGTTGAGCAAGAGGAAATTGAGACTAATTTGTTAGGGTTGCGCAAAAAGTTGTTTTGGAGTCACTCTAAGGACATCTATGGTGCTGGCAACAAGTTTGTGACCGATCCAGAGGTTCACGGGATTATCTATTTGACCTGTTTCGGGTGTGGCACAGACTCAATGGTGCAAGAACTATTATCTCGAAAAGCCCGGCAACACCATAAACCCTATATGGTGATAACCCTTGATGAACACAGCGGCGAGGCGGGCCTTATTACTCGGCTAGAGGCCTTTTTGGACATGGTTGAAAGGAGGAGGATCCATGAAGGTTACGTTTCCACACATGGGGAACGCTTGGATAGTCATTCAAACACTCTTTGAATCTCTAAATGTTGAGGTGGTGGTCCCGCCGGTTAACAGTAAACGAACCCTGAATTTGGGAACTAGGTTAGCTCCAGAGTCAGCCTGCTTGCCCTTAAAACTAAATCTTGGCAATTATCTAGAAGCTGCGGATCAAGGGGCAGATACAATTGTAATTACAGGTGGAATTGGGCCCTGCCGCTTTGGATATTATGGGGAAGTGGAACGACAGATTTTGCGGGATGCCGGATACGACTATGAAGTAGTCACCCTTGAACCCCCTAATGGAAGCTTACTTGGACTGGCGAAGCGCATCCGTTACTTAGCGGGAACCAAGAACTCATGGACTAAAATTCTACGGACTTTGAGATTTACCTATTTGAAAAGTGTCGCGTTAGATCGAGTCGAAGATTTGATTCATGCAGCACGCCCTAGGCTCCCCTCTTCTTTGAGCACAGAAAGGCTTTATGAAGAAGCCAAGAGTCGATTAGGGCAAACGATGTCTGAAAAAGGAATTTTTGAGACCGTTCATTGGCTACAAGAGAGCATTCGTGAACGCCAAGCGAAGAGGGTTTTCTTCGATAATGGATACGATAAACCACTGCGAATTGGAATTGTCGGAGAGATATACACGATTCTTGATCCGTATTCCTCCATAGGTATCGAGGAAGAGCTTGGTCGATTAGGCGTGGAAGTTGATCGTTCAATCTATCTTTCGGGGTGGGTGGGGAGTCATATCTTTCAAGGTCTAGCTCCGGGATACCGGTCAATAAAATCTTATCCAAAGCATGCTAAACCCTATTTGCCTCATTTTGTAGGGGGACATGGTCGAGAAACAGTGGGAGCTGCAGTGAAGTTCGCTCGGGAAGGCTTTGATGGAATCATTCAGATTTTTCCGTTATCTTGTATGCCTGAAATTGTGGCTGCAAGCATTTTACCTAAAGTTCAAGAAGCCTACAAGATACCTATCATGACGCTAATTGTTGATGAACATACCGGTCAGGCGGGAATACAAACCCGTTTGGAGGCATTTGTTGACCTTCTGGAAAGACCGCGCTTGCTGCAAGGAACTCAACAAACAAGAGAGGAAGTGTTAGGCGTTGGGGGAAGATAAATTCTTTCTAGGTGTTGACGTTGGGTCAGTAAGTACTAACATGGTCTTGCTGCGCCCAGACAATACTTTGCAAGAGGCACTTTATCTAAGAACACAAGGACGCCCTATGCAAACGATCCAAGAGGGAATCAAACTCTTGAGATCTCGAATCCAGAATTCTACAGAAATCATCGGAGTGGGAGCTACAGGAAGTGCGCGTCAGCTAGCGGCAACGTTACTGGGTGCTGACGTCGTAAAGAATGAAATTACTGCTCATGCTGTAGCAGCTTCAAGGGTTAATCCTGAAGTGCAAACCATCCTTGAAATCGGCGGTCAGGATTCGAAAATCATTATCCTGCGAGATGGAGTGGTTTCTGATTTCGCCATGAATACCGTGTGTGCAGCTGGAACAGGCTCGTTTCTCGACCAGCAAGCGGCCAGGCTGGGTATTCCCATTGAAGAGTTTGGACCACTAGCCCTCCAATCAAAAAACCCAGTTCAGATTGCTGGGCGCTGCTCTGTCTTTGCGGAATCTGATATGATTCATAAACAACAGTTAGGGCACTCGCTGCCAGATATTTTAGCGGGACTCTGTATGGCGATGGTCAGGAACTACCTGAATAACGTAGGTAAAAATAAAGACATTAAAGGACCGATCTTCTTTCAAGGAGGGGTGGCCGCCAACCCCGGAATACGTAAAGCCTTTGAAGAAGAATTAGGGCAATCAATTATTGTACCAGAACATTTTGGGGTCATGGGCGCCTTAGGTGCTGCCTTCTTAGCGCAAGAAAAAGCTCTAAGTCGACCAGAAAGTCAAACTGGCTTTCGCGGGTTACAGCTTGCTGATACACAATTTCAAGCTAAGAGTTTTGAGTGTTCTGGGTGCGCAAACCGTTGTGAGGTAGTTGAAATTATGCAAGAGGGAGTGAGCTTAGCAAGGTGGGGAGATCGATGTGGTAAGTGGTCTCTTACTGTCGAAGCTAGCAGTGACATTGGTTTAATTAATCAGCAAAGGGAACAACGAGGAGCATAAAAAATTGCTTAGAGATAATTGGAGTGCCTTACCCAAAGCTCTTAAAGTTTATAAAGAAGTTAAAGAAGATATTGATGTTTGTCGGAATTCCTGTTAAAATTAATGGATGGAAATTCATAATACCTCATCTCTTTGGGGGTGTGGTAGAGGCGCGGATGACAAGAGTACCATGAAGAAGGTTGCGAACACCGATGAATTCATGGGAAAGGGAAATTCGCCGAAGCCCAAAAAGGCGTGCTTTTTGGTGCTGGGTCTGTAGTAAAGAACTGCAGGACTGTCACACGATGCTTTTGATCTTATCATCGTGTGGAGAACTACTCACAACAGGAGAAGAGGGTCATTGTTCCGTGCATCTTGTATGGCAACAGAGGACCTCCTTCTGTTGCCATTTTTAATTGATGTAATAATTTATTTGAGAAACGGGAGGAAGAGAAAATGAGGCTGCACGGCACACAATTAATTAATGAACAGGGGCATCTTGAAATTGGCGGTTGTGATACAGTAGAATTAGCCAAACAATTTGGAACCCCTTTATATGTCATGGATGAAGCCCATATCCGGGATATTTGTCGCCAGTATTATAGTTCGTTTGTTGAAGGTTTAGATAATACAGAGGTCATTTATGCGTCTAAAGCATTTTCCACCTTGGCTATGTGTCGAATAATTGAGGAAGAAGGATTGGGGTTGGATGTTGTCTCAGGAGGAGAACTCTATACAGCCCTGCAAGCCAACTTTACAGCTGGACGCATTTATTTTCACGGAAATAATAAATCTCGAGAAGAATTGACCATGGCCATTAAAGCTGGTGTGGGACGAATTGTAGTGGATAACTTTTATGAGATGAGCGTGCTCAATGATTTAGCTGCAGAACTAAACCAACAAGTCAACATCCTTCTTCGTGTGACACCGGGGATCGAAGCCCATACCCATGAATACATTCAGACGGGTCAGATCGATTCAAAATTTGGTTTCACCTTATCCGACGGTACAGCTAATCGAGCCTTAGATTTAGCTTTATCCTCTTCTAACTTGGTGCTGAAAGGGCTTCATGCCCATATTGGATCGCAGATTTTCGAATTAGAATCTTTCCGGCATGAAGTTCAGGTCATGATTGAGTATATGGCAGCTATGCACATGCGTACTGGTTGTCTTCTCCAAGAGTTAAATCTTGGCGGAGGCTTTGGAATCTATTATGCCTCAGGAGATGATCCTGCTCAAATTGCAGATTATGCAAAAACAGTTCAGGATGCTCTAGAGGAAGCTTGTTTAAATCAGAGTTTTCCTCGTCCTAAAATTATTGTTGAACCAGGTCGTTCAATTGTGGGAACGGCTGGAACAACAATTTACACCATCGGATCCAGCAAAGAGATTCCTGGAATTCGGAAATATGTTGCCGTCGATGGAGGTATGGCCGACAACCCCAGACCTTCTCTTTATCAAGCTCGCTACGAAGCGGTTCTTGCCAATCGCGCCAATGAAGAGGCGGCTGAACTTGTTTCTATTACTGGAAAGTGTTGCGAGTCCGGAGACATGCTGATTTGGGATCTTGATTTGCCAAAAGTCCAGCCTAGTGATCTACTGGCTGTTTCGTCGACGGGTGCCTATAACTATTCCATGTCCTCGAATTACAATCGCCTTACAAGGCCTGAGGTAGTTCTGGTAAAGAACGGTCAAGCAGATGTGATTGTCAAACGTGAAACCTATTCAGACTTACTTCGAAATGATCGTTTGCCAGAGCGTTTGAAGTATCTGCAGATGGCAAGTCGATAGTTGTATAAAGAGGAAAGAGGACCCGTACGTGTTCAATTCACGCTACGGGTCCTCTTTTTGACAATAAATCAGATATGGCTTCGAACCTCGGACCTTAATTTTTGGGGACGTACTATGATTAGATCCAGAGCCACTAAAATAAGGGTTGCAATTAGAATAAGGGCTAACCCTTTAGAAGAGACCGTCGGTGCATAAGAATAGGCTGGCATTGAATAAGAGGAGAAGGTCAACTGTGGTGAATAATTCATAGGAGATGGAACGATGTATTGAGCTTGCGGTGAATAGGGCGAAGGATAGTAATAATAATTGCTTTCTAGTGGCGGGACATAGTTAGCAGCATAATTTGTTGGGGAGGAAAGCACGGTGTTTTGGTGGAAGAGGCCAGGATTTCTCAATACAGGAGTATAGGCACGGAAATTTCCGCGGGAATAGCCATGGTTCAATGATAGTCCCCCCCTTTTATCATCTATCAAAGCAAGTTTATGACTCACTTAGTTAGCCTAAATAAGCAAGAAGTAAGGTTTACACCAGTATATGTAAAATTTTAACATAATGACAACTGTGATGGAAAAATAACATTTCTAGATCGGAATTTCATTTTCCAAAAACAATTTACTCCCAGTCTCCTAATTTAGAAGAGAGACATTTTTTTATATTTTTTATGGTTAGCCGGAATATTTCAAGGCAGAATGTTTGATGCTAAAGGAAAAGCTTTGGAATGGAGTGGATTCGGATGTACGAGAATAAGAGGTATGTGCAGAAGATTTTCCGGATCTTAAAATCCTATAAAAATAGCCTCTTAATTGGATTTTTTATAGGAGTCAGTTTGGTTATGGTTGTTGGTTTAGTAGGCCAGGTTCTAGGAAAAGAAAACAAACCACTTAGTCATGTAACTGCTAAAGACGATTTTGAACGGAGGGATGGAGAAACCCCGCAACAAACAAGTGTTGAAAATAACGCTATAGTAGTTGAAGAGCCTACTGAAGAGCCGATCGAAGATCCGATTGAAGAGCCTGCTGGCTCCATATCTTCCTTTGCTAAACAACATTTTACCGTACTTTTAGTCGGAGTCGATCAAAGAACTGGTAAAAAATCCCTGAGCAACACCGATACGCTTCTAATGGCAAGTATCAATACACTGAACGGTAAAGTTACCCTCCTGTCCATACCTCGCGACACCCAAGTTATGATACCAGGCTATGGAAAGGAGAAAATTAACGCCGCTGCGCGGTTAGGGAAAGGACTTAAAACAACAGAGGCCTTGCTTGAAGAACTAACTGGTCAGACTATAGATGGGTATATGCTGACAAACTTTACTGGATTTAAGACAATTATAGATATTTTGGGAGGGATAAGTCTCACAGTAGAGAAAGACATGTATTACCTCACTGGAGACAAAGTAGATGGTGTCATAAACCTTTGTAAAGGGCCTCAACGTTTAAATGGAACACAAGCTTTACAATACGCACGGTTTCGACAAGATAACTTGGGGGATATAACAAGAGCAACTCGTCAACAGGCTGTCATAAAGGCCATGGAAAAGGAATTTTTACAAATGAAAACCGTACCAAAACTACCAGCGTTGATTACTCAGATGGCTAAGTCCGTAGAAACCGATCTTTCAATAGGACAACTGTGGTCGCTAGCCAATCTTCTACTTAGTTACGACACACTAGATATTACATCTCAAACTTTACCAGGAAATTTTATGATTGAAAACGAGATTAGTTATTGGCGAGTGAACCCTCAGAAGGCAAAGGTTGTAGTAAAACGTCTTTTGGAAGAGGGGAAGACGACTTCGGTGTTCTTTAATTTTGAGGGGACGGATCTTGAGCAGGACGAATGAGCCTTAGCATTTACCCACCAGATAAGCTCTTGAGGTTTCATTCAAAGATTCAGAGGATTTTAGAGTAAAAGGGTCGAATTAACTTGTCATCTTGTCATTTTATATAATCAGTTGTATACTATATGAGATTTAAGACTTAGAAGGCAATTTTTTGGAGGGTGGACATTGGATAAGCTACTTGAAAGTTTGAAAGAATACTTGCACATGGAAACTGAAATTCCTTTTGAAGAGTTTTCGGACTATTATCGTCAACTGATTTCAGAACTGAACCAAACGTTTAGCGATCTTGATAAGGACGCTCGTGTTAAAGCACTCTATATTTGTACGATTGTTCAATCAAATGCGGATGCCAGAGCCAAAGCAAGCAAAGTTAATGCTAAAACATTCAAGAAAATGAGTGCAAAATGTGCATTCTGGGCAGATGCGATTAAATTCAATTTGACTAAAGACGGGATGTCTGCTGAAGAGATTGAACAAGCAACCGAAGAGATTAATACTAGTATCTAAACTGATAAATTTAAAGAAGAAAACCTCAAGCCTCTTATGGGTTTGAGGTTTTCTTCGTATTGGATTGGAAATGACAAGTCTTTTGAAAAAATTTTGAGAAATATTTGCTCCTACGTGAAACAAAAGAAGTTTTTCAATCGTATTAAGAGTGTAGATAAAAAATCAAGTAAGGATTATAGGAGGATATGAACATGACTGAAAAGGTATACCGTTCTGTACGAGAAAAGATGATCGGAGGGGTTTGTGGAGGGCTTGCTGATTATTTTCGTGTCGATGTCACCCTAGTGCGGCTCATTGCCTTAGTAGCTTTGTTTGCAGGAGGGGTTGGTTTTCCAGCATATCTAGTTGCGTGGATAATTATACCAGTTGATCCCGCAGGACAATTCGGGTATTCCGGGGACCAAAAGCGTGAAGTTGGGGATTTTGTTAAACAAGTCGTCTCCGATGTGGAAGAGGTTGCTACTGATTTTGATAAGCAGGAAAATCATGAGAACCGCTCGAAAATGGCGGGTGGAGTGTTGGTGATCCTAGGAGGATTTTTTTTACTTGAACGCTGGTTTCCGATTTGGTTCAATATGAGCAAAATGTGGCCTTTACTTCTAATTATTATTGGACTTGCCATCGTTTTTAGGGGGGGACGAAAATGAAAAGAGTCTTTGATTCCCTGAGTCGCGGGCTACTTCTAATTGTCTTAGGGCTAATCTTTTTCTTGCTTAACTATGGGGTATTATCCTGGAATTTATGGGTCCATGTCGTCGATCTATGGCCGTTAATCCTTATCTTGGCAGGAATTGGTTTGTTTTTTAACCGACGGATTCCCTTCAGCACTGTTTTGTTGATTTTCCTTTTGAGCATGGTTGGATACTCTTTGGTGGTGGGTGATAAGCCTGGGCCTATGCCTTGGAATCGTACATTTCATAGTGTTTCGGATGGAACGGGTACAATAGACGTCCCATTACCCTCGGAGGTCAAGAAAGTGCGGGTTAACCTTGAACTGGGAGGAGCACAGGTTCAAGTAAAGGAGTTGGCATCAGGGAATACCGAGGCAAAACTTATGACTGGGACCTATAAATGGGTAAGTCGGATTTCAGATCCAGGACCGAATGCCTCGCCTGTTCAGATTAAGCAATCGGGAGATACCATCACAGCGACACTCTCTTCCCATTCATCAATGGGGAAGAGAGAACGCAATTTGAGTGATATTGCACTAAATCTTTCGCCCAAGGTACACTATGACTTAGATATCGAAGCGGGCGCGATTAACGGAATGATTGATTTAAGTCAGCTTATGGTGGATAATTTAAAAATAGGTACAGGAGCTAGTAACTTCGAGCTTCAATTTGGAGAGACTGGAATTGCTACTCAAGGAAAGATTGACAGCGGGGCTTCCAAGTTAACATTGGTGGTTCCCGAAAGTGTCGGTTTACAGATTCGCCTAAAAGGAGTGGCTACAAGTACTGACTTTATGGGCTCAGGCTTATTGCTAGACGATAAGAAATGGGTCAGTCCGAACTATTCTGAAGCTAAGACTAAAATAGATCTGGAAATTTCTACAGCTGCTGGTTCAGTGAGGTTAGAACGACCAAAGATGAGTCTTCAGTGAACTCGTTCAGCTAAGCTCAACAACAGCACCTACTTCTGATAGAACTAAGGTTCGTGAAACTTCTATAAACCTAGGTTGCTAGGGATCAAGGAGAGTGTAAATGCTCTTCTTTTTCGTATATTCATGGGTGTTTGAAGTTTCTAAATTACTACAAATCTATGAAGTTGATGAAAACAGGCAGATGATGGTATAATTTAAGAACAATTTATAGAGAATTTGAGGATGGAACAATGGATATCATATTGGCTCATCGCCAACTCGATTTTGATGCCTTAGCATCGATGGTGGCTGCTCAAAAGATTTATCCAAACAGCGTCTTAGTCATGGACGGGAAACCGAATGACTACGTGCAAGATTTTTTGGCCCTCTCTCGGGATCAATTACGGTTTCGAAAAGCGCAAGATATTGACATGGACGAGGTTTCCAGGGTCATCTTGGTGGACACTCATGAGCTACAACGTGCGGGCCCGGTGGGCGAAAAGGTCGCTAAAACCTCTGGAGTTGAGCTGGAAATCTATGATCATCATCCCTATGCGGGAAAGCTCAAACCGGGAATGGTGATTGAACCGGTTGGAGCCTGTGCAACGCTCTTAGTTGAAAAATTAGCCGGACTTGGCTTACCGTTGAGTAGCTTTGAAGCGACTTTGATTGCCATCGGAATTTATGACGATACCGGAAGTTTGTTGTTTGATAGCACCACAGTTCGTGATGTACACGCTGTGGCTTATTTATTAGGACAAGGAGCGAATCTGGGGGTTATTGCTAAATACTTACGACGGCCACTTGCCGAGGAACAAAAAGACTTATTACAGCAATTGTTGGATCAGGGACAGACGGAATTTTTTGATGGCTTACCGGTCTATATTTCGTATGCTGAGTCAGAAGATTATGTCGGTGGCCTGGCTTTGTTAGTTCATCGTGTTGGGGAACTTGAAGGTGCTGATACTTGGTTTCTGTTAGTCAAGATGGAGAATCGAGTCTATATCGTGGGTCGATCGAGAGGAAGAGGCTTACCAGTCAATGGATTGGTCCAATTATTTGGTGGTGCCGGCCATGAGAGGGCGGCATCAGCGACCATTAAGGATGGAGAAATTCCTGTCCTCCTTAAACAACTGCGTTCTGCGATTCAAAGCCGAGCTAATCGGCCCCATATGGTCCGAGATATTATGAGTTATCCGGTTAAAACCGTTTCTCCGGAGACAAAACTTGGCGAGGTAGAACAAATTCTCTTGCGTTACGGACACACAGGAGTACCTGTCACAGAGGATAAGAGTCTAGTAGGGATTATTTCTCGGCGAGATGTTGATAAGGCGATTAAACACGGTCTACGACACGCGCCAGTAAAAGGGTTTATGACCACAAAGGTTAAAACGGTAGATGTAGAGGCCCCGTGGGATGAGGTTCAACGTCTCATGGTTCGAAATGACATTGGGCGTCTCCCCGTAGTTGAAGAAGGTAACCTTGTAGGCATTGTTTCCAGGTCTGATGTCTTACGTCTCATTCACGGTGGTTCGGTTCCTATTGAAGCACAACTTGGTCGTGAACGCAGTGCAGCCATGCGTCAGGACATTTTGGATTTGATAAAAAGTTTGCCGAAAGAAGTCCAAAATCTACTTGAGGCGGTCCGAGATACCGCTCAGGAAGAACAATGCTCCGTTTATCTTGTTGGAGGGTTTGTCCGGGATTTACTACTTTCCGTTCCGACACAAGACTTGGATTTTGTGGTGGAAGGCAGCGGCGGCCAATTTGCACAGGCTTTAATGAGGAGAATGCCAGAGGGTAAACTAACCCAGCATGTAAAATTTGGAACAGCACAGATTATTTTTCCTGATGGGAGTCATCTCGACGTAGCAAGTACGAGATGGGAACATTATTCCTTTCCCGGAGCGCTTCCCCAAGTAGAGGAATCATGTTTGCGAGATGATCTTTTCCGACGTGATTTTACGATTAACTCCATGGCAATTTGCTTGAATGCAGAGCGTTATGGAGAACTTGTGGATTATTACGGTGGCAAACGAGATTTGCAACAAGGAAAAATCCGCTACTTACACAATATTAGTTTTATCGATGATCCTACGCGGATGCTGAGGGCAATTCGCTTTGCGGAACGGTATCATTTTAATTTGGCTAAAGAAACACTCGAAGCGCTTCATACAGCGATAGATACTGGAGTCCTTGCTAAACTAAGCATAGAACGCTTTACTGAAGAGATTATGCATATCTTTACCGAAGTAAACTATCTAGCTATGGGTCAAACCTTGATCAAGTGCGGCTTATTTAAGGCCTGGTTCAGAGAGGAGTTTAACTGGAACTTTAGCTTAGAGGACCTAGAGGATAGTGCTCAATGGTCTCTGAAGCTGCGTTGGTTAATGGCTATTTCTAATATGGACAACGCAAGTATCGAGAAAGTCCTGGAGCGAGTAAATTTAAATAGATCCCTAAGGGATGAAACAATAGCCTTAATTAGTCTGCGCGATACTTTGATGGATTCTTTGACTTTAAGTGAGCTGGACAGAGTGCTAAACAAAGCCCCGAAGGAGGCTGTCATCGCCTTAGCAAGGGATGAACGTTATAAGCAGCAAATAACGGAATGCCTTGAGGCTGGCCAAAGAATAAACATGTCCCTTAATGGTAAAGCCCTAATCCAAATGGGTGTTAAGCAGGGCCCAGAGATCGGACAAATTCTGGATCGAGTGCGCATGGCCTGGCTGGAGGGTCAAATTAGCACTTCGGAAGAAGAGCAGGAAATAGCTAGTCAATGGGTCTATGCCCAGCGTTAGAAGGAGGAGAAGCATTTGCCTGATTTTAATTTAACGGCCATTATCGCCAATATACCCGCCTTGATGATTGGTTTTGCCTTTCATGAATATGCTCATGCCTGGGCAGCTGACCGTTTAGGTGACCCAACTCCCCGCAGCCAAGGACGCTTAACCTTAAATCCATTTGTGCATTTAGATCTTTTTGGAACGATCATGGCTCTTTTATTTCGTTTTGGCTGGGCTAAGCCAGTCATGACCAACCCTCAATATTTTAGAGGAGATAAAGAGAGGGGTTTAATGTTGGTTTCCTTGGCAGGACCTCTTACAAACTTGATCATAGCGTTTGTGGCCATGTTTTTTTGGTTTCTAACGATGATCTCGATTCAAGCCTCTGCCTGGAGTGACATTATTTCGCTAATGTTTCAATCCATAGTACTCATGAATCTAGGGTTAGGTATCTTTAACCTCCTACCAATTCCTCCCCTCGATGGTTTCGCAATTCTCGGAGGGTTATTACCTCGAAGCTTCGCGCCTCGGTTACAAGTGATAGAGCAGTATGGTATGATAATCTTGATTGTGCTTCTCTTTACAGATATTCTAGGTATGGTGCTTTTTCCAGTAAGGAAGGGCTTATTTGATGCTTTTGAGAAAATCATTACCTTAATACTAACCCCCTTTATTGGGTAGAGCGGTAGTACGGAACTTAGTATAGGTGGATTTTTGACTCTCTCTCCTAGTGATGGTTAGCCATTTGATAAATTAGTCAATAATTAAGTTAGCGAGATTTAGATTACAAAAGGAGTGTTAGTGTGAAAGGGAGAATTTTAAGTGGCATGAGGCCTACTGGGGCACTGCATATAGGGCACCTGAGTGTCATTCAGAACTGGGTAGCTTTACAAGCAGACTATGAATGCTATTTTTCCATTGTGGATTTGCATGCTTTGACAACAGGGTATGAGGATCGCTTAAACTTTCCAAGTCTTCGGCGGGAGATTGCCTTAGATTGGCTAAGTGTAGGGATTGATCCTCAGAAAAGTGCTGTCTTTATCCAATCGGCAGTCAAAGAGCATGCGGAGCTTCATCTGCTTTTTTCTATGTTTACGCCCATATCTTGGCTGGAACGTGTTCCTACCTACAAAGACCAAATCCAACAATTAAGTCTGCAGGGGAAAGATTTAGGGACGTATGGATTTTTGGGATACCCCCTCTTACAGGCAGCTGATATTTTGGTCTATAAGGCAAACGTAGTGCCAGTCGGAGAAGATCAACTTCCGCATATTGAGCTGTGCCGAGAAGTTGCTCGCCGTTTCAATCACTTATTCGGAATGGTCTTTCCTGAGCCACAAGGGTTGGTGGGTAAAGTGCCTCTTTTACCGGGCGTTGATGGGCGAAAAATGAGCAAAAGTTATCATAATGCGATTTCCCTTACAGCTTCTGCTGAGGAGATCAAGACTCGTGTTCAACAAATGGTCACTGATCCAGCTCGGCTCCGTAAAGATGACCCAGGGCATCCAGAAGTCTGTATTGTCCATAAGTTCCATCAAATCTACACACCGGAAGTTGCAGAAGTGGAAGAGAGTTGCCGCACAGGAAAAGTAGGCTGTGTCGCTTGTAAACGGCATCTGGCAGGGAATCTGGAGAAATTAATCAGTCCGTTTAGAGAGAGGCGTACATATTGGGAGGAACCAGGTAGGGTGGAGCAGGTTCTCGAAGAAGGGGCAGAGCGTGCCCGAGCTACTGCCTCGGAGACCATGAAAGAAGTCCGCTGTGTCATGGGACTATAAGTGAATGGACACTGACAAAACAGTGACCCAGGTCAAACTTCCTGCTTATCAAGGTCCTTTGGATTTACTATTGACACTGATACAACAAGAAAAAGTGGACATCTACGATATACCGATTGCGCGAATTGCCGATCAGTTTGTGGAAGCGATACGCCAGTTAGGGTCTATGGACATGGAAGTCACGACTGAATTTCTAGTGCTTGCGGCACAATTGCTTTATATTAAATCAAGGGAGCTCTTGCCAAAACCTCCGAAGACTGCCCAGACTGAGGTCGAAGAGGAAGATCTTCGCCAGGAATTGGTTGAGCGCTTAATAGCCTATCGGACGTTCAAGCAGGCGGCTCAACTATTTGAGAAGCTGGATACATCCTCCGGACGATCCTATTTTCGTGAGGTTAATGTCGAGGACTTACTCTCGGAAGTGCCACCTGAGGATCCACTCAAAGGGATTGTGTTCGATAATCTTTGGCAAGCGTTTTGTAGAGTGATCGAACGTGCGGAAAAAGGGGAAGAAATCCGACATGTAAAACCGGATGAGATCGCGATTGAGAGAGTGCTGGCGGATGTTTTACGGCGTGTTCTACTACATCCCAAAGGAATACGCTTTTACCAGCTCATGCGGATAGGATCACGCATGGAAATGGTGGTCTCTTTTCTGGCCTTGCTAGAACTCTTAAAGTCAGGAAAAATTCGAGCTGAACAACCATCCCAGCTCAGTGATATTATGATGTTTCCAACGGCAAAAGCTTGGGAATTCACGGAAGAGGAGTAGATGGAATGCTGTTTCGAGAGCCGGAAACGGCGGCCTTAGAAGCCCTATTATTTGTTGCCAAGAATCCGCTCACCTCTGAACTCCTAGGGGAGATTCTTGAATTAGACCAAGCGAAGGTTGAAGAGCTCATATTTGAGCTTCGTGACCGTTATCTTCTGAACTCTTGTGGGTTAACGATCTTAGAAATTAATGGTGGATACAAATTGGGCACTAAGCCCGAATTGGCCCGTTATATCGAAGTTCTGTATAAACAACCTGTTCAAGTGCTCTCTAATGCAGCTTTAGAAGTCCTCTCGATAATAGCCTATAAGCAACCTGTGACGCGAGGAGAAGTCGACTTTATCAGAGGAGTTCAGTCTGATCGAGCCCTGACAACGTTGGTAGAAAAGGGATTAGTGAAGGAAATCGGCCGCAAAGACGGTCCGGGGCGCCCTATTCTCTATGGAACAACTGAACAGTTTCTTCTCCATTTTGGCTTGCGATCACTCAAGGATCTGCCAAACCTAGAAGTTGTGGCGCTTACTGAAGATGAGGTGGCAAGCGCTTTAGAGTAGGACTAGGGGGAATAATAGCTATGCCGTTTTTTGAATATGGACACCAGGAAATTGAGTACTTGAAACGCCGAGATAAAAAACTTGGTGCCGCTATTGATAAGATAGGCATTATTCAGCGTGAGATTACACCTGATCCATTTACGGCACTTGTTTCAAGCGTTGTCAGTCAGCAGATATCCAAAAAGGCCGCTGAAACTGTCTGGAACAGAATGTTTGCGCTGCTGGGAACCATTACACCGGAAAGTATTACCCAGGCGGACCTGTTTGCAATAAAAGGTTGTGGCATGTCTGAGAGAAAGGCTGGATATATCAAGGGCATTGCTCATGCTGCGATATCGGAGGTAAAGTTTAATCAACTTCATACTCTGACCGATGATGAAATCATAAAAAAGCTCGCTTCACTCCATGGTGTGGGTGTTTGGACTGCTGAAATGCTGCTTATCTTTTCACTCAGCCGTCCCGATGTGGTTAGCTACAAGGACTTAGCAATCTGTAGAGGAATGATGAATTTGTACGGTCTCAAAGAACTTCCGAAGGAGAAATTTGAGCGGTATAGAAAAAGGTATTCTCCCTATGGCTCGGTTGCCTCCTTGTATCTATGGGAGCTTTCGGTGATGTAAAGGAGAGAATAAATAGCGGAATATGATGGATAATTGGGGGGGTAGTTACGAAAGCGTATTTTAAACTATTATGCGTATTTATGACCATTATATGGATACTGGGTCTGAGTAATCCCGCCACTTCCGTAGAGAAAAATGGAAAGACACTGACCATTCTATTTACGAATGATCTGCACGATCATTTCCTTCCGTTTGACATTAATCAAAAAGGCGCCGTTTCTAAATTCGGAGGATATGCCCAACTGCAAAGCGCTATTAATCAAGAAAAGCTACGCAACCCCAATTCAATCTTACTTGATTCAGGGGATTTTTCCATGGGGACACTCTTTCAGTCGATTTATGCTAGTGATGCACCTGAACTCAGAATCATGGGTCAGATGGGGTATGATGTGGTAACCTTAGGAAACCACGAATTTGATTTTAGGGCTAAAGGTTTGGCAGAAAGTTTAAGTGCTGCCAAGAAAAGTGGGGATAAAATACCACAACTTGTGGCCTCTAATTTTATTTATCCAAGTGATAAAAAGGGCAATTTATCCGATTCTTTAAGTAATCTGCAGCAAGCAATGCTTGATTATGGGGTTAAAGATTATACTGTTTTAGACCGTAGCGGTTTGAAAATTGGTGTTTTTGGCTTATTGGGTAAGGATGCAGCTTCTAAAGCACCGATGGCGGAAGTCGAGTTTACTGATGCTGTTGAAAATGCCCAGCGTGTTGTCAAGATATTAAAGCAAACGGAAAAAGTAGATCTTATAATCTGCCTTTCCCATTTAGGCACATCGCCAGATCCTACCAAATCTGAGGATGAACTACTCGCCCAGAAAGTCCCTGAGCTTAATATTATCATCAGTAGTCATACTCATACAAAGCTCACGGAACCCATAGTCGTGGGGGAAACAATCATAGGCTCAGCTGGAAAGTACGGCGAAAACTTAGGAGTTATAGATCTTATCCAGAGTTCTGAGCACAATTGGAACTTGAACGATTATATGCTTAAACAAATAGATCATACCTATAAGCCTGATCCAGATATCTCCCAGAAAATTGATTATTTCAAGAGTATTGTGCAAGAAAAGTACCTTGATCATTTCGGAATGGAGTTTGACGAAGTTCTAGCAACTTCTGCCTTTGATTTTGTCCCAACCCCAGAAATAGGCAAGCAGCACGCCGAGGATACACTAGGCAACTTGATTAGCGACGCTTATATATATGCGGTAAAAAAAGCCGAGGGAGTAGATTACGAACCAGTTGCAGTGGCCATTGTACCCGCTGGTACGATTCGCTCTTCCTTCGTCAAAGGGAATATCTCGGTGGCAGATGCGTTCTCGGTTAGTTCTTTGGGTATTGGTCCAGATCTTATTTCGGGCTATCCGTTAATTTCTGTTTATCTTACAGGTAAAGAGTTGAAGACAGCCTGCGAAGTGGATGCATCTATTGCGCCGATTATGGAAGATGCTCAGCTCTATATGTCGGGCTTAAATTTCACATTTAACCCAAATCGATTAATTTTAAATAAAGTAACCGATACCATCTTGCAAAAACCTGATGGTCTTCTGCAAGAGATTGACGATCAGGAACTCTATCGTGTTGTGGTTGGTTTATACTCAGCCCAGATGTTATCAGTCGTGGGAGATAAATCACTGGGACTATTATCAATTGTACCGAAAACCAAGGATGGCACCCCAATTACTGACTATGAAGCACATATCATTACTGATAAAACCAGTGGGCGAAATAACGAACTTAAGGAATGGTTTGCGCTTGCCGAATATCTAAAATCATTTGATAAAGTGAACGGAATTGCTCAGGTTCCTGAATATTACCAAGAGACACAGCAAAGAAAGATTGTCGAGGATAATAAGAACCTCAGTTCCTTAATTAAGAATCCCAATCGGTTTGCCTTTGTTGCCGTTGCCGCGGGCATACTTATGATCGCAGGAATTGCCTTAGTCATGGTAAAGCTTTTAACTCGGGCCAAACGTCGAGAACAAAAGAAGGAGAAGGGGGCAGCTTTATAGCAACCCTTCTCCTTGCCCATACTCGTCAGAAAGACTAACTGCAGGTTAATACTTTCTTTTTACATTAGGCGTTAAATCAGTCTCTTCGTTCTATTGCCATACCAATCATGATCATTCCAGTAATAGCGAGTGCGTGAAAAATAAACCAGCCGGGTTCAAGAAAGCTAAATGTTCCAGGGTCGACCTTTCTTATTCTCATATTCATACTAAAGTCCACCTCCATAACGAAAATTTAGATCACGGCAGTATAGTTTCTGTTAGGCTAAGGGTTAAAATACTAAAATTTCAATGGGAATACCTTCCTAATTTAAGGTTTTGGCTATTTTAGCTTTGCAGAGTGCATAATTTTTCTTCAAACCGTACATCATACCTATTTAGGGACTGTCACTTTGACGAGGGTATGGAGTACGGAGGGGTTTTGGTGCGGATTTTAGCATTCTTGCTTGCTGTGACTATTCTAATACTACTTAGTTTAGCCATGAAAGCTGAAGTTGATTTTCGATATCGACGGATTGAAGAGAAAGATGATATCGATATCCATGTGCGAGCTTTTTATGGTTTATGGCACATTCAATATCAAATTCCAACCCTTCAATTAGAATGGGAGAAGGGTCCTCAGCTCAAATACGAACAGGTGTCAGAGGCTAATGGGGGAACACGTCAGGCTCGCCATAAAGTGCGATTTCGCTATTTTCGCGGAGGTTTATTATTAAGGATTTGGCCCAAAATACATCGGTTATTAAACTATTTATCTCGGTTGAGGAATGAATTTTACCGAGGGATCCATTGTAAGGCCATCAATTGGCGAATCGAAATTGGCTATGAAGATGCGCGTCACACTGCAATTGCTGCCGGGGCGTTTTGGACCATGATTGGCTTTGCTCTTTCACGCCTTTATCGACAAGTAACAGTCGAGGTAGCTTGTCCAGAGTTAGTCGTTGTTCCTCAGTTTAAGAAAGAGGGTTTCTTTTGTGATATTCAATGCATATTCCATTTGAAAATCGGTCATATTATTTTTATTGGAATAAATATACTGAGAACATTTAAGTGGGGTATAAGGGGGTAGACGCATGGGAAATCATCCAATCGAATCATTAATGAAAACAGCCATGGAAAGCATCCAACAAATCGTTGACGTTAATACA
This sequence comes from Peptococcaceae bacterium BRH_c23, assembly GCA_000961805.1. The sequence continues at coordinate 7,684 of LADV01000212.1, read as the reverse complement.
ATTGTGGGCGAAGCTGTAGAAACCCATGATGGATCCATGATTATTCCGATTTCACGGGTGTCGTGCGGCTTTGCAGCAGGCGGGAGCGAATTTGCAGCACCAGAAGATGGCAAAGAGCATGTTCATACTGGGGGACAAGCACCTCCACTTCCTTTTGGAGGCGGCGCCGGAGCAGGAGTATCTGTACAACCGGTTGCTTTTTTGGTCGTAGGAAATGGGAATATTCGGCTTCTTCCAGTTGATAGTAACGTGGTAGTTGACCGTTTGATTGATACAGTTCCTGATTTGTTAGATCGAATTACAGGTATGTTTCACAAGAAAAAGAAAGTTTCGGAAGATATCATCATCGCCCGTGACTAATGGCATTATTATCTAGATTTAGGCCAAACAAAAAGAACGGATACGTTCTTTTTTGTTTGGCTTTTTCATACTTATCATAAAGTATAACTTGGTTACATACTTTATGGAGCTCCCTTCTCGCCATCACGGTGCCTTACCATCACGACACCTTGCCATCCATGGCGGTGTTCTAATCTCAACCATCCTTGGTTGAGTCATAGCGGCGCTCTAACCTCGAACGTCCTGTTCGAGTCATGGCCAGCGCATAAGTTATCATGAACGAGGCGGCCGCCTTCGCTGAAGCTGACAGAATGACTAATACGTGCGAAGACAGTGTCTTCGGGCGCCAGCCAAGTTTTCTATAGGCAGGGGGGTGGGACATGGTTAATCTCATTTGGCTTTTAATGTTGGCGATTGGGATTATTGTCTCAGCGTACAATGGACATATCGAAACTGTTACTGCCTCTGCCATGAAAGCAGCCGAATTGGGGGTAGAGGTTGCCATTGAACTGATTGGCGTGATGAGCTTGTGGTTAGGGCTCCTGCGTTTAGCCGAGGAAGCAGGTTTTGTCAGAGGAATTGCCCGAATATTTGGTCCTTTAGTTCGTCTTTTATTTCCTTCTCTAAAGCCGAATAGTCCTGCACTGGGAGCCATTATCATGAATTTAAGTGCTAATGTACTAGGCTTGGGTAATGCTGCAACCCCTTTTGGCTTGAAGGCTATGCAAGAACTTCAAAAAGAAAACTCTACACCAGACGTGGCCAGCCCAGCAATGATTACGTTTCTAGCCTTAAATACCTCTTGTATAACGCTTATCCCAGCTACGATCATTGGTGTGCGTCTTAAGGCAAATTCCGTTAATCCAACCGAGATAATTGGAACAACAATAGTCGCGACAGGATGCGCAATGACTGTCGCCATCCTGGTAGATTATTTTATTCGTAGGAGAAGTAGGAGAAAACGATGAACGTTATTGCTGAGATTTCACGCTGGGCTATCCCTATACTTTTATTACTCATCCCTGTGCTGGCTTATCTGCGCAAGGTTCCCGTCTACGAATCCTTCGTAGCAGGAGCGGAGGATGGATTTAAAACAGGAGTTAAAATCCTCCCCTTTTTGATTGGCATGTTGGTATCCATTAGAGTTTTCATAGACTCAGGGGCATTGGAAATAGTAGCCCGCTGGCTACAGCCAGTCTTTATGTTTTTAGGTTTAGATTCAAATATTGCTGACATCATTCCGCTAGCTATTATGCGCCCCCTCAGCGGATCAGGCGCTTTAGGAGTAGCAACACAACTGATTAATCAACATGGACCAGATTCCTATATTGGACGTTTAGCGTCAACTCTCCAAGGGAGTACGGATACGACATTCTTTGTCCTAACGGTCTATTTTGGTTCAGTAGGCATTAAAAAGTACCGATACGCACTCAAATTGGGCTTAATAGCGGATGCTATTGGTTTAATAGCTTCAGTATGGATCGTCAACAAGGCGTTTTATTGAACCGTTCTTTGTGCATACTAACGATGAACCGAAAGGGGGACATTGTTGTATGCTTTATATTGTTTTACCAGCTTATAATGAAGAGCAAGCGCTACCAGCTTTACTCGAGGATATTGAACAGACCTGCGCACCCATCCCCCATCAGATCGTGATCGTCAATGATGGGAGCACTGATCATACTTCAGATGTAGTAAGAAGTTTTGCTCAAATACATCGAAATATTCACAACGTGAATCACTCTCAAAATCAAGGTCTAGGAGCTGCCTTAAACAGCGGTTTCCAATATGTCTTGAATTTCCACAGGTTTTCTGGAGACCTATTAGATGGTCAGCTTGAGAAGAATCTGAACGCTCCGGATATTGTCATTACAATGGATGCAGATAATACTCAACCCGCAGATTGTATTCCCCTGCTTTATGATGCTATATGTGCTGGGGCTGACCTCGTGATTGCCTCTCGCTACGTTTCAGGTGGGGAACAAAATGGGCTTTCTTTAGGGCGGAGGGGATTATCTTGGGGAGCTGGTAGAGTGATGCATTATTTTGCCCCGATCAAAGGAGTACGGGATTATTCTTGTGGCTACAGAGCTTATCGCCTTGCCTTATTGGCCGAAGGGACTCGACAATATGGCCCGGAAATTATTAAAAGTCGCAATTTTTCCGGGATGGTTGAATTGCTTCTCAAAGTTGCACCCTTTGCAGAGTGTGTCACTGAAATTCCTTTAAAACTTCATTATGAGCTCAAAAAAGGTGCCAGTAAACTGAGAATATTACCAACAATTTGGGGATATGTCCAACTGATATATCAACTAAAACGTAATAAGTGGAGAACAGTAGAATGGGCCGAGGAATAAGACGATGGTGGTTGTTTTTAATATTTCTAGTGGCCTTAGGACTTAGGCTGCGAGGAATTACTAACCCATTATTAGACAATCAGGCTTGGCGACAAGCCGATACGGCGAGCATGGCAAGCCATATGCTCGGGCGCCTAACCGATCTACCTAATGTCTTTATTCCACTACTTAGTTATGATGGAATAACCCCTCAAAGAGTAGAATTAGAGTTTCCATTTTTACCCTACCTTTTAGCATGGACCTGGACCATTTTCGGTTGGGCAGATCTTTGGGGACGGTTATGGTCGGTTATGCTATCGCTGCTTACGATCGGCGGAATTTATTATTTGGGAAGACAGATGTTTACAGATCGGGCAGGGCTTTTGGCAGCTGCTATTTATGCCTTAATGCCCTTATCGATTTATTATGGTCGAGTTGTCATGCCTGAACCGATGGCCCAAGCTTGGAGTGTTTGGGCGTTGGCTATACTCTGCAAGTGGAGGAAATCCCAAGCGGAGAGCGGAAGTTGGAAAGTAGGTCTATTGATGGCCGGTGCAATACTTGCTAAGCTTCCGCAGTTGATGTTGTTTCCAGTAGCCCTGCTCTTGGGTTTTTGGCCTCTCAAATCGAAGGCGGCAGGACAGCTTCTTCGTTATAGTGTGATTGTGCTCATTCTACCTATGGTATACTATTTGTGGGTACATTATTACGCACCGCCTTCAAGTCAATTCGTTTCCGGTATAATGACTGGAAATATGGCCAATCCCAATCTGGACTGGAAGTTATTAGGTAAAAACATCGAGCAAGGACTGACACTTAGTATGCTTATCCTTGCAGGTATAGGCGTACTTCGACTTTTATTTTTTCCTTCTCCAGTACGAATGGTCCTTTTGACTTGGCTGGGAGTGAGTGTTCTTTATGTTGGAGTCGTTTGTGTGCGGATTCCCTTGGATTATTATTTAGTGCCGATTCTGCCGCTTATAGCCTTGCTAAGCGCCTATGCCCTCGATGAAATAAAAGATATTCGAGGAGTATTGTTAGTGATCGTGCTTATAGCCTTGCTCAATTTAGATGCTTATACCTATTTAACTCCAAAGTATCAGTGGAGTTCAGACTATCTCATTCAGGCACGATGGATTAAAGAAAATACACCTGAATCCAGTATATTAGTGTTAAGCGACTCGCCCCCAATGACGTTTTATTATGCGAACCGGGTAGGGTTTCGATTAACCACTGTAAAAGATCAAGAAATGGCTACTCAACTACTGCAAAAATTCCCAGCAGATTATCTTGTTCGACTGCCGCGAAGTGAACAAAAAGACCAATTCTGGGAAAAGGTCCAAGGAAGTTATCCGGAAATCGGTCCGGGAATTTATGATTTGAAAGCCAAATAGAATTCTTGTGGCATTGAGTTGTGCTTAAGTAGACAAAGGAGAAAGATAATGGAAGGTGAGAGTATGGAATTAGACGTAGGGGGCGGAGAACGTTTGCAAAAAGTACTCGCCCAAGCTGGGGTTGCTTCACGACGACATGCCGAGAAACTGATCCTTGACGGTCGTGTGACGGTTAATGGAGATAAGGTGACAGCTTTAGGGACCAAAGTCGGGGTTCGAGATCAGATCGAAGTGGATGGACGTCTGGTTAAACGAACCGAGGCTTTGTACTATTATTTACTGAATAAACCAGTCAGCGTGATTACCAGTGCCAGCGACCCAAGAGGGCGACCGACTGTGGTCGATTTACTAAAAGATGTTCCGGTTCGGGTTTATCCGGTTGGCAGGTTGGATTATGATACTTCTGGATTATTGGTTATTACGAACGATGGAGAGTTAGCTCATCGTTTAATGCATCCCTCGCATGGAATTGAGAAGACCTACAGAGTTTGGGTCCAAGGTCCGGTAGGTATTCATGCTCTTGAAACTTTGCAGCAGGGGGTACTTTTAGAAGATGGAAAAACCGCTCCCGCCCAAGTTCAGCGCGTAAGCGGTCTTTCCCAGCGGACGAAAGGAGGCTTAAAGAACGATTCCCTGGAAGTCTTGGAAGTGACGATCCATGAGGGGCGAAATCGCCAAATCAGACGAATGTTTGAGGCTGTTGGATATTTAGTCGTCAAACTTGAACGAATTCGATTCGGGCCATTGACATTAACCCAAAACCTTACTCTCCACCCAGGTTCTTACCGGGCTCTTACTGAAGAAGAAGTCAAGCAATTGCGTTCCAATGTGGGACTTTGAAGATAAGAAAGTTAACCAAAAGGGTATATAGGGTGCTCGATTTCTTTGTTCCAGATTTCTATGTCTCTTCCGCCAAAGGAACGCAAGGCATTGGCCACGGAATTAATTTTTTCATGGCTGGTCTGGATCAGAACTAACCAGTGCCCTGTGCGAACTTCATGTTCATAATGTCTAGCTCTAGTCTCAGAAAGACCATAGCTAAATAGAGCTTCGTTCAACCCGCGACTCTGAGGTTGGTGCATTAGTTGACTGGCCAGCGGTCCAGCGACGACAACTTCGCCAAGGTCCGAAACCACAAAGGGCGGAGCTTGAACTAACCAGGCATTAAATTTGTCCAAGTTGATTTCACTGGGGTAATAAGCCAATTCATTGGCAATTTCTTCGCGAAACTCACCTTGGTGAATATATTCGCTTCGAACTATAACCGATATTTTACTGTTAGCTAAGGATTCCCCTTGAATTTCTTCAATAGCCTCTTTAGTCTGTTGAGGTCCTTTAAAAATAGCAATGGCAGTTTTGAGCATTTTGTACCCCCCTAAAAATATACCTTTGGATTTTTCTTAGTATGTCCAAAATTCTAACCCTAAAGCAAGGCTTGCAGGAGAAATATAAACCTTTGGAGAATAATTTTAACTACGTAATTGCGAAAAATGTTCTTATATCTTATAGAATGAGTTAATTAGGAAACGGGGAGAGCCATTTATGAAGATTCGGATTGGAAATGAGCTTCTAACTGAACACGTTCGCGTACGGATTCGGGTAGATTATCGCGGAGAATCAAAAAGTGGACGATTTTTCTTTGGAGGCAAGAGTAAAGAACTAATGGCTGAATCGATCCGGGAACAACAGGTTGCTTTACTTCGCAATGTTCCACTGCAAGGTATCTTTATTGAAGATATCGATTTGAGTCTAGATATCTATACTGTGACAGAGAGTGAGGGGAGACGCTCCCAAGAGGTTGCTTATGCCCCTATTATTTTGACACTTCGGATCGAGAACCTCGACGATTTGCTTCCTATCCTGATTAAACCCGAGTTTCGAAAGATTGAGTTTCTTAGTCCTGAAACAGTTTCACTTCACCGCTTGGATATGGAACGCCTGCTCTTTCGGTTAAGTCAATCATTTCAGCAAGAGATGAAACTATTAGAACATAAATATTCACGTTAGGCTTGGATGAGTTAACAAATTTCACTGGGAAGGGGTTACAGCTAACCCCTTCCTAAACTTTTGGAAGACGAAATTTTGAATTTTATATTGAAATTTCTATTAAATTGAATTAATATAGGGATAAGTGGTCTGACAGTCAGACACAGCCAGACAAAAACTAAATAAATGGTAGATATCTTCATTTTTAAGGGGGTAAATGGATGTTAGCTCGTGAAGTCTTACAAGAACTAGTTCAAGTGCTCGGTGCAGAGAATGTCCTCACAGAGCAGGAAGACTTACTGACCTATGCTTATGACGCAACCGCTGCCATGAAACATCATAAGCCGGATGTAGTGGTTTCGCCCCTTTCTACCGAACAGGTGTCAGAGGTTGTAAAAATTGCCGTACGCCATCAAATCCCAATCTATCCACGTGGTTCAGGAACTAACCTTAGCGGGGGAACCATTCCCACTAAGGGGGGGATCGTACTCTCCATGCTCAATCTCAACAAAATCCTAGAGGTAGATCAAGATAATTTAACAGCAACTGTTCAACCTGGAGTGATCATCCAAGCTCTCAATGATGAAGTGGTTAAATTAGGTTTGTTGTATCCCCCGGATCCAGGAACCGTGACAACAGCGACCATGGGTGGTTCGGTATCCGAATGCTCAGGTGGATTGCGCGGACTGAAATACGGAGTTACCAAGCATTATATTATGGGCCTACAATTGGTCTTAGCCAATGGAGAAGTCATTCGTTGGGGTGGAAAAACGGTCAAAAACGTCACAGGGTATGATTTAGTTGCCCTCTTTACCGGCGCTGAAGGAACACTGGGGATTATCACGGAAATTATCGTGAAGCTGATACCAGCCCCAGAGGCACGCAAAAGCATTCTAGCCATTTTTGATGATGTCGATAAGGCTGGGAAGGCCATTGCTTCTATTATTCGCAATAAGATTATTCCAGCAACCCTCGAAATTATGGATAATGCGACCATTCAAACAGTTGAGCATTTCGTGCATGCGGGGCTCCCCTTGGATGCAGAAGCCGTGCTGTTGGTTGAAGTAGATGGGTATAAAGAAGTAGTTGAGCGGGAAGCAGTTTTGGTCGAGCAAATTTTACAGGCTGAGGGAGCTACTGAGGTGAAAATTGCCAAAAACGATAAAGAACGGGATCTATTGTGGTTGGCTCGCCGAAGTGCCCTGCCCGCTCTTGCTCAGAAAAGACCGACGACAGTCTTAGAAGATGCCACGGTTCCACGCAGCAAAATTCCCGATATGCTCAAAGCAATTCGTAGAATTGCCGAAAAGCATCGTCTTCAAATTGCCACATTCGGGCATGCCGGAGATGGTAATTTGCACCCTACAATTCTTACGGATGAACGGGATACAGACGAAATGAAACGAGTTCATCTTGCTGTAGACGAAATTTTCCAAGTGGCGATTTCTCTAGGAGGAACTCTTTCAGGGGAACACGGGATTGGGATTGCTAAAATGAAATATCTAGATTTGGAATTTGGAGAAGCCGGTGTTGCAGCATTACGACGTATAAAAGAAGCCCTGGATCCCAACTATGTGTTGAACCCTGGGAAGATTGTAAGGAGGGACTAATCGTGTCCGTATATAATTC
>LADV01000213.1 GCA_000961805.1 Peptococcaceae bacterium BRH_c23 | reverse complement strand
ACATTGTTGGTATGTACTGCAACAGCAATCATGATACTTTCAACAAACACGTTCAATGTCGCTAACCCAGCGGGAGGTTTCATATCAGAATTTGTTCCGGGCATGGAAAAAGGAAACTTTACACAAGCAGCTGTTGATTCATTTATACCAGGGATTGGCGGCGGTTTCGTAGCAATTGCCTTGGGCTTCTTTACCTTCACAACGGTGTTAGCTTATGCATTCTACACGGATTCTAATGTTGGTTATCTCTTTAGACACAATAGTAACGGCAGCGGTTATAAAATGGCGATCACAGCTTCAAGAATTGGTATTGTAGTTATGGTTTTCATCAGTACAATTATGTCGGCAGACGTGGTTTGGAACTTTGGTTCCGCAGGGGTTGGTGCAATGGCCTGGTTCAATGTTATCGTAATCATACTGCTGACCAAGCCGGGGATTGCCACTCTAAGAGACTACGAGGCACAGAAGAAGCTGGGCGTAGATCCTGTATTTGTTCCAGAGAGAATTGGTATTAAAGGTGCTGAACTCTGGCATAAGATTGTTGCCAGAACCTATGCAAATGAATTGGCGGCACTAAAGGCAAAAGACAAGACAATCAAATAAGAATAGGGTGTCTATTTTTGCATAAAGGATCATAACATTGTAGTTGGGTAATACGAATTATTTCCTAAGTTAGCAAATTGCTATTTCAGCTAAATATTTTAACTTTGAATCCTAGATTTAAAAATCTGGGATTTTTTTATATCTAGAATGTGATTTTGGACTCGCTTTTAAGAGTCTGAAAACAGTGCACCTGTCCCTCTGTTTACCTATCTGGCAGCGAAACAGCTTCAAGCGAGAAAAAAAAGTATATTCAAGGCGAGAAAATTACGATATAACTATATTAATTAGACCAAATGACGGAGGTTAGGTAATGCAATTGCAAAACTACTTTGAAGAGTTTAGAGCTAATACTATCGGTAATAATCAAGTTTTTGAAACCTATTACGGCAATGTCAAGATGGTATATGCAGATTGGACGGCAAGTGGTCGGATGTATGGCCCGATTGAGAGCAAAATTATTAATAAGTTTGGACCCTTTGTTGGAAATACCCATTCCCTGTCCAGTGAAACAGGAATGTTGATGACACAAGCTTACAATATTGCACATCAAAGGATAAAGGAGCATGTCAAGGCAGATTGTAATGATGTAATCATTACGGCGGGTTCAGGAATGACTTGTGTTATAAATAAGCTGCAGAGAATACTGGGGCTTAAGATAAGTGAAAAACTGTGGCCATTTGTAAACATCCCGGAAGAATTAAAACCCGTAGTATTTGTCACCCACATGGAACATCACTCCAATCAGACTTCGTGGCTCGAGACGATAGCCGATGTAGAGATAATAAGTCCTGACAGAAACGGACTGATCGATGTTAATAATCTGGACATATTATTAAAAAAGTATCATGATCGAAAATTAAAGATTGGATCTTTTACGGCATGTTCCAATGTAACCGGAATTCAGACCCCCTATCATAAAATGGCCAAGATCATGCACCAGCACAATGGCGTTTGTTTTGTGGATTTCGCTGCGTCCGCCCCGTATATTCATCTTGATATGCATCCCGATGACCCTGAAGAAAAGTTAGATGCCATTTTCTTTTCACCACACAAGTTTTTAGGCGGCCCTGCCACATCGGGTGTACTTGTCTTTGATTCAAGACTATATGCCAATAATGTGCCTGACAATTCGGGTGGCGGCATCGTAGATTGGACAAACCCTTGGGGAGAACATAAGTATTCTTCTGATATAGAAATCCGGGAAGATGGTGGGACTCCTGGTTTTTTGCAAGCCATAAGGACTGCACTGTGTCTCAGGCTTAAAGAGGATATGGGTGTAGAGAATATGTTGAAGAGAGAAAAGGAACTAATGAATATACTGTTCAGCGAACTTGACAGTGTCGAGGGCCTTCACATTCTTGCGGAAAATATCAGGGATCGGCTAGGAATACTGTCCTTTTATGTAGACAATATCCACTATAATCTTTTGGTAAAAATACTCAATGACCGATTTGGCATACAGTCAAGAGGAGGGTGTTCCTGTGCCGGTACCTATGGACATTATTTGTTTAACATTGACAAAGGTACATCCTATAAAATTACTAATTTTATTAATTCAGGAGACTTGTCTCAGAAACCGGGCTGGGTGAGATTATCAATACATCCCATTATGACAGACCAAGAGGTACAGTTTATTGCAGATGCGGTGAAGCAGATCGTTAAGAATATAAAAGAGTGGCAGGATGACTACTCTTACGATGCTAGCTTAAACGAGTTTAGAAACAGACATTCCCCTGATCAGGAGAATATCAAAGAATGGTTTAAGTTGTGAGCTGTCCCTCAAAAACCATTTATTTTCTGTTCTGTTCCAGTCGAGGAAGCATGGGATGATCTTGCAATTCTGCACGAGTATCGGGAGGCCCCCGTATAAAAGCAATAATGAAAGTAAGGGGGCTTTCTTAGGGTATGTTCTTGCTCTTGGGGTATGATTTGCGAGGCACGAAAGTGTTTGGGTTAAGGAAGAAGTGAGGAGGTAACAAAATGTTAGAAACTGTTCAGGCCTTGACGAAGATTGTGGGTTCGGAGTATATCCATCTCACATTGGAGGATCGAATGTGCTATTCCTATGACGGCACCTTCCGAACCTTTTTGCCGGACTATATCGTTAGGCCAAAAAATACCCTGGAGATTCAAGAAATTGTAAAAGTAGCAGCAGCTCTTAAGATCCCCCTTTACCCAAGAGGAGCAGGAACGGGCTTAAGTGGGGGCTCGGTTCCCGTTAAGGGGGGGATCGTCATGGATCTTACCCGCTTAAATAGTATTATAGAAATTGATGCGAAGAACTTGGTGGCGATTGTTGAGCCAGGTGTCATCACTGCCGACCTACATAAGGCAGTTGAAGCCTTAGGGTTATACTATCCGCCCGATCCGGCCAGTTTGAAATCCTGTACTATGGGTGGCAATGTGGCAGAAGGAGCGGGTGGGCCCAGGGCCATTAAATACGGGGTCACTCGGGATTATGTCATGGGTTTAGAAGTGGTCACTGCTGCAGGCGAAATAATCCGTACCGGGGGTCGAACCGTTAAAAATGTTGCAGGTTATGACTTAACCCGGCTCTTTATCGGTTCGGAGGGGACACTAGGGGTGGTTACCCAGATTATAGTCAGGCTCATTCCTAAACCAGAAGCTAAAAAGACAATTTTGAGTATGTTTCCTAAACTCGACGGGGCAGCCGAGACAGTGCCTCAAATCATTGCGAGAGGAATTATTCCAGCTGCTTTAGAAATTATGGATGACTTGGCCATTAACTGTGTAGAAAATCACTTGCATATGGGACTTCCGAGGGATTCAGAAGCGATTCTGTTGATCGAAGTGGATGGAGACCAGGAGGTCGTTGAAAAACAGGCGCCGATCATTGCTCAGATCTGTCAAGACAATGGAGCATCAGAGGTTAGAGTAGCCAGTAACGATGCGGAATCGGACGAACTCTGGAAAGCTCGACGCGCAGTTTCGACCGCCATCGTACAGTTGAACCCGACTAAAATTGCGGAAGATGCTACGGTTCCCCGGACTCAGATTCCGGAGATGATTCGACGCTTGAAGAAGATCTCCGCTAAGTATGACCTGCCAATGCCGATTTATGGACATGCAGGGGATGGAAATTTGCATCCAAATATTTTAGCCAATCATCGAGATCCAGAGGAGATGGAGCGGGTCGAAAAGGCGGTAGAAGAAATTTTTAAAACCACAGTGGAATTAGGGGGGACGCTGTCGGGAGAGCATGGAATCGGGCTCATGAAAGCTCCTTTCATGAAACTCCAATTTACCCCAGTGGAAATGCACTATTTCCGGGAAGTCAAAAGGGCATTTGACCCCCATAACATTCTCAATCCAGGGAAGATTTTCGGGGGTGAGGAAAGTGAAGGATTATTCACATCTCCAAACGGAAATTGATCACTGCAGTAAATGTGGAGGTTGTTTGGTAGCTTGCCCTATTTATGGGGAACTAGGCGTAGAAACCATGGGTTCAAGGGGTAGAGTTTTTCTTTTTCGTCAGTATTTGGCGGGTAATCTAGAGCTGAGCAAAAAATTTGCCGAGACCATGTCTCTATGCTTATTGTGTAAAAATTGTACGGCTACTTGCCCGAATGGAGTGGCGACTGATCAACTGGTTTTGGCCGCTCGCCAAGAGCTTGTCGGTAAATATGGATTGCCTCTCATTAAAAAGACGGTTTTTCATCACTTGCTTAAATCCAATGGACGCTTAAACCTTGTCGCTAAGTTATTAACAGTCTACCAACGCACCGGATTGCGGTGGTTAGTACGAAAGTCTCGTCTCTTAAAACCTTTCCCTTCCAACTTAGAAGCTAAAGAGAAGCTTCTGCCGGATATTCAAGCCGGACGTCCTTTCCACCAAGGGGTTTCCCCAAGGATTTCCGTGGACAATCCCCAAAAACGTGTCGCTTATTTTACGGGTTGCATGACGAATTACATTTTTCAAAACACTGGAAAATCTGTACTCAAGGTGCTTAAAGAGAACCGTGTGGAGGTCTTCATTCCGGAGCAGCTGTGTTGTGGGGTACCAGCAGAGGCAAGTGGGGATGCGGAGACGATGTTGCATTTGGCCGCGGAAAATGTGAAATTTTTCTCTCGGTTAGAGGTTGACGCGATTATTACCGATTGCCCAAGTTGTGGGATGGCTCTCAAAGAGTATGGAGAGAAATTAGGGACTGAAGAGGCCAAAGCATTTAGTTCTAAAGTCAAGGATATTACCCAGTTCCTGATGCAAGATATTGAACTTAAGATTCCCATCAATAACCTTCCGGTCACAGTAACTTATCATGACCCATGCCATGCCATTAGGGGGCTAAAAATCCAAAAAGAACCACGTGAACTGCTTAAGAAAATTCCGGATCTTACACTCAAAGAAATGAACGGGGCGAACCAATGTTGTGGTTCAGCAGGTTCGTTCAATCTATCTTATTATCAGCTCTCAATGCAGATCCTTGATAAAAAACTTAAAAATATCACAGCTACTGAGGCTGAAGTGGTGGCTACCGCTTGTCCGGCCTGTGAAATGCAGATAGGTCATGGAGTTCGCAAGAAACATCTGACACAAAAAGTAATGCACCCGATTGAATTGCTTAGTCAGGCCTACTCGGCTGGGCATGAATAAAAAGACAGGCCGCTACAGTCGGGGCTGACGTAGTTTTGGTGGTAAAGCTAAGACCAACTGGGAGTGGTTGGGGAAAAAGATTCGAAATCATCTATTCGTTGTAGAAAGGCGGGAAAAGAATGAGCCTTGAACAATTGCTTGCCCATGTGCACATCCCTAAAATGGTTAGAGTACGTCAGAATTTCGCTAGACCCATGCTTACCGATATTCCGAAAACAGTGAAGGAAGAAATGCAACGACCGGAAATTCTCGGTCGGATAAAAAGCGGTGATAAGATTGCGGTCACAGCCGGAAGTAGAGGTATAGCGAACATTGTCATTATACTACGGGAAGTGGTAGCTAATTTAAAGGCCATAGGAGCAGAGCCTTTTATTATACCGACTATGGGGAGCCACGGCGGGGCGACGGCCGAAGGGCAAGTGGAGGTCCTACATAGTTTAGGGATTACTGAGGAATCGGTAGGGGCTCCGATTCAGGCCACTATGGATGTGGTACAAGTGGGAGTCTCAGCAGGAGGCATGCCTGTCTACTTCGATAAGTATGCCGCCACCGTGGCTGATGCTACAGTGATTATTAACCGAGTGAAACCGCATACTTCCTTTCGGGGATCATTTGAAAGTGGCTTGGCTAAAATGATTGCCATAGGGTTAGGTAAACAGCGAGGAGCCGAGTGCTGCCATTCCGGAGGTTCAGGGAAAATGTCCAAAAGAATCGAGGACATAGCTCAAACGTGTATCGAGAAGACAAATATAGTTTTTGCGCTGGGCATTATTGAGAATGCCTTTGATGAGACCTGTAAGATCGTGGCTCTCCCCAAGGAAGAAATCATGACTCAAGAGCCAGAACTCCTTGAAGAGGCTAGGACTAATTTGCCGCAAATCCTGTTTCCTAAATACGATGTCCTCATGGTTAACAAAATTGGCAAGAACATCAGTGGACTTGGTATGGATCCGAACATCATCAAGAGATTTCCTACCCTTGCTATGCAATTTGAGCCTTCGATGCAACGAATCGTCGTTCTTGACCTTACCGATGAAACACACGGAAATTTTCATGGCTTAGGCCTGGCTGATGTGTGCACTAAGCGGGTATTTGAAAAAATTGATTATAGTAAAACCTATCCTAATCCCTTGACCTCCAGACTTCCAGAGGCATCTAAGATTCCGATGGTTATGGAGAACGATATTCTTGCGCTTAAAGCAGCCATTCAAACCTGTTCTAACGTAGATTATAGCAAAATCAAAATAGTCTGGATTAAAAATACTCTGAAATTAGATGAAATTCTTATTTCCGAACATCTCCTTGATCAAGTGAGGTCAGATTCTAGACTAGAGATCAGGGGGGATCCCCAACCGATGGTCTTTAATGAGCGGGGAGATTTGCTAAGGGACTTCTAAAAAAATGACAAGAGGGATACTTTCGCCTGTAGGATGCTACCCCCACCGAAGGACAATATGGAATATCTACTCATCTACTCATAGAAAATGGGACTCGAGATCATTTTGCGTGCAAACTGGCAGATAAAGGGGGAAACAGGGGGACAGGTTTCTTGTTTTGATTGCGATCAAAACAAAGTACCTGTCCCCCTGTTTCCCTTTTGTTTTTAGGCTATGGCAAATACTTCCTTTACAAAAGAAAGATATTCGGGTGCTTTTTTAATGTCAGGTTCACCGTAGGACTGGGCTAATCCATGGCGTATGGCTCGTTTGATAACAGTGTCAAAGACCTTTATATCTGGGGTCTCAGCAAATTCTTTCCGTAGTTCTTGGAGCATCACATGATGAAGGTTGGTATGGTCTTGGACCATTGTAGGCAAAATCCCTAAAATGTTTAGCTTAGTACCTTGTTCCTGAATACCCTTGATTAGAACAATTGTCTCGTAGATACCATCAATTGACAGCCCCTCGGGAAGGACAGGGATGATAATATCTGTGGAGGCTAATAGAGAATTCAAAGTTGGCATGTCATTGCTAGGAGACGTGTCAATGAGAATGTAATCGTACTGAGTCTTTATCTGAGCAATTGCCTTTCTCAAAAGGTATTTGGGGGCAGGGAATAGCTTGGCATTAAGATGAGCCATGACTGTTGGACTAAGATTTGTTAGCGAAGTGTTTGATAAGTACAGATCCACCCCAAATGCATTTTGCTTGATGTCTTTCATGGTTGCTTCACCAATTAAAACATCGTAAATCGTTTTCTTTAGTTCAGCCTTCTTGATTCCGAAGGATAAGGCAATGTGACCTTGGGCATCCATGTCAATAATTGCTGTCTTATATCCTAGACTAACTAAGCCTACAGCCATGTTTGTGACGGTTGCCGTCTTGCCAACCCCACCTTTCTGTGAGGCAACAGATATGATTCGTGTAGCTTTTGTAATATTGTTAGTTTTAGAATGTTTAGCCATATTACAAACAACCCCTTCCTAAATATGTATGCTTTATTTTACCATAATATACCAAAAGCGTAAATACTTAGGTTGACAAAACGCTAATATAATATGCAGCGTTTCTGCCTAGAGAATCGACTATTTAATATACTAGAGATACAAGGGGAGAAACAAGGAGACGGATTCTTGGTTAGTCTTACTGAGATTCTTTTTGTAAGGTGTTTATTCTGGTAAGCACTGGTGGATGGCTATAACTAAACCAGACTATGAAGCGGGGGGGAGACAAATCCGATAGACTTTTGCTGGCTAGGTTTTTCTGCAACAGGATTTCCCCAGTCAGGTCTCCTGTGAGTTCGAGAGAAAAACGATCCGCACGTAGCTCCATTCCTCTGGATATGGCATTCTGAAGAGGATTGCTGACAAAGAAAAGCAGGATAAGTGCCAGTTGCAAGGCTGCCCAAAGCTGGGGCGGCTTTTTTCTGTTTTTTGGGAACCAAGGTTTTAAGAGGAAATTTAATAGACCAAAAACAATGAAACAGCCTAGCACCCCGTAGAAAAGGCCATAGCTGATATCCTTATTTCGCCAATGTCCCATCTCATGAGCAATCACGGCCTTGACCTCTGGTAAGGAATAATTGCGTAAGAGAGTGTCGTAAATGACAATTCGTTTAGTAGTACCCACTCCAGAAAAATAGGCGTTGGCTACTGTAGTCTGTCTGCTGGCGTCCATCACGAGAACAGCACCAATGTTTAGTCCAGCTCCTTGAGCAAGCTCATCAACCATGGTAACGACAGCGGGATCGTTCAAGGGTTCAAACTGGTTAAAAAGAGGGGAGAT
>LADV01000055.1 GCA_000961805.1 Peptococcaceae bacterium BRH_c23 | reverse complement strand
GAACGAAGATATTCCCAAGCCACATAAATTGAGAAAAGAATAACCGCCAGCATGCCTGGGACCACGCCAGCCATGAATAAGCTGCCCGTAGATTCCTGGGTGAAAGCGCCATACACTATCATAGGTACACTGGGTGGAATCAGGATGCCCAAGGCCCCCCCAGCCACACATATACCCAAAGACAAAGGGAAACTGTAACCATATTTCATCAGATTAGAAATTGCGAAGGAACCTACCATAGCCGCAATAGCCACGCTCGTTCCAATCATAGCCGCTAAAAATGCACAGGTCAAAATCGTGGCAATGCCTACGCCGCCGGGAATTTGGCGTAGAAAAACGTCAAACAGGTAATATAGCTTTTCTCCTATCCTTCCCCTGCCCAAGATAGTCCCCATTAAGATAAACAAGGGTATAGCCAGAAAAATAAAGTCATTGACGGTATCAAACATTACCTTGGCAGCGACTACAAGCGCTCCTTCTCCGCTAAGAGCATAGAGACCAATTAAACCTGCGAAACCTAAGGCCACAGGCACGGGCGTTCCTATAAATAGCAGCACAATCAGGAGGATAACCGCTAGCAGTATAAGACTGGTCATAGAGCATTCTCCTTTCCGTTTAGATATCTAACTGCATCCATCAACGCTTCAAGACCGAAAAGAATCATACCCACCGGCAAAACAATTTGCAACAGGTAGATTGGTATTTCCAAAAAAGGGGTATGCCGTCCCGAAATGTAGGAGGACCAAATCAAATAAAACCCTTTCCATGTAATCAAGGCGCTAAAAACCACGCAAACCAGATCACCTAAGAAACGCATCAGCTCTTGTCCTCTCGGTGGTAGTTTTCTGGTTAGAATATCAACACGTACGTGTCTCTCCTCCCTAAGGGCAAAAGCTATCCCCAGATAAGTCGCCCAAACCGCCCCATAACCGCTCAACTCTTCAACCCATATCATGGAAACTCCAAGTTTCCGAGCAATGATATTGGCTACCATCGATAGGAACATCACTCCAAGAATTATGCCAGCTAGGGTGTGGGCTGCGGCCGACACCTTTCTTATCAAGTCCATAAACAAACCCCCAATTTCAAAGCGTTTGTATGTTGCCTCTCCCTATGACAGGAGAGGCAATTTCTATTCCAACTATTACTATTTCAATTGGGATTTAATTGCTTGAATTTCCTTAATATCAGCTAAGATCTGTGGGTAATCTTTATAAAGTGACTGCCAAAGCTTATCTCTATCCCCAATAAATTGCTTAAGTTCTTCTGGAGTTGGGGTGTAAATCTTAACGCCTTTTTCGGCACCAGCCTTTAAGACAGCCTCTAAATTAGTCTTAGCGGCTGCCACAGTCTTGTCTTCGACTTCTTTAGTAGCCTCACTAATAGCCTTCTGAAGTTCCGGTTGCAACTTATCGTAAAATTTCTTATTCATTATAATCATTGATACCCGTGCGCTATAGGGCAAAATTGTGAAGTTAGGAGCAACCTCATAGAGTTTCCGTTCGACCGAAGTGGTCACCGTTCCTTCGGAGCCTTGAATTACTCCGCGCTGTAAACCCGTGTACAATTCAGAACCGTTGAGATAAGATATATTACTTCCCCACTGTTGGTAAATCGCTGCGGTATCAGGACCTGTAGCCCGTAAGGTTAGCCCTTTAGCATCGGCCGGAGTCTTAACTTGTTTACTTGTGATCACCCCGCCTTCTTCCATTGACCAAGGAAGAAATAAAATCCCTTTCATTCCCTGTTTTTCCATCTCAGTCTCTAAACGACTGCGGATTGAACTGGTTAAAACTTTTTGAGTTATCTCAGTCACTTTTCCTTCAAAAAGGAATGGCGCCGCAAAAACCCGCGCTTCAGGGACCGATTTAGCCAAATTAAAATCATAGGCATGCCCGGCCTCAATCGCACCCGTTTGTACCGCTTCTAAGACATCAGCGTCTTTATACAGTTGCCCGGTTGGATAGACCTGAACTTCCACCCGGCCCTTGGATTTCTCCATCACCAGCTCCGCCCAAGCCCGCATTTGGGCAGAAATATAGTGATTTTCCGGTAAGGCATGACTTAAACGAATCACTTTTTTTTGAGCTTGGTCATTCTCTGAAGTATTTCCTCCTTGCCCCCCGCAACCTGCTAGACTTAGAACTATTAAAACTGTCCAGACTACAATTAATTTAGTATATTTTTTTAACATTGATATTCCTCCTCTTCGTGAGCTCTTATGTTCTCTTTTCCATCGTATGCGCAGTAAAATTCTCACGTTTCTCCTCGATTGCCCTATTTCGCTTACCATCCCCTCCTTGCATCATCGCCCGTACGTCCTCGGATTCTTCCGCAGATATTTTTATCTAATAATTGCGAATATTTCGAACGCATCCTCATTCCAATCGCAAGTTCTATGCCAATTTGCCCGTAGCCCAATATTTAGGGCTTGCCAAAAATTGTACTACAAACGAACACTCGTTGCGAAGAACAACTATCCTAACCTAAAACACTTCGCTCTGAACATGCTCTGATCAATGTATCTAGTGCCTTATTCTTAAAAATTGTCCCGTAATGAGACATAATCAAGGCGTTGGCTCACACCATGATGTATCCACCACACTACAGACTGGGCACAGGAGGCTTCTTTTTACGTCCACTTTAAGAAGGTCAAGCTTGAGCGCGTTATAGAGCGATAACTTCCCAACCAGCAAATCCCCCTGACCAAGAATGTACTTAAGTACTTGGGTAGCCTGAATCATACCAATTACACCCGGTACCACACCAATAACAGGGATAGGTTTATCAGGTGAGGTTGACATATTAGGGAAGAGGCAATTGTAACACGGAGTTAATCCTGGAATTATAGTCATCATTTGCCCTTCAAAACCAGATACCGCGCCGTAAAAGAAAGGTTTACCAGAGTGTACACACACCTGGTTCATCAGGAAACGGGCCGGGAAATTATCGCTACAATCGACGACCATGTCGTAATCCATTACTGTCTTTTCGGCGTTTTGTTGAGTTAATCTCATCGGATATGCAAGCACTTCTATATCCTGGTTCAAATTCTTGAGGGCTAGCCGAGCAGATTCTGCCTTAGCCCGCCCGAGATCTCCGTTCCGATGTAGAACCTGACGATTCAGGTTGCTCAGATCTATTGCATCACTGTCCACAATTCCGATTTTACCAATACCGGCAGCCGCTAGATAGAAACCGACTGGAGAACCCAATCCTCCAGCCCCTACAAGAAGAACCTTGGCAGCCTTTATTTTTTGTTGTCCTTTTATCCCAACTTCAGGTAAAATTATCTGTCTTTGATATCTTTCGAGTTCTTCCTCGCTTAGTTCAACCCCCATTTTTACCATAACTACCTCCAATTTGTACTTTCTCCTCGCCCATTGCACT
This sequence comes from Peptococcaceae bacterium BRH_c23, assembly GCA_000961805.1. Next base: position 2,676 of record LADV01000055.1, on the reverse strand, counting down.
AAGGCTTGGTTCATGTACAATTTTCTACAGTTACTCGCACATCAATTCATGACAACACCCTATAAATTAACCACCGGCTGCCGCCGGTATAATAGTCAGTTCATCACCAGCTTGTAAGGTAGTCTTCAGGCCCTGCAAATAGGCTCTGTTTTCGCCGTTAAGAAAAACAAAGAAAAGATCTGATACATTACCATCCAAATCACACAATATATCTTTGAGTCCCGTAAACCTTACGTCTAAGTCCTGTATACATTCGACAATACTGTGAGCCGCACATTCGACCACTTTGTTATCGCCGGTAAGGTGGGCGATTGAGGTTGGCAGTCGCACGATGATATTGTTCACGTTTTATCTCCCCTTTTTTAACTAATTCCCTGCCCCCAAAATTTTTTTATGATGGTTTTAATAGACCCATGTCGATCAATCTTTCGCCGATTTCTCATGCGCCTATAATAAAGGAATCTACAACTGTACTTACGGAAGGAATATCATTAATCGAATCCTTGGACTGCTCCGCTAGTATAATTAAGAAAAATTGGTGTTGAATAACATATCTTCCTGTATTTCCTTCATTCTTCTTATAACACAAGCTTGAAGTTCATCCAATTCTTGGTGTGACATTTGTTGAAGAATGATATTAAGTTCATCAAACTCTAAAAACTCTAACTTTGTAATTCTTCAAGGTTCATAATCCCCCCCCGACTGTTTTTCCTCCCACACGATTTTCAGCAACAATCAAACCTACTGCCTGACCACAATAAGCCATCACGAGGGCTATTGGATTACTCCGGAAAAGATGGCATCTTCATCTTCAAATTGGGCGAAATATCGCTCAGCGTCCTCCCTCACCCACTCTGCATCACTTTCCGTTAACCCTCTTGCTTTAATCCAGCGTTCAAGCAAACGACCTCCAGGGAGCCATGCCTCCATGGTATTTTTTTCGTATTGCCATGCTTTGCTTGTTACTCCTTCTTGCGCAAGGATTTTCCAAACGTCTTCACGCTGCCGCTCATCACAGTAAATGCACATCACGCATTCTCTTAGTAACATCTCCTCAAACTCCTTCTGCACCGCCCGGTCAAACTTGATGCAAGGAATCTGCTCCCGCTCAACATAAGGATCAAGCCTATTAGCGAGTTCCTCTAGTTCTTCCCTTTTCCCTAAGACTAACCATTTGCCCCAATACTGCAAATATTCTTTATTAGTTAATGGTTTATTTTTGTATTTGATATAGTTAATACCGCTGTAGACATATTTCTTGGAAAATACAAATATATAATGGGAGTCTGGCTGATCAACAATCATAATGCACCTCCAATTGCGGCTACAGTTTCGCAGCCAAATCGTTAAGATGTTGGGAAACATCCAGTAGAGAGGAAATCGAAGCTCCAATTTCCTCAATCGAGGCCGCTACTTCTTGAGTATGACCGCTAAATTTAGCTAAATCATCGGCCATGTCACCAATTAAATTGCGAATTTCTAGAAGAATTGTACGGATTTCCTTGGCCGAACCTGCACTGGAAACCGCCATCCTTTGAATTTCATGGGCAACAACACCAAAACCACGTCCGCTTTCCCCTGCCCGAGCTGCTTCAATTGAGGCATTTAGTCCTAAAAGTTTGGTGTTAGTAGCCACTGAATTAATATAGTGAACAACCTTCTCTGTTTCCTCAGCTTTGCGATGAACATTTTGCGAAGATTGGGTTATTGTTTGTCCGGCGTTAGCTAGAATTTGGGCCGAGGCGGCTATGTTTTGAATTACGCTCGAAATTTGTTCCAAAGAAATAGTCAAAGTGCTGGAAGTATCCTTTAATTCTTTACTAATCTGGTTCATTTCCGTTGGAACTGCAACTATCATTCCCCCAATAATCACATCGTCCCTAATAATAGGAAAGACAGCCACAAAATAAGGAACATCCATAATTTGGGATACAACCTCTCCGATAATCGGTTTTCCGGATTGAATTACTTGATATGAACTACTTTCAGGAGCTAATAAGTCACCAGCTTTAACTGGAATCGCAATTTTTGTTCCTTGTATTATAGAAAGATATTTTTCCCGGTCAAATAACCCAGCCGTTCCTTTGCCAAATGCTGTAGCGTGAAGTAGCGGAAGTATTTGTTGAAAATACTCCAACATTATGAATTCCCCTTTCGTTGTTATAAATCCTTATTAACCACCTGCTGTCGCCGGTATAATTGTCAGTTCATCACCATCTTGTAAGGGAGTCTTAACCCCCCGCAAATTAGTTATATTTTCCCAATTAACAAAAATAAAAAATAAATCTGATATATTACCATCCAAATCACACAATACATCTTTAAGTCCCGCAAACCTTACGTCTAAGTCCTGTATACATTCAGCAATACTATAGGCTGAACATTCAACCAGTTTGTTATCGCCGGCAAGGTGGGCGATTGAGGCTGGCAATCGCACGGTGATATTGTTCACTTTTCAGCTCTCCTTTAGTGCGCACGTTGTGCGCTTCATATATATTTCCTAGAAATCATCGCTCCTGCATTGCGATGTAAGACAACCGACTAACTTTATGCGAAAGCCTCTGGGGGACAACAGCATGTCGGTAAAGTCAGGATTAGACTGCAATTGCTGTCGAGTAGCCTGGCGAGTCAGGCCATATATGGTAAAGCCTATGGGCTGAATCCGGGTCTGTGGCT
>LADV01000233.1 GCA_000961805.1 Peptococcaceae bacterium BRH_c23 | reverse complement strand
GCTTAAAGAGACAAAGCCCCTTACCGTTCCCAAATCCCATGCTTATGAAGCCGTGAATTATGCGCTGAACCAGTGGCCGTATTTTGAAAACATCCTTTTAGACGGTCGCCTAGACCTGACAAACAATTTGGTCGAACGAAGTATACGTCCTTTTACAATCGGACGCAAGAATTGGGTTACAATGAAAACGGATCGCGGTGCAGTCGGTAGCTCCATGGTTTACAGCATCATACAAACTGCATTGGCCAACGACCTAAAAGTTTATGAATATCTGGTCTATTTATTGAAACAGATGCCGAATACAGATTTCAACCAATCTCCGGAACTGATTGAAAAGTTTGTTCCTTGGTCGAAAGAGCTACCAGCTAACTGCTACAAAACTAAAAATTAGAAATTCATGTCCAACCTTAGGGTTGGGCTTTTTCTTTGCTTACGTGCGTAGCATTTGACAATTACTTTCCAGTCGATGTTTTAAAATACTTTTTAAGGTTTTTTGTTTGTAATAAAGGCTGCGTCACCTTTTCATCTCCTGACTTTTTTCTCTTAAAAGAGATGGCATTTAATTTTATGTCCATTATTATCTATTACATTTGGTTCTTCTTTTTTGCATATATCCATACATTTTGGACATCTTGGATGAAACTTGCATCCCGAAGGTAAATTTGTAGGATCAGGCATTAATCCTCCAATTGAGTTTAGTCTGTGTGCTTCCTTGGACAGGTTTGGAATTGATCCAAATAGTCCTATTGTATATGGATGATGGTTTTCAGCTTCATATATATCTTCCAGTGTTCCGAATTCAATGATTTCTCCAGAGTATACAATTGCCACTTTATCGCACATTTCTGCTACTATTCCCAAATCATGGGTTATAAGTATCATTGATGTATTTAACTTTTTCTTCAGTTTATTCATCATTTCCAATACCTGAGCTTGTATTGTTACGTCTAATGCTGTTGTCGGTTCGTCTGCTATCAATAATTTGGGATCGCATGCTATTGCAATTGCTATTACTACTCGTTGTTTCATACCTCCACTAAATTGATGTGGATAATCTGTTTTTCTTTTTGAAGGTATCCCCACTAATTCTAATAAGGCGTCTACTTTTTTTTGTATTTGTTCTTTCGTGTCATTGCTTTGATTGTGCAACGACAATACTTCTGCTATTTGTTCACCTACAGTTTGGACAGGATTCAGACTAGTCATAGGGTCTTGAAATATCATGCTTATTTTACTGCCTCTTATACTTCTCTTATCTTCTTCTTTGAGTTTCAATAGGTCTTGCCCTTCAAATTCAATTTTTCCTTTTGTTATTATTCCAATGCCTTTTGGTAAAAGACTTAATATGCTCAGTGCTGTTGTTGTCTTACCAGCTCCAGTTTCTCCAACCAATCCAATATTTTCACCTTTGTTCAGAACCAGCGATATCCCGTTTACTGCATTATTAATACATTCATTTGTTTTGTATTGTACCCACAAATCTTCTATTTTCAAGAGTTGTTCGCTCATTTATTAACTCCTTTCATCGTATTAGTTCTTTAGCCTCGGATCAAGAGCGTCTCTTAGTCCATCGCCCAACAGATTAAGTGACAGTGCAGCGAGTACGATAGCTAATCCTGGGAATATAACAAGATAAGGCGAAGTTCTCATATATTCTCTTGATCCTGCCAGCATTGCTCCCCATTCAGGCTTTGGCGGCTGTATTCCCATTCCTATGAAACTTAACGCCGCCGTAGCTATTATCAGCTGAGCTACTGCCATTGTTGATTGTACAATTATTGGCCCTATTGCATTTGGTAAAATATGTCGCAAAATAATTCTTCTGTCACCCGTACCACATGCTCTTGCCGCTTCAACAAACTCCTGACCTACCACCGGCAATATTACTGATCTAATTATTCTGGTATATCCCGGAAAAGTTGCAACGGTAATTGCAATTAGCAGATTTGTCATTCCTGGCCCCAATGCCGATACTAATGCAAGCGCTAATAATATTGGAGGTATAGCCTGCATTGTATCCATTATCCTCATTATAATGGTGTCAATGATTCCGCCGTAGAATCCTGCCATTGATCCGATTATGCCTCCTATTAGTATTGATATGCTCACGGTTGATAATCCTATTGTCAGGGATACCCGCGCCCCATGTACTATTCTGGCGAAAACATCTCTTCCGTATTCGTCCGTACCAAACAAATGGTGACTGCTTGGCGGCAGTAATCTTTCTCTGACATTTTGAGCTATTACCATTTTATCGTAATTTGCTAAAACGTCTGCAAATATAGCAGATAGTGCAAATATACTTAATATTACCAATCCTACCATTGCTGCTCTGTTTTTCTTCAATCGTCTCCATATTTCTCCTACTTGACTTTTTTTCTTGTATTTACTTTCGATTTGACTCATTATTTTAGCTCCTTTAATGTTGGCTGTGAGCTTTCAGTTTATGCCCAGCATATGATTTATTTAACATACCTTGCTCTTATTCTTGGATCAATAAATGAAGAAAGTATATCTACCAACATCATAATAATGCAGAATAATGATGCTAAAAATATAACTGTCGCCATTACCTGCGGGATATCCTTCATCCTTATTGCTGTCAATATAAGCGTCCCTATTCCCGGGATGGAAAAGACCGCCTCTGCTACAACAGTTCCTCCCAGCAAGGCTCCTAATTCCATTCCAGCTACAGTTATTACCGGTAACAATGCATTTTTTAGTGCATGTTTCCAAATAACTGTTCTTTCAGTTGCTCCCTTTGCTCTGGCAGTTCTTATATAGTCTTGCCTTATTGTTTCAAGCATGGTTGTTCTTGTCATTCTTAATAATTGGGCTGCAAAAGGTATTGAGAGTATTATTGTGGGCATTATGAAGTGTGCAAAACTTCCTACTCCGTTTGATGGAAGCCATCCTAGCTTCAGTGAAAATAATATGATCATCATAAGTCCAAGCCAAAATCCAGGTATTGATGCCATTAGCATCGCTGCTACTGTGCTTATAAAATCTACAGTTGAATATTGCTTTACTGCTGATAGAATTCCTAACGGTATACCCAACACTACTCCTGTAATTACTGCTAAAAGTGCTATTGTCATTGTTGTTGGAAATCGGGTAAATATTTCTTTAAATACAGGATTGCCTGTCCTGTATGAATTCCCGAAATCTCCTGTTGCTGCTTTGGCTACATAGTTTACGTATCTTACAAGGAATGGTTTGTTGTAACCAAGCTCATTATTTAAGCTATCAACTGCTTCTTGCTTTGCCGTTTGGCCCAAGATTAACCTTCCTGGATCCCCGGGTGTAAAAGACATAATTGAAAACACTATGAATGATACCCCTAAAATTATTGGAATCAGTAATATTATACGTTTTAAAATGTACTTATGCATATTTTCCCACTTCCTTATTTTGTTTTATTACATATAATATTAGTTTCCTATTATCTAATTACTTTTCCAGCACATATACCTGTTATAGTGTCATCTTTTACTGCAATTTTACCATTTACCAGAACATACTTTACTCCTTCATTTGGAGCAGATGGATTAATAAAGTCTGAATTTGCTTTAAGATTTTCATAATCTAAAATAACTAAATCTGCATCATAACCCTCTTTAATTATCCCTTTAGTGCTAAATCCTGCTATATCTGCAGGCATTGAAGTCAATTTTCTTATTCCTTCTTCTAACGAAACTATTTTTTTATCTCTTATATATTCACTTAGTATTTTAGTAAATGTTCCTGTAAATCTTGGATGTCCTGCAGGCAATTGCTCGTTAATGTATATGGCATCAGTTCCTCCCATTGTAAATTTGTATGCCATGATTCTTTCTATATCTTCATAGTCCATCATGAAATATACAGCACCTACATTGCCTTCATTTTCAATTAGCAAATCAAATATTGTATCGTATGGATCTTTATTTAATTCTTTTGCTAGTTGAGCTATTGTCTTCCCACACAATTCTTTCGTCGTTGGCGCTTCAACTATAAGAACGCCGTCAAGTCCACAGCCATAAATAAGATTCTCAAAATCGACTTGATTGCTCATTAGCAATTGTTTTATTTCATGTCTGATTTTTTTATCTTGAAGCTTTTCAAGCAGTTTTGAGAATCCATCAACTGCATAATTAGGAGGAAGTGCACTCATTAAAGATGTAGCTCCTGCTTTATATGGATATTGGTCCAATCTGACCTTAATTCCCTTAAAATTAGCTTCTTCAATCAGTTTTAATGTTTCTTTTGATTTTCCCCAGTTTTGTTTTCCTGCGATTTTATGATGAGAAATAACTACAGGCAATTTAGCATTTTCGCCTATTCTTATAGTTTCCTTTACGGAATCAATCACAAAATTGGATTCACTTCTCATATGTGAAGTATATATGCCACCGTGCTCAGAGACTATTTTACATAATTCTGTCAATTCTTCCTCTTTTGCATATACTCCCGGTGGATAAATAAGCCCTGATGACATGCCTATTGCCCCTGCTTCCATTGCCTCCCTGATTAAAGCTTTCATTTTCTCCAGTTCTTTATCGCTCGGCTTTCTATCTTCATATCCCATAACTTCGGCTCTTATTGTCCCATGTCCAACCAGAAATGCAATGTTTGTTCCTAAATTACTTTTTTCTATTTTGCTAATAATGTCTGGAGGCCTTCGAGAAATTACAGCCAACTCATTGTATTTTTCACTTGGAATATACGGTTTCATTTGTCTTACTATCTCATCAGATAATGGTATCAGGGATAAGCCGCAATGACCGGTAACTTCAGTTGTAATACCTTGTTTCAGCATATTTGTTGCTCTTGTTTCCACTAATAGAACAAAATCACTATGGCTATGAAAATCAATAAATCCAGGAGTAATTATTAGCCCTTCTGCATTAATAATTTCTTTTGCTTCACTTATTTCATTTTCGCAGCAACTTCCTACAAATGTAATCTTTCCATCTTTTATCCCTATATTTCCTTTATATCTTTTTTCTCCTGTTCCATCTACAATAATCCCGTTCTTAATTATAATATCAAACATTTATTAATCTCCCAGTACTTTGTATTTTTATCCACAACCCATAGCTTCCGCCTCTTTATTGGAAGCTGCACCTACATTAATAAACCTGAGAGCCTCCTGGTTCCCTACTTCACGGCAGTAGATGCCACCCAGATTGCCCCAGTTCTCTTATTGAAAATCCTAACTATCCTTTTATAAAGTTTAAATCATGAAGGTTGCTTTAAGTCAATTAGTAAAATTAAGATAATTATAAACAAAAAACAAAAAACCTGAAGTTAACTTCAGGTTTTTTGTTTTTTGTTTACCTATTTTATGCCTTTTTTCCAAAATAGCTCCAAAGCCCAATCTTATCTCCTTTCTGTAAGAAAGACTCATTTTCTCCATTGTTCAAGACCACACAGCCAAAATCCTGGCAATCCACTTCCGTAAAGATGTTTGCTAAGCTATTTTTGATCTTATCTAGTTTAAAATAAGGGGAAAGACCGCACTTCATCAGTTTCGGTACCCCATTTCCTGCTAAATACAAATAAACACCTAGATAGCTGCCCCCAACTTTTAGTTTCTCTTGTAAGATTTCTATGGCGTATTTTTCTTGGGTAAGATCCACAGTGGGACTGCATATTTTATCGATGATCAAATCCACGGAATTATTTTTAAGAGGCACCTGGGTAAATTTAGTGCACATATAGATCAATTTTGCCTTGGATCCATTCATTTCTATGTTTTTTCTACTATCACGGAGAAATTCAATCTCCTCTTCCACCATTATATAATAATAACCTTCGGGCAATAAAGAACATAGTTTAATGTCTAAGACCCCGATTCCTATATCATGCTTTAGGATAATTTTACTGGACACTTTTACAGATTCATATCTATTAAAACACCATTTTATGGTGCCCCAGATAAGCTTGACAACATTTAGGTCACTATTAGTAGCAACACTCATTTTTATCTCTTCGGGGTTAGGTCGGTTTGACTGTTTATCCAGATCATCTACTATTAAGATTCCATCATCAATTCTGGCCGAGAATCCACAAGGGCAACTTAATGTCCCCCAGTTGATCTCTCCATTCTCTATTTTTCCCTCAATAATCACCAGAGGAACCAGACATGTAGGGCAATAAAGATATTCCAGAAAATCTATTGGTACTCCCACTGTTTTGTTCTGTTGGGAGTGGTGGGTTTTTGATTCTTCAATTTTCGTACACAATTTAGTAATTTTATCATCCAGTTTATTCCGCTCCAATAGAAGAATTTCTCTTTTGTCTCTAAACATCTTGAGAAAATACTCATTATTTCCAAAGTTAAAGCTTTCATTTATGACTTGATATAAAATGATACTCTTTATTTTTGCAAGCGAAAAATCTAGATCTTTGAGCAATTTTACATTCTCGAGGTTTTTGGAACACTCTTCGTCGAAGTCATATTGTTTGTTTTTCCTATTAGGCATTAATAATCCCTGTTTCATATAATACCTGACAGTTGATTCGGATACATTATGCTTTTTGGCAAAGCTACGTATCTTCATGTCATCCCTCCGTACGATTATGTTTATTTTATCATTTCCAGACATTATTAACAATACCCGAATTTGCATGTCACAGGGACGGAGTAATACAAGCAAAGCTAACTGCATTGGCAGTAAATTTAAAGAGGATAGCTAACCGGGCTTGTTGACAAATAGCACAAAAAAAGAGTGTTCTGGAGTTTTAAATACTCGGAACACTATGATTCAGCATGTACCTTTTTATTCAGTTTGTCAACAAGCCCAACCTGGTATCCTCTTGATGCATCCCCAGCTTGCCGATGAGGTTATCTTGACCGAAGAGCTCGGCGCGGATCTCTATCAGATACCGTGTGAAGTCGGTTAGGTTGTCGAACTGCACCGCATGTCCGGCATCATTCAACGTATACCAGCACTTCTTTGGCGCTTCGACGCGGTCGTAATACTCCCGTGCCAGCGGATAGGGCGTCTGCCAGTCGTTGTCGCCGTTAATCTGATAATAAGGGACGGCGAACTCCGTGCCGAGCTCGTCCAGCCTCCACTTATCAAACTCAGGGCTCTTGCAGAAATCGAGGAACAGATTGACGGTGTTCTTTTTGCCGAATCTGCGCTGCAGCACCTCACACACCGTGTTTTCCGGCGAGGTGAGCATGATGCGCAGAAACAAAAGCATAGCCTTTACGCGGTTGCGGAACTTGAACGAGGCAATGCCGTATTTCGTAATTGCGGAGATGTAGACCTTCTGAAACTCCTTGTCGTGGAAGGAGATCTTGCCCTCGCGTTCGAGTTGCTTGACCTTGATGAGATTCTTGTTCATCGCCTCATCACCGGCCGCCTCGGACATGGCCAGCGCGCGCTCATAGCCGAGCTGAAAATTCTTTGTGGTGTCGACGACCTGTCCGGTGCCGATAAACGCGGAGAAGAGCTCCGGGTATTTCAACACGAGCTGCGAGCCGAGCGCGCTGCCCCAGCTCTGGCCGAGGACAACGATGCGATCCTGCCCGATGCGCTTGCGAATGTATTTCGCGACCTCGCATGCGTCTTCGATCATGCGCTCCATCGTAATGGTCTTCTTCACTTCCTCCGCATCCGACTCGAACCGCGTTTTGCCGGAGGCGCGCTGGTCCCAGTTGACGACGGTGAAATGCTTTTCCCATTCCTTCTGGTAGAAATGTGTCAGATTGATCACCGCCCGGCCCGCCGTGGAGGAAGAACAGGATCGGATTGCCGCGGTCTTCGCCGCGGATCTGAATCCACTGCGGGATGCCACCGATCATGACCTTTTCGCTAATCTGGATGCCGTTCGGTGTGTCGATTTTCAGTTCGCGCTTGATCTTGTTACGGCTGACTTTGAGCACACCGGCGGCGACACCGGCTGTCACTGCGACGGCGGAGAGGACGTAAAGGGTGGTTTCGACTATCATGGGGGGAACCTCCTTGTATTTTTTATTGTTATATAGTTATTTTAAAAATGCTGTAACCGTTGAAATTAAAGGGTTCTTAATTAAAATATCAAACATTTATTAATCTCCCATTTACTTTGTATTTTTATCCACAACTCATAGCTTCCGCCTCTTCATTGGAAGCTGCACCTACATTAATAAACCTAGGAGCCTCCTGGTTCCCTACTTTACGGCCGTAGATGCCACCCAGATTATTCCAGTCCTCTTATTGAAAATCCTAACTATCCTTTTATAAAGTATAAATCATGAAGTTTGCTTTAAGTCAATTAGTAAAATTAAGATAATTATAAACATAAAACAAAAAACCTGAAGTTAACTTTCAGGTTTTTTGTTTTATGTTTACCTATTTTATGCCTTTTTTCCAAAATAGCTCCAAAGCCCAATCTTATCTCTTTTCTGTAAGAAAGACTCATTTTCTCCATTGTTCATGACTACACAGTCTCTTTTTATAGCGGGGGTCCATTGCACTCAAATTAATAAATAATTTCTCTTGTCTATGCAATGTATTCTCTCTAAACATAGCAAAAATAACCTCAAATCACAGTACTAGACCTTTTCGGTAGTATTGATTCATTTCTGCTTCCGGCACCATGTTGCCGCCAGTTGCCCATACAATATGGGAAGCATTCAGCATTTTGCCTTTTAAACCTTGATTTTCTAGATATCTTTGCCCTGCTTCCGTCATAAACAACTTAAATACCCCTGGGGCACCTGCCAGTGCTGAAGGTTCAACGTATATGTCTTCTGTATCTGCCAGAGCGCTTAACAGCCTATATAACGTATTGTCGTTTACAGTGTAAATGCCACTTAACAAATTTTCCATTGTTTTTCCAACAAATCTTGACGCTCTGCCCACGGCTAGTCCATCCGCAGCAGTGATGTTGTCAATTCCAAAATCCTGTACACTTACTTTATCGTGTTCCCCGATCATGCATCCAATCAACATACAAGGTGAATGAGTGGGCTCAGCAAAGAAGCAATGCACATGATCCTTATAAATTTGTTTTAGTCCAAACGCCACTCCGCCGGGTCCTCCTCCGACACCACAGGGCAGGTATACAAATAACGGGTGGTTTTCATCCACAGTAACATTTAACTCTTGAAGCTGATCTTTTAATCTAAGTGCTGCAACTGCATATCCTAGGAATAAATATTTAGAATTCTCGTCATCTACAAAATAGCTATTAGGGTCTTTCTTGGCCTGTTTTCTACCTTCTTCTACTGCTTTGCTGTAGTCCGACAGATATTCAATCACAGTGACCCCAATACTTCCGAGAAGGTCTTTTTTCCATTGCTTGGCATCTGCCGACATGTGTACAGTTACGTTGAACCCGAGTTTAGCACTCATTATGCCAATACTTAATCCCAAATTTCCTGTTGAACCAACTACAATCGAATAGTGAGAAAAGAGCTCTTTAAATTTATCGCTGTCTAAAATTGAATAATCATCTTCCCTGGTAAGCATTCCAAATTCGAAAGCTAAATCTTCCGCATGCTTAAGCACCTCATAAATTCCGCCTCTTGCCTTGATTGACCCAGAAATAGGGAGATGACTGTCACACTTTAGCAACAAGTTTTTACATATTATTTTTTGGTTAAACATTTCCTCCATATGCTCTTTCATTCGAGGAATTCTGATTGTAGGCGACTCTATAATCCCGTTTCTTTCGTTTGTTTCCGGAAATGCTTTTGCTATGTAAGGTGCAAATCTTTTTAGTCGTTCCTCCGCATCCAATAAATCCTCTTCAGTTAAAGGAATCTTTGAAATGGCATCGGTATATGCTTGATAGTTCGGATTTGTCCAGAATACTTCCTTAGTATTGATCATTTCAGTTAGCAATGGATACTCCTGCTGCCATAGTTCAATACTTTTTCCTAAAATCATATTGATCCCCTCACTATTCTATTTTTACTTTCTTTACGTTTGTGATAACACTACTACGGATTGCATTATTGTGTCAATTCTCCTTCTATGTAAACAGCAATCAAAAAGACACATAGAAAAAAATGAAACCAGTAGGTCAATTTTAATGCAATTGACCTACTGGTTTGTGCATCTTTCCACCGATATTACTCAGTGAACCATTGACCCTTTGGTGATCCCATTGGATTCCATGATGTTCATTGGCGATTAGCAGGGGATGATAAGTTAAACATTTTCAGCTTATACTGTAGAGTTTGACGGGGTATTAATTGGTTGATGCTTTATATCTGGCTCTTGATTCGTCAATGATTTTTCCTAAGCATAGTTCGTCATAAATGATTAACATGTTCCATAGCATAATCATCAAAGAACCCTATCGGATCAAGCCTCCTTTGATCCCCATAGCCAGCAAGGGTATTAGAATGAAGTTAAGCAAAGCTGCACTGGAGCACTGATGGTGTGAGCCTTGGCCCGTTGACAATAATTTCGTCCTCGCGCTTCTCTACGACCCTAAGAAACAGGTCGGGATCTGGCTGATGTCGTCAATAATTGAGGATAACAAGGCATGGGGATCTTTGATTTCCCCTTTTAAATAATCTTTTTCTAATATTGTCTTTACAAAACCGAATCCGAAGCTGGACAGTACTTCCTTAAGAATTTCATCCTTACTACTAAAATGGTTATATATAGAGCTTTCACGAATACCAACTTCCTGCGCAATCTGTCTGACGGAGGTAGCACTAAATCCATTTTGAGAAAATAGAGTTAAAGCAGCATAAATTATTCTATCTCGGGTCCCGATTATTTCTTCAGACTTTACCAATGTTATCCCACCATTTCTTCTTAATCCTGTGCCACCTTATGGCTATGTATATTTAAAACTGTTTTGTCAATGATGTCAAGGAAAGATGGGCGAGGAAAAGACATCGAGTGCATGATATGACGGCGTAAAAAAGTCTTGACAATTTCATGATTATATAGATGAACGTAAGCTCCTCTCGGCTTATCAACTTGGTCAGTGGTCCTCAGACCGGGGATTTGACGCTGCCTACCTTCAGATTCCACCTCGCGACGGATATCCTTGCTTTATGCTACAGTCTAATGCTACCTTTACCATCGAGGACTCTTACCTCATAAGACAACTCCCATGGCTGGCAATATAAAATAAAGTTGGTTTTGTCTTAAACCCACTTAAATGAAGTAGTTTATAATTTTTTTTAACAGAGCAGTCATTAATGGCTGATAGCTGTCAAGTAATCTCTCCTCTTCACGACAAACTCTTCCCTTTATCAAGATACATACCAAACTCAAGTGCGGGTAGTCTTTCCCGATCGAATAGAACTACTCCTTCCCTTGTATCGCAGTTATCTGCTGAGTTTATTTCCCATTTATAAGAAAAGAGGTTGAAGCATTTGCTCCAACCTCTTCTCTAGTTCGTATACTTGTTCTTGTTCCCGATTACTTCGTAACCAACTCTAACTCAACTGGGATACTCGCGTCGACTTTCTCCCCTTTAGCTACTTTCAGGGCGATCTCTAACGAAGTTTTACCAATCAGATCAGGTTTCTGAGCGACTGTGGCTGCCATTTTTCCGTCTTTAACAGCTTTCACAGCGTCATCAGTAGCATCGAAACCGACCATCATGATGTCACTTTTACCCGCTGCTTGAATGGCACTGAGAGCTCCTAGAGCCATTTCATCGTTATGGGCGAATACAGCTTGGATGTCTTTATTTCCTTGAAGGATGTTTTCCATAACTTTTAATCCTTTTGCACGATCGAAATCGGCAGGTTGAGAAGCTACGACTTTCACTCCAGCTTTGCCATCCACAACATTATGGAAACCTTGACCCCGGTCACGTGCTGCTGATGTTCCGGCAATCCCTTGTAACTCGACAAGGTTTCCTTTATCGCCTAAGGTTTTTAGGATATAATCAGCCGCCATGCTGCCACCTTTGACGTTATCAGAGGCGATATGGGAAACCACTTTGCCGCCATTGGAAGCTCGGTCAACCGTGATCACAGGGATGTTGGCTTTGTTAGCCGATTCGACGGCTGATACAACCGCTGCACTGTCGGTTGGGTTAATCAGAATCACACTGACTTTTTTCTGAATCAAATCTTCAATATCGCTGATTTGCTTAGCGGTATTATCACGAGCATCTA
>LADV01000327.1 GCA_000961805.1 Peptococcaceae bacterium BRH_c23 | reverse complement strand
TTATTAATGCGCCTAATGTTGCCTTTAAAGTAGTTGCCACAGAATTGTATGGCACATTTTCTTCTTACTCTTTAAGTGTTATTCCGTTGTTTACTTGGATGGGTTTTTTAGCTTTTTATTCGGGTATCGGCGGCAGATTGTTCACTTTTGCATATAAGGCAATGGGGCATCTTCCCGGTGGATTAGCTATTGCTGCTCAAGCAACAGCAGCGATTTTTGGAGCCATTTCGGGGTCAAGTATAGCTACTTCCGCAACCATTGGTTCGATAGCCATACCTGAAATGCGAAAACGTGGGTATGATGTTTCTCTGGCAACAGCAAGTGTCGCAGCTGGTGGAATTCTTGGGGTATTGATCCCACCCAGCACTATCTTTATCATCTATGGTGTGATTACCGAAAATTCGATCGGGGATCTGTTTATATCCGGGATAATACCCGGCATTCTTCTCACGCTTTTTTATATAGGAGTAATATATTTTATGACGCGGAGGAATCCTGACCTTGCTCCTCGTGGCGAGAAGGCAACTTGGAAAGAGAAAATGTTCGCGTTCAAAAATGGTGGGCTTTTAGAAGTTTTTATTGTTTTTGTTCTTTCTCTGGGAGGACTATTCGCCGGTTGGTTCACACCGACTGAGGCAGGGGCTGTAGGAGCCGCTGGCGTTCTTGTGATTACTGTCGTTACTAAACAATTAAATTGGGCGGGCCTGAAAAAATCGCTATATGACACATTAAATACCACAGCGATGATTATGTTTCTCATAGCAGGCGCCAATGTATTTGGTCGCTTTATAGCCATTACTCGACTGCCGTTTGAATTAGGCATGTGGATAGAAGGTTTACCCTTACCGCCATTTGTTGTCATGTGCCTTATATTATTGATTTACGTAGTATTGGGATTTGTTATGGATGCTTTAGCATTAATCTTGTTAACCGTGCCCATTTTTTACCCTACAGTCGTGAACACCCTGGGATACGATCCCATTTGGTTTGGGGTCATGATCGTTTTAGTAGCGGGCGCTGGGGTCATAACTCCGCCAGTAGGGATAAACGTATACGTTATTAAAGGAATTGCACCAGACGTTCCGCTGGAGAAAATTTTCAAAGGGATATGGCCATTTTTATACGCGATTGTTGCGCTTATTGTCTTACTCATGTTCGTGCCTGAAATTGCAACGTTTTTACCGGATTTAATGAGAAAATAAAAAGGCCAATAAAACGGGAAGTGACTGAGGCAGGGACGTCTCCTTGCTTCCCTTTCTTGTATAACGAAAACCACCTAGTCAAGCAAACTCTCTTATATCTGAGGTTACTCTCTGGAGTAAAAGAGACTTTGTAGTCTTCAATGGTTAGGGTTCTAGTGCACGTGTCAATGGGATTCTTTAAGAAGTGATTAGAGCACGATATTAGGAGACCCACCGGAACGTTCTGGTTAGTACTAAAGGCCTGGACCCATGTTTATCTTACAAGGAGGATGATTTTTGATGAGTACTGTAACTGAGCAAAATAAAGAAATTGTAAAGGATTTTTACGATTTAATCATTAACAAAAAGGATTATGAAGCGGCTAAGAAATATGTAGGTGCGCGATATAAGCAACACAACCCGCTTGTCGCTGATAGACCAGAAGGATTGAAGGCATTTATCGAATTCCTTAAAACAAATCACCCTGAAGCGCGCAGCGAGATTAAACAAATTTTTGCAGACAGTGATTTTGTAATTCTACATGTTCATTCACTTCGTGCACCAAATACCCGAGGTCGGGCAATTATCGAAATATTCAGATTAGAAGATGGAAAAATCGATGAACACTGGGATACTATTCAAGAAATTCCGGAAACATCGGCCAACAATAATAGTATGTTCTGAGGCATTAACACTAGGTTTATCAGTTTTTCTCCAAGTTAAAAGGAAAGAGAAAAGTAGCTCGTGAGAACGTTAAGTGGTGGCGAACAACAAATGATGGCATTTGCAGGGTTTAATGGGCGGGCGTTCAATTACTTAACAAGTCTCCGGAACTCAGTGGTCCGGAGACTTGTTTTTTTATACAGTCAGCCCCCCATGCCGCTTTGCGGCACCAAGGTTGTATGGGAAATTTATTATTATAAGCACTTAAGAAGATTTTGCTTGTGTCAAACTACTGATTTTCAAGGAAACAGGGAAAGAGGGATTAAAGATGATCTTCAAAGTAACAGGACTAACCTTTGACGAGATAAATGTAGGCGATGAATTTCATACGGTCTCACGTACAATTTCTGAGGCGGATGTCGTTAGCTTCGCCGGAATTTCCGGAGATTATAACCCCTTGCATACGGATGAAGAATGGGCGAAGGAAAATACCCCATTTGGTGGTCGAATCGCCCATGGAGTCTTAATTCAATCGATTGCAACTGGACTGGCCAATCAACTTGGTGTTTTCTTAGGAACGACCATTGCAGTGCTTGAAATGACTTCACGTTTTGTCGGGGCAGTACGTTTTGGAGATACCATTCGTGCGGTTTTGATCGTAACAGAAAAGAAAGAAAGCAAGAATGTAGAGCGGGGAATTATTAAGGTCTCCTTAGAAGTCAGTAACCAAAAGAACGAAGCGGTGATGCAAGGTAACTGGATTTTGATGCTAAGAAAGAGCTGTCCAACTGCATAAAGCCCATAATATACTTCATCCCCTAAAACCCCGGTGGCCTAGAATCCAGTGATACTAGGTTGCCGGGGTTTTTAAAATATATATTTATTGGGAGATGAAAAAGTTCATTAACGATTTAGCGGAAATGAAGGTTTTTTATATTAATGTTGGGGGAGGAGAGCCTCTTCTCCATCCTAACTTTTTGGAAATTATGGATTATGCCCATGAAAAAGGAGTCTATGCTCAATTTAGTACCAACGGAACCCTGATCGGAAGTAAGATGGCTGAAGAAATCAGCCAACGCGACTTAAGGGTTCAGGTTAGTTTAGATGGATGGGTGGCACCAGTCAACGATTCTATTCGAGGAGCAGGGACGTATCAGCAAGCAGTTGAAGCAATTCGTTTACTTTGTGAAAAAAGGGTTATAACAGCTCTTAATTGTGTTGTAACTAAACATACAATTCCAGGCTTAGATCAAATGCTTTCTCTTGCGAATTTATATGGGGCTAAATTAAGGTTGTCTAGGTTGCGGCCATCGGGTAGAGCTAAAGACATATGGCAGGAACTAGCGCCCTCACGGGAACAATATAGTCAACTCGTATTAGTGATTTATTAGAGCAATTGCCTTTATTTTATTCGGTTAGTTAGCATCCAGTGAACGCCCGACGCGTAGTTTGAATTTTGCGACCTTAGATTTTTTTTAGCACATATTAATGATAGTATTATAAAAGAAAAATAATGAGAGAAAGGAGGCTTAGGTTTTACCATGAATAGAGAATCATTGATTTCTTTTGAGCAACTGATTAAGGTTTTTGACGTTTCCCATGATGGTATTATCGTTACAGATAATCACGCAAAATTTTTATTCGTCAATCAATCAGCAAGCGTATACATGGGTGTGCCTCATAAAGAATTAGTGGGCATGAATGCCTCTGATTTGGTTAAAAATGGGGTCTACGACCGATCAATCATAATGAGGAGTATCGAAAGCAAAAAACAAGAAACCGGTTTGGTTCATACGAAAAGCCAAAATATTGTGGTATCCACATCTAACCCGATTTTTGACGAAAATAACAACGTCATCATGACCATCACCAATGTTCAGGCTGAAAGCATGATCGATAAATACGCTGCTGAGTTGAAAAAAGAACGGGCCAATGCGACCAAATATCTCTCGACACTCAAGTATATCAGTTCTCTTAATTCGGATTCGAAGATTATCGCTGAGAGTCCACAGATGAAAAAAATTTTGGCCTACCTAGCTATCGCAGGCAGAACGAACACCACGGTGCTTTTGCTGGGTGAATCGGGAACCGGAAAAGAGGTCTTATCCCGGGTTATTCATGAAAACAGCAACCGATCCAATGAGCCGTTTATACCGGTGAACTGCGCAGCGGTCCCTAAAGAGCTGATGGAATCCGAGTTTTTTGGCTACGATAAGGGGGCCTTCTCCGGAGCGTTGCAAAAAGGCAAGCCGGGCTTTTTTGAAATGGCCGAACGTGGAACACTTTTACTGGATGAAATAGGAGAAATGCCTTTAGATATACAGTCCAAGTTCTTAAGGGTATTAGAAAATAAGCAATATAACCGCATAGGGGGAACGACCATCCTCACGACGGATGTGAGGCTCATCGCAGCTACCAATAAGGATTTGGAGAAGAAAGTTTTGCAGGGAACCTTCCGTGCCGACCTGTATTATCGACTCAATGTTTTAACGGTGCGAATTCCGCCACTTAGGGAGCGCAAAGAGGATATTGTGGCCCTGGCTGGCCTTTTTTTAGCATCATTTAACAACAAGTATGGGACGGATGCCGTCTTACAGCAAGGTCTTATGGATAAATTCTTGAACTACAACTGGCCGGGCAATATTAGAGAACTAAAAAATATGATCGAACGAATGGTCGTCACCTTGTCTGCAGGAGAACTAGAGCTTAACGATCCAATAGATGCGCGATACCCGGATTCGGAGATAGATAAAGCACCCCACCTATCGGTTGCCCAGGATCATCACGGAGATTTAAAATCACTGCTAAAAAAGGTGGAAAAGGAATATATCCTCAAGGTGCTGGAGGAATGTGAATGGAAAGTCCTCGGTGCAGCGGAGCGGTTGGGACTTCACCGTAGCATGCTTTATCGAAAAATGCAGAGCCTGAATATTGAAAGGATAGGTGAAAAAGAAAGCTAACCATTAAATTCTAAACAATCAGAAAAAAGCAAAACAAACGTAATTGCCAAATCCTACGCACGTAAGCAAAGAAAAAGCCCAACCCTAAGGTTGGACATGAGTTCTATTTTTTAGTTTTGATGCAGTTAGCTGGTAGCTCTTTCGACCAAGGAACAAACTTTTCAATCAGTTCCGGGGATTGGTTGAAATCTGTATTCGGCATCTGTTCCGCAATTATGTGCCGAGTTTGGTTATGTGCTGAATCAGGGTTAAGGAGTCTGTTCTGGTAGGTTTTGTTCAGATATTCGGCACATAACATCTATCATCCTTTTTTGATACTATATAAAGCAAAAAGGAGTAGATAATATGAGCCGTAAAGAGTACGAAACATCAAGTTTGTCAGACTTTGAGAGTCACCTTATGACAAACAATTATACCAAACGGGTTCTTGAAGTCTATACAAGTCGGGTATCCTGCTTTCTCAACTCCCTCAACTCAACGTACCTTCTTTCCGATGAAGAGCAACTAAGAAAGCTAATTGTAGAATATACGGCGGGCTTACCTCTAACTTCAACTCTTAGGACAATACAAGCTGCTCTTCATGCATACTATCACTTTACAACCGGAAAGCACTTCAACAAACGCATAATACCCAGGATTCCCTGATGGGTTGAGATGCCTTACAATCCCAACCGCAATCGGTCTGATGTGGGCTACAGGAATAAGACCCTCAGCGAAAGACGCCACTGCCCAATTTGCGGTAGTACAACCACCAACCATTATTGGACCAATGAAGGATTTTACACTTGTCACAGGCTCGGTTACAGAACACGTAAAAACAGTTTTCGAAAGGATCCAACTGTAACTGTGTCTGGACCAATGTAGAAAGACCTTCAATGCTTTTTCGCATATCGCAGGGTTTGCAGGAAAGAAATATTCTGAGACCGGCAGCGTTCAAGCTCATAAGGGACGAATAGCAGCAATGACCTCACGAAGAGTCGCAGCTTGAAAGACCGAATACAGCTCGATGGAAATCGGTCCGATCTTAACAATGATCGGAACTTCCTTGACGGACGTTTGCTTCAACTCAATAAAGGTTTCTTGTTTAAGGTCAGCTTTGTCTTCGCGGTTGCACTTGGTCAACCAGTATCGGAGTGTATTGATGCTTAGGTTGTTTTCTGAGCACCATGCAGCAGCCGTTTGGCCGGAAGCACGGTAAGCGCTTACCAGCTGACGTCTGGTCCTGGGATAATTCCTCCTCAATTAGTCTTGAGGTTATTATCCCAGTTCTAAATGGGCATTTCTATGTGCCGAGTTTTTGACAATTACGTCGCAAAAAATAGACAAGTCGCAAATAGTCGACAGTATTTGTCTACATTTTGCGACTTTTTAATTTGTATCGATGCTAGAATCGAATGAATTTTCGAAGGATTATCCAGTTAAATTTTCACAAGCCCCTTTTTACTAGATAAATGGTTGCTATGGAAAAAATAGAAAATATTACTGAGCATTGAATAGTTTGGCATGGGGATTGCAACAAATATTGGTGTGATCACACTAACTGCAAATTCTTATTAAATAAACTGATGCCAACACCACTTATCATTACAAAGCACAGCCTTATCCTCAATACCCCAAGATGCATATGGGCAATACTGCGGAAAACGTTGTCAGGCAGTGCGGGATACCCAGAGAGGATTCCGACCAGTTTGCCTTTGACAGCCAGATGAAAGCCAAAGCAGCTATGGAAAGAGACCGTTACCAGCGCGAGATCGTTCCCGTAGAATTAAAGGATAGAAAAGGCAAGGTGACGCTGATTGAGAGAGACGAACACCTTAAGCCTGATACCACCATGGAAGGCCTGGCGCAGATGAAGCCTGTATTCGACAAGGAAGGCACCGTGACAGCGGGCAATGCCTCAGGCTTAAATGATTGCGGAGCTGCGTTGGTCCTGATGAGTGAAGAAAAGGCGAAGGAACTGCAAATCGAACCCCTAGCTGAGATTGTCGATTATGCGGTAGCCGGCCTCGACCCTAACGTCATGGGCCTTGGTCCAGTCTATGCGATCGAAAAGCTCCTTAAAAAGACAGGCCTGACGAAAGAGCAAATCGACGTTTACCAAATCAACGAAGCCTTTGCCGGTCAAATGCCACCAGGTGGTAGCAACAAGAGGCCCTTGGGAATCTCTTGCTACGAGGACAAGTTGGTGGAAAACCGTGTTGCCGAAATTCTATCCGCAATATATGAGCCGAAGTTCTATGAATTCTCCTATGGATTTCGACCGGGAAAGAACTGTCATCAGGCGGTAAAAAGTTGATAGGATGTATCCGCAAGAACGTCAGGTATGTAGTCGAGGCTGATATTCGGTCATTCTTTGACACCATCGACCATGAGTGATGATTCGATTTCTCGAACATGACATAGCCGACAGGAAGTTTATCGACCTTATCAGGAAGATGCTGAAAGCGGATGTGTTAGACGGGGGAAAGGTGCTGGAACATGAGGTCGGTAGCCCACAGGGGTCGGCTTCTTCGCCCACTTATGCAAATATCTATCTGCACTATGTTCTTGACACGTGGTTTGCCATAAAGGTGAAGAGCGAGTGTCGCGGTGACGCATACATTATCCGCTACTGCGATGATTTTGTATGCTGCTTCCAATACAAAGAGGATGCAGAAAAGTTCTATCAGGAACTGCCGATTCGATTTGCGAAGTTCGGTCTTAAATTAGCAGATGAAAAGACATGCTTATTGGAATTCGGCAGAGTTGCAGTAAAGAACCGAGCTGCGCGAGGCGAGGGAAAACCCGAAACGTTTGATTTTCTAGGTTTCACTTTCTTTTGCAGCATGGATACAAAGAAGAAATTCTTCCGTGTCAAGGTGAAATCGTGTCGCAAGAAGACTACAGCAAAATTGAGAATGCTAAATCTGTGGCTAAAAGAGCATCGGGATTGGGCTGTTAAAGACATAATTGACAGAGTAAATCAATCACTGCTCGGGCACTATCACTACTACGGAGTCACAGATAATTTTAAAGGCATTGCAGTATTCCAATTTATGGTTGTCAATCTATTGTTCAAGTGGTTGAATCGTAGAATCCAAAGGAAAAGCTATACGGGGATGCATTTCGAGACGGATTGATGAAAACTTTCCCGATAGTGAAACCAAAGATTTACGTAAACCTAACTGCAAACTATTTGTAAAGTTGTTGGAGAGCCGTATGCGTTAATTGCGCACGTACAGTTCAAAGAGGGGGGCAAGGTCGGTGACGGCCTTGTCTACTCACGGAAAGACAATCTACACATATATACATGCGGTCACTCCATGTTGGAGCAGCCCACTCACCTCCGCGTGATTTGTAGTTAATTGTTATCCCTAGGAGTTTAGAATAATAAAAAATCCGTTAAAAGCCAACGTATTTCATTACGTTTTGTGCCTTGAGCGAAGCTAAAGGAATGATTATATATATGAAAAAGTTTATCAAGTCCAACGAGATTTCTGAGCTGATTTCTAAAGGGACAACCATCTATACGTGTGGTTTTGGGCTCGCTGGATTTGCCGAAGAGATCGCTATCGAAATCGAAAAGAGTTTTCTAGAAACCGGCAATCCGAGGGATTTAACCATCTATCACTCCACCGGAACCGGAAATAGCAATAACAAAGGCATCGCTCATTTTGCCCACAAAGGCTTGGTTAAGCGAATTGTCTGCGGTCACTTTGGCGCTAGCGGACCGGAAATCGGTAAAATGCTGATGTCGAATGACATTGAAGGGTACAGCTTACCTCAAGGCGTACTGGCCATTATGCCCCGGGAAATTGCCGGGCGGCGCCCCGGCGTCATTACCAAGGTAGGCTTAGGAACTTTTGTCGATCCCCGACTGGAAGGCGGAAAAATCAACGCTCTGACCAAGACCAAGGAAGATCTGGTGGAAGTCATGGTCATCGACAACGAGGAATGGTTGCGTTACAAAACACCTAAGGTCGATATAGCCATCATCCGGGGGACAACAGCCGATGAGCATGGAAATATCTCCATCGAAAAGGATGGCATCCTTGTTGAAACCCTGTCCGTGGCCCAAGCGGCCAAAGCTTGCGGGGGTATTGTCATCGCTCAGGTTGAATACGTGGCTAAGGCTGGCACCTTGCATCCCAAAAAAGTTCGTGTGCCGGGAATCATGGTGGATTATGTGTATGTGGCCAAGCCAGAAAATAGTTATCAAACCCAAGGAACCTATTTTAATCCCGTTTTTTGCGGCGACTTAAAAATCCCGGTGGAATCCATTCCCGCTATGTCATTGAGCGAACGTAAGATCATTTGCAGGAGAGCGGCCATTGAATTGAGAGATCATGACATCGTCAATATTGGTATTGGCATGCCGGAAGGCATATCCGCCGTCGCTGCAGAAGAAAAGGTTTTCGACAAGATTACCCTAACGAGCGAGGGCGGCGGCATTGGCGGGGTGCTGGCTTCGGGACTTGATTTTGCCAATGCCATCAATCCAGAAGCGATTCTGGAGCAGCCTTACCAATTTGATTTCTACGATGGTGGCGGCATCGATGTGGCCTTCTTGGGACTTGCCCAAACGGATAAAAAAGGAAATGTTAACGTCAGTAAATTTCATAATAAGGTAGCGGGGCCCGGTGGATTTATTAATATCACACAAAGCGCGAAGCGTGTGGTGTTTTGTGGGACGTTTACGGCTAACGGTTTAGAGGTTGAAGTTCTGGGCGGCAAACTTAACATCAAACGGGAAGGGACTATGAAAAAGTTTATTGAAGCTGTGGAACAAATCACCTTTAGCGGTGATTATTCAAGAAGTATCCGGCAACAGGTGATCTATGTGACTGAACGGGCTGTCTTTGAATTGACGGATAGCGGTCTCGAGTTGCTGGAAATTGCTCCAGGGATAGACTTGGAACATGATGTTTTGCGTCTGATGGATTTTAAGCCGGTGATCAATAACGTAAAACTCATGCCTCACGAGATATTTCAGGAAAGTTGGAATGGGTTGAGCGAATGGATCGCGAGACATAATTAACAATACTAAAATAACAAATTAGATGGAGGGGATTACAATGACATTAAAAATCGGTGTTTTGGGCGCAGGTTCAATGGGCGGGGGTATCGCTCCTAGCTGCAGTGAAAGGTATAGAGGTACGTCACCTCGGGCGTCGATATGTTGTATAATACTGTTCATTATGCCACTATGAATAAAAAGGTATGGGATTCCTTCCCCAAAGAGATTCAAGATGCTATTACTAAAGTGAACGAGGAAGTATTTGCGACTGCTTCAACAATGTGGGATGGAAAAGATGGAGCAAAGGGAGAAAATCAACTCGGTCTTGATTTTGCCGTTACCAAGGGCAATCAATTGATTACGCTCTCTGCTGAAGAAAGTGCACGTTGGAATGAGAAACTCAAGCCGTTACAGGGCCAGTATGCTGAGGTATTGAACAAGAAAAGCATTGACGGGAAAGCGGTCATGGGTAAAATATCAGAATTAACCAAGAAATATAATAGTGAATTCTATAAATAAAATTAGCACAGTGAAATAGAGTTAATAGGTTATAATTTTTGAAACCAGGGTGGAGGCTAGGTTATAGTTGCAAACTC